>JACNIZ010000337.1 GCA_014382805.1 Planctomycetota bacterium
GCCGCCGCGGACTAATTCCGCGCGCAGCATATTGGGCAGGACCAGGACGTGACGCACCTGCATTTTGATGCCGCCCATACCGTATTGGCGCTCAAATAGTTGCTGAATGCGATCATCGGTGGCCACCCGTGTTTTGCTGACCAAACCGCGCAAATATTGCTCATTGCTCAAATCCCGGTACAGCCCGGCGAGGTAAAGCTCATAAGTCTGGCCATTACGCTGTAAATTTTGCAAAAACTGCTCTTCGCTCAGCCCTTTGCGAGCAGTTTCTTCACGCTCCTTGACGTCGGCCTCGAGTTTGGCGACGTCGATTTGAATGCCAAACTTTTTCGCCTCCTTTTCGACCAGCAAATCGCCGACCATATCCTTCACTCCGCGCTTGCCGAAACGGCTATAAAGGTAGTCCAGGTAAGCTGCTTTGGTAATAGGTTCGCCATCTAGCATGGCCACGGCGTCGGCCGGCAGCGGCTCAACAATTTCTTGGGCGCGGCTGGCAACCGGCAACGCTGCAGCAAAAAGGGCAACAAAAAGGATTAGCGGTTTCATCTTCGATTAAGGCGGAGGGGAATTTGGTGCGCGGAGCCGACCCGCCAAGCGCGGCTAAGTCGAGCGGTGTGGCGCACAGGTTAAGGCCTTCTAGGTTACAAGGAAAGTCTAGCCTCGAAGGAAGCTTGCGAGCGGACCGGGGCAAAGCGACAATGCCGGATCGTCGCCATTGCGGGGACCCCATAGTTGGCATGATCGCCTTTCTTTCCGACCTACACTCGAACCTCGAAGCCCTAACCGTGGCACTCGCTGACGTGGATCAGCTTGGGGTCGAGAAATTGGTTTGCCTGGGCGACGTCATCGGCTACGGCGCCTCTCCGCGCGAAGTATGCCAACTGGTGATGGAGCGTTTCCCGGTATGCCTGCAGGGCAATCATGATGCAGCTTTGCTCGACGATCAGGACGCCCGTGGTTTCCATGAACGGGCATTGCGCGCTATCGATTGGACGCGGCGAGCAATGAATCCGGAATTGGAAGAAAATTGGCCAATTTGGGATTGGATGGGTGGCCTTAGCCCATCCATGGAATTGGAACCCAATGGTTATGAAGCCTTGCAAATCGTTCACGCCAGTCCGTGCGAGCCATTGGCTGAGTATTTGATGCCCAACTTGCCCGCAGGCCACCCCAAGCTGCTGGCCAATTTTGAGGCCGCCCACCATCGCTTGACCTTTTATGGTCACACCCATCACCCCGGCAGTTTTTGTGAAGGCCAGGCCTTTACACCGGCCAAAGGGCACGATGCGGAATTGAAGTTAGATCCCGGCCGTCGCTACTTAATTAACGTCGGTTCGGTAGGCCAGCCGCGCGATGCGGATAACCGTTTGGCATACGCCTTGTTTGATGGTGAAACCGTGCGTTGGCGTCGTTTGGAATACGACGTCGAAGCTGCTAGTCAGCGCATCCTGCAAATTCCAGAGCTCCCGGAAACCTTAGGAGTCCGACTCCTCGCGGGTAAATAAATAGTGCGTCCTCTGCTTACCTTCTTACTTTGGGCGATCATCGCCTGGTTGCTATTCCGTTCTTGCACGCCAGAAGAACAAAATCTGGCTGAGGTCAACGTAGACTTCCATGCCGAGGATTTCACCGACTATAGCGCCGAAGAAAAAACCTTCGTGCTGGAAAATGAGCTGCTTTGGACCAAATGGTCTAGCGTCGGCGCATCGTGTTTGGAGGTACGTCTTAAGGAGTACACGCCTTTTTTGATGCACGACAAAAAAATCAGCGAAGACGATTGGCTGTATTTGTTCCGTGCCCAGAGTGCTCAGCCGCCCGCCGCAGGCCACGAGCCTTCGATGTTGAACTACACCAAGCGCATGGGCTTGCGCCTGTTTGAAGCCGGTTCGGAATTGGGCACCAATTTGGATTCCAGTCCGTGGACCGCAGAGCTACGACCGGAAAGCAATCAAATCATCTTCCGCATTGAAACGGCGAATGGCGTCGAAATGGTGAAGTCGGTGCAGTTGGCGCCGAATAGCTATAGCTTCGATCTAGAAGTGCAAGCTGAAGCCAAAACGCTGCAGTTGGCAGGCAAAGATTTGAGTATGCGGGTGGGTACTGGTGGCGGTGTAGTGAAAGAGGCTGACCGCTTTTATCCAAATCCTTACGTCGCCGCTGGAGTGAAAGAACATGGCGTATTGGAAGACTTTGAAAGCCACTTTCCGTCGGGTTCTTTACCGGACAACAATCGCCGCGACATGGTGGCACGTTGGAAAGGCGATATCGCCTACGTAGTCGAAGGTTCAAAGTACTTCCTTAGTGCGATTCAACCAGTGAACGCTTCGTTCCGCGGAGCCGTTGCCGAGGTGCTGTACGATGAGAGTGCGCGTGAAGACGCGATTCTCACAGGCTTGACCGAAGAGGTCCGACGCGAATACAAAGACGTCGGTCGTTATGAGCAGATTCTCGCTTCGGAGTTAGGATCTTATCCCACATCGTCGCAAGTGGCAGACCGAGCTGGGATGGACCTGGGGCGGGTGCAGGCTATTCAAGGTGATCTACAGAATCGAGTCCGTGCGGTCAGCTTGGGACAAGGAGCTTGGTACCTAAGTGAATATTGGCAGCGTGCTTCGGTTGCTGGCGATTTCAGCATGCATATTTCGCGCCCCGAGGACCCTGCCAGCCGCGCTAGTTTCCAATGGTACGTAGGGCCGAAGGACAATGCCTTACTGGCGCCCTTCGGCGACATGGCTTCGATTCCAGAATTTGCGGACTACAGTAGTTCTTTTTTCTACCGCATGTTTTTCACCCATTGGATCGCGCCTGGAATTATGTGGTTGCTGACCATGTTCCATACCTTGGTGGGGAACTGGGGTGTAGCGATTATTTTGCTGACCATATTAGTGCGCGGCGCATTAATGCCTCTGAACCGACGTTCGCAGCTAAAGATGGCTGAGTACCAAGTGAAGATGCAAAAGGTCAAGCCGATGATGGATAACATCACCAAAAAGTTTGCCAAGGATCCTAAGCGCAAACAGCAGGAGATGACCAAGCTGTATAAAAAGCATCAAGTCGCTCCGCCGTTGGGTGGATGTTTGCCGCCGTTTTTGCAGATGCCGATCTTTATTGGCTTGTTTGCCGCCTTACGTAGTTCGTTGAAATTGCGCCAACAGCCATTCTTTGGTTGGATGGAGGACTTGTCGCGACCTGACGCGCTGATCGATTTTGGCGGACCGGTTGCCGATTTCTTCCCGATGTCGGGGGTGACTTCGTTTAACCTGTTACCAATCATCATGGTCGTATTGTGGGTAGCTCACCAAAAAACCATGCCGAAACCGGCCGATCCAAATCAGGCGCAGATGCAGAAGATCATGACCTTCATGCCGATCCTATTCGGTGTCATGCTCTACAACTACGCTGCGGGTTTGTCGCTCTACATGATCACCTCTTCGGCCATCGGTATTTTCGAAGCCAAGGTGATCAAGAAGAAGTGGCCGGTCACCAAACCGACCGACGCAATGACCGGCTAAGGCCGACGTCGTTTTAGTGCCAGCGAATTCACCGGCTGACGGCATTTTTGCACTCGCAACTGCAACTGGTGCAGCACCGCGGGCGGTGATTCGAGTATCGGGCACTAACCTTTGTGGCGACGCTCCGCGCTGGCTGCCTCGAGGGTGGCCCATCAGCGCCGATCAAAATGCCGTCGCTGGGAACTGGCTGTGGTTCGGCGATTGCCGCATCCCGGTGGCTACTTTGTTTTTTTCAGCCCCACGCAGCGCCACCGGGGAAGACGTGGTGGAATTGCATTTGCCCGCCAGTCCACCATTAGTGGAGGAAATTTTTACTCATCTGCAAAACCAGGGATTACGCGCTGCAGTAGCGGGTGAATTTACCCGTCGGGCTTTTTTGAATGGCAAGCTAGACTTGGCCCAAGCCGAGGCGGTATTGGATTTAATCCATTCAAAAAATGCGCAGCAAGCGGTGGCGGCAGCGGCGGTATTAGGTGGTGGATTGGGTCGCAAATTGCAAATTGCGCGCGCTGCTTTGGTGCATGGATTAGTGCAGCTCGAGGCCGGGTTGGATTTTGAAGAAGGGGATTCGCAGGATTTATCGCCAGCCGAAGTTGGGGCCGCGCTGAGCAGTGCAAAAAATGCCATTGCTCGCGGCAAACTAGGAGAACAACAGCGATGGGTGGAGCAAGCCGAGCAATGGCGCATTGCTTTGGTAGGAGCACCCAACGCCGGCAAGACGTCTTTGTTCGGCGCCATTACCGGACAGGCTGCGCTGATCTCGGATATCGCTGGCACCACTCGTGACCGATTGCAGGCGGTTTGGCCGCAGCCTGCGGAAATACGTCATCAAACCCGGCCATGGTTGCTATGTGACCTGCCAGGCGTAGGTGGGGAGGCGGTGGACCCACGGGATGCCGCAGCGCGGCAGCGCTTGCAGGACGACCAGTTTGATTTCCAGCTTTGTGTCATCGATAGCGCCGACGCCCGCGCTCAGCTAACCACTGGGTTGCCGGATGTGCCGCGATTGGTGGTCGTCAGCAAGTGCGATCTACCTTGCCAACTGCCCGAAACCGTGCTGCAAGAAATCCATCAGCAAACCGCGATTTGGGTTAGCGCCGAGCAGCCAGCAAGCTTGACTGCACTGACAGATGCGGTAGTTGTCGCCAGTATTCAGGCGGAACAGCAACATGCGTGCACCCTACGCTCGGTGGATCGGCATTGTCGGGCATTGGAGCAGGCCCACGAGTGTCTGAATCAGGCCCAAAAATGGCTGCAGACGGGGGGCAATCAGGATTTGGTGGCCGAGGAAATCCGGGCGGCATTGATGACCCTGGCCGAGCTGGTGGGCGAATTCACGCCAGAAGACCTGTTAGACCAGCTTTTTGGCGAGTTTTGCGTCGGTAAATAGGTGATCGAATCTGTCCTAAGCTGTGGCTTTAGAGTGGATTGCTACCAGTGATTGTGGTAAAAATCTACTTACTCGCTGGCAACCACTACTGCTTGCACCGCGCCCTGCATTCATACTAGGTCTTTGCGCTGTCCCTTCTGTAAAGCCGATAACGGTCGTGTCATAGATTCCCGCTCCTCGTCGGATGGATTTTCCATTCGCCGGCGTCGTGAGTGTCTGGATTGCAGCCGTCGTTTCACCACCTACGAACGCATGGAGGAAACCCCGCTCCGGGTGGTGAAGAAAGACGGCTCACGGGTGCCTTTTGATCGCAACCAAATTTTGAAAGGCATGCTCAAGGCGTGCGAAAAACGGCCCGTTTCACTCGAGCAGTTGGAAGAAATTACCAGCAGCATTGAACGCGGCCTGACCGAAATGTTCGATCGTGAAGTCGGCTCCAAATACATCGGTCAACTGGTAATGGACGCGCTGAAGCAGTTGGATCAAGTAGCCTACGTGCGTTTCGCCTCGGTTTACCGCGAGTTCAAAGACGTCGAACAATTTATCGAAGAACTTAAACCCTTCCTGCAGTCCAACGCTGGGCTGGACGGCGGTCCACATGGCACGACTGGTTTCCCGAGTCCGTAAGCGCGACGGTAGCGAAGAAAGCTTCGACGGACCGCGTTTGGCGGATTCGTTGCGAGCGGCAGCCGCTGGTGTGCAAAACTTGGGAGACGCTTGGGCCGACGAATTGGTTGAAGCGATACGGCTAGAATTCGGTACGACTTCGAGCACCATAGCGACGCTAGAAATTGCGCGCCTAGCTACCCACCTGATGCGCGAAATGGGATTGCATCGCGTTGCACGCAGTTATTCCGATTTCCGCAAACTGCTTGAAGATGCCATGGCACGGTTGCGAGTGCATACTCGTAACGGTACGCGCGCACATTCGCGTCCATGGGATCGCCATCAATTGGCGTTATCCTTGGTAAGGGATCGCTACCTGGATTTAACTACTGCGCGGCGGGTTTCGTCTTTGGTGGAAAGGCGCTTGGTGATGGCAGATTTGGGTCACATTACTGGTCGTGTGATCACTGCGATGGCTGACAATGAATGCCGAAGTTTGGGTTTGCATTCCGACCCTTTAGCGACGGAATACGTCGGCGTGGATCGTTCCGAGCTACGTGCTTGGCTGGGTGGAGATTGTTTACCCAGCGTAATGGGCGCTCCGCATTTGGGTCCGGAAGGCGGCGATTTGCGCCCGGCATTAGGCGAAGAGTTATTGGCCCGCTTTGCGATTGAAGAAGTCCTGACGCCGGCTCAGGCTGAGGGCATTTCGATCGGTCGTTTTCACTTGCCACACCTTGGCGATTGGATGCGCTCCAGTCGAATTTTGCTGCGTTGGCAAGCGGATGAAAGCGAAGCAGAATTCTGGCAGCGGGTACGTGACTGCCGCGGCCAAAGCCATGAACTGCAAGTGTTTATTCCGCGTAGTGCAGCTTGGACCGAGCTCAGTCAAGACGCCCCAACTTGGTTCAGTGGCGGCGCCGACAAAATGCGTTGGCTATGTGATAACCATGAGCTTGCGCGGCGCTGGGCCGGTCATGGGCATTGGGTCAGCATGTCAGCTGCTTCCTTTGCCGCAGCGGACGACTCCATGCAGCGCATGTTGGCCCATAGCGAACGGGTCACTTTGACCTGGCAACCGCCGAAACGTCTGCCGCCAGCTGCCGAACACCGAGAAGATCAGCTGGCTGCTACCGCGGTTATTAATTTAGCGCGCTGTGCTCAAGAAGCCGGGCCGTGGCAAACCAGCGAGTTCATGGAGGACGTCGCCGCGAGTTTGGAGCTTGCTTGCACCAGTCTCGAGGCGCTGCTGCTGCGCGGGCGCGGCACGGAGCACGCCCGAGTATGTTTGCTGCCGGCTGGTTTGGATCAAGCTTTAGCCCAATTGCTGCCCGATGAAGCCCTCAGTGGCGATCGGGCGCGGCGAACCATCTTGTCGCTGCGATCCATGTTCGAACGTCACATCCGCGCCGCCCAGCTGCGGCCCGAACACGGTGCGCCGCCGCACCCGGGTCCGGCCGGCACCCGCCTAGCGCAACGGGATGGTCTAAATCCCGATGCCGGTTACGCTATGGGTTGGGCTTTGCAGCTCGACTCAGGCGTTCCCGCCTCTACCTCCTTCCAAACCGCGCCGTGGCTGCAATTTCCTGCCGCCGCTGCGGTGCAAGATTCCTCGTGGATGCAGCGCATTCCTAAGCCTCTAGACATAGGCTTGGATATCGATTCCGACTTCGGTTCGGATATCGGCACTGACTTCAACGACTCCTAATCACCACCACAGTTCATCCATGTACCTAAAGCGCATCGAGCTAGAAGGCTTTAAGTCCTTCGCCGACCGCACCGTGGTGCCGCTGCAACGCGGCTTGACCGGCATTGTCGGCCCAAACGGTTGCGGTAAATCCAACGTAGTGGACGCCCTGTTGTGGGTGCTCGGCGAACGTTCCGCCAAAACCCTGCGCGCCGACGCCATGGAAGATGTGATCTTCAAAGGTGCGGAAGGAAGAGCGGCAGCACCTTACGCAATGGTCGAAATTATACTCGGCGACGACAAGGGTGAAATTGCCGAACCGGGCGGAGAGGTTGCCGTCGGTAGGCGTTTGTTCCGCACTGGCGAATCCGAGTTTTTGCTGAATGGCCGCAAGGTGCGGCGCAAAGACGTGCGCGAAATGTTGATGGACACTGGTTTGGGCGTGCGTGGTTATATGGTGCTGGCCCAGGGCAAGATCGACGCGGTATTGGCCGCCAACCCTGCGGAGCGGCGAAGTGTGTTTGAAGAGGCGGCGGGTATTAGTCGTTACAAGGAGCGCAAGAAGGAAACGGAACGCAAATTAGGTGCCGTGGCTTTGGATCTTTCGCGCGTGGATGACGTGTTGGAGGAGGTGCAAAAAGCGGTGCGATCGCTGCGTTATCAGGCGGGTAAAGCGCGTCGTTTTGTGGAAATGCGCGACCGATATCGCGAGCTACGCGTGCGCGTCGGCTTGGCCGAACGCAGTGAGTTGGCCGAGCAGGAAGCGCAATTGCATCAGCAGGCGGATGCCTTGGACGCCGAATTGCTGACTTTGCGTAATGCGCGTACCCAGGCCGAGGATCGCTTGGCTTTGATGGAAAAGGAAGAGAGTGCGTTGCGAATGCGGCACGATGGTCTGCGCGGTGAGGTTGCAGAAAATAAGGAGCGCATTGCCGGTTTGGAAGAACGGGTGCGCGGTTTGGAAACCCGGGCCAGCGAATCGGATCAACGTCATGACAAGGATCAAAGTCGGTTGACGTCTCTGTTGAGCAGCGAGCAAGAACGCGCCGAAGAAGAAAGTGCTTTGCAGCGTGATTTGGACGACATTGCCCGTCAGCGCAAGGTCGTCGAGGAGAATTTAACAGCGGCTGAAGAAGTATTCCTGGCCGCCAAAGCTCAAAATCGCAAGCTGCGCGAAAGCATGGAAGAAATGCGACGCGGAGTGCTGGAGGCCCTGAGCGAAAGGACTCGATTCCATAACCAAGTCGCCGATGCAACTCGTCTACGTTCCGAAGCGGAAGGTGGATTGCAGGCGAGGAATCGTCGCCAGGAGGAATTGGCCAAAGAGGCACAGCAACTTGCTTGGGATCACGAAGCCGCAGATAAAGAAGCGCGGCAAACACGCGAAAAGGCGATTGGCTTAGAGAGTTCTATTTTGCAACTATTAGAAAAGCAAACTCACTGGCGCGGGGATGCGCGGGGCTACGCCGACGTCGCCGGAGAGGCGCGGCGCAAAGCTGCAGGTGCTCGGGCGCGATTAGAGGCCCTCGCAGGCGTCGAGCAGGATTTGCAAGGTGTGCCTGCGCACGTGCGCAAGGCTTTGCAATCCAAGGCTGACGGCGTGCGCGGTATGTTGCTTGCGGAAATTAGGATTGCTGCTCCGTGGGACCGGATCCTGGAAGATTTGCTCGGGCGGGTGCAAAGTGCGCTTTGGCTAGATTCCAGTGATTGTTTGGCGGCCTTGGATGGTGGGGCAATGGATGCTTTTTACCCGCAAAGTGACAGCGGTAAAAAAGCAGCCGCGGCTAATTTGCCAACTATCGATGGGGCGGTCTTGCTGCGTGATCGCCTGCAAGGCGAAGCCGCATGTGTCGATGCTCTGTGTGCAAAGTTGGGGCCGATTTTCACCGTTGCGAATAATAAGTTGGCGCTGCAACTGGCAGGTCAGCACCCAGGGCTTAGCTTCCTTTCGGAGCAAGGGCAATTGCATGCCCAAGGCTATACCCGAGTCGGCATGTTGTCGGATGATTCCGCTGGCATGTTGGCTAGGCGCAATGCCCGCGACGTTGCCGGGCAACAATTGGAAATTGCCGAAAAGGAATTTGCCCGGGCATCCGAATGCGAGAACGAAGTCAATGCCAAACTTGAGGCATTAGCCAAGGAATTGGCTGAAGTAGAGGCTGAAAACCGCGAAGCTTTAAGTGATCGCGAAAAAGCCGAGGCTCGATTGCAAGAATATAGCAATCGAAAAAAACGCTCCGCTGAAGAAATCCAAGCCTTGTCGCGCGAGTTGGAGCAACTGAGCAAAACAGTTGAAACCGCAACCCAAAAAGAAAATCAAGCCTCGGAAGGTCGCGACGCTGCCGAAACGAGACGGATTCAACTCAACCAAGAATTGGAAGATGTTCAATCCCAAGCCGAAGCGGAAGGCCAAGATTACGAACGAACCAGCGGCTTACTTCAAGAAGCCCGAGTCGAGGCCAACCGGGTCAAACAAAGCGAAGAATTACTCCAGTCCAAATTGCGTGATAGCCGCAAACGGGCTGCCAAGGAAGCCAGCGAAGTCGGCAACCTAAATCAGGAACTGACGGAGCTCACTTCGCGCGCATCGGAGTTGCGACGGGAAGCGGGAGATGCGGTACGGAAACGGACTGAGTTGTTGGAAGCACGGGCTTCCTTGGCGGAACGCCTAGCGGATGCCGAGGTGCAATTGAACCGGGCCAGTCAAGCGCTCAGCATAGAAAAGGAGCAGCGTTCAGGCGAGACCCAAAGCATGGACCAACTTATGGAGCGACGTCAGTCGCTAGCTTTGGAGGTGCAAAAAGCGCAAATGACGTCGTCTGCTTTGGTCCAAGGCCTGTTCGAAGAGTTTGGACAAGCTCTGGAAGACTTAGCTCAAACGATGAACATCGACGTTCAAGCTCCGCTCGCGGAAATGGACGATCAGGCTGCACGGGCAGAGGTCGGGCAACTCAAATCCAAGATCGACGCCATCGGCGCGGTCAACCTTGATGCCGTGAAGGAGCTGGAAGAAAGGGAAGAACGCGAAAACTTCCTAGTTCGTGAGCGGGACGATTTACACGAAGCCCGTGGCAATTTGCAAGCCACCTTGGCGGAGCTGGATGAACTCTGTCGCTCACGCTTTTTGGAAACATTTCGAGCGGTTCAGGGCAACTTCGAGCATATCTTCCGCCGTCTATTTCGTGGTGGACGTGCCAGTTTGGAGTTATCTTCGGAGGAGGATGCCCTGGACGCTGGCATTGAGATTCAGGTGCGGCCTCCTGGAAAGGAATTACGGTCGATCAACTTGCTTTCAGGTGGCGAGCGCACTCTTACTGCTTTGGCTTTGCTTTTGGCCGTATTCCAGTCGCGACCAAGTCCGTTCTGTCTGCTAGACGAAGTGGATGCCGCATTGGATGACGCAAACGTCGAGCGCTTTATCGATGCGATCAATCACTTTACAGGGGACACTCAGTTTGTAGTGGTTACTCACAACCGAATAACGATGTCACGTTGTGAACGGTTGTTCGGGGTGACTATGCGGAAGCGTGGTGTTTCGATGGTGGTTTCAGTTGAACTGAGTGAAATTCCAGAGGCGCCTGGACAGGAGTTTGAGTTGCAGGGGAAGCCGGTGGAGAGGAACATTCCGATGCCGGAGGCTTTGGTTCCTCCTGCCCGAATAGAACTTCCAAAATAAGAAACTGGCCCCTTTGATTGGCCCAAGATTCAAAAAAGACGTGTAACCGAAACCGTCCTAACCCGTCCTTTAGATAATCGAAAAATTGTCTGGAGGATGAAATGTTTAAGCCACCGTTCTGCCCGTACCCGGAATGCCCCTCAGGGCAAAGAGGAGTAATATTTACTTGGCGCACCCGCGGCCGATTTTTTCGAAAGTGCGATGGTCGTTACGTAAAGCGGTTTAGCTGCAACGTTTGCGAAAGGCGTTTTAGTAGCCAAACATTTAAAACTGATTTTAGGTGGCGAAAGCCCAAGCTACATTTTCGCGTTTTTGATCTATTAATTTCCAAGGTAACCATACGCCAGATAGCGCGAATTCAAAAAGTTCGTCGACCAACCGTTGAACGTAGATTGAAAAAGCTCGGCCAAGTGTGTCGTGAATTCCATTCGTTTGCCCTGACCCAAGCGAAGAGTCGGGGTGGTATTCGAGGAGTTTTTCAAATGGACGAATTAGAGACTTTCGAGCACAATCGACGATTGTCCCCGGTGACCATGCCAGTTTTAATTGAAAGATCCAGCTATTTTGTT
>JACNIZ010000338.1 GCA_014382805.1 Planctomycetota bacterium
CCACTGGCTGCGCCGGGCCAGCTCTTTCATCGCCGCACGCAGTTGAGTCATAAACTGCTCGCGTTGTTTCCAATGGCGCGCAGTCACCAAAAGCTTTGGTGCATTGCAATTAAACGAGGTGTTGTGCGCCAACATGCCCGCGACATGACGCGCTTGCCATTTAAGATCCGCACGCGACCACGGTCCGGGCACTACAAAAACTGGAGTCACCGCGCCAAGTTCTGCGGTGACTGGTTTATCTAATTGTTTGATGCCAGAATGCTTGGCCGCTTCCACTTTGCTCACGTCGCCATTCCATACCACCGCATCATACGTTTGTTCGCTGCCAGTGAGGTGCACATGGCTGACAGCGGGATTGTGAATTAATTCGGCGGCCACATGATGATCGCCGCAAATAAATTGCACCAAACCACGCTTCATCAACGGCGCAAAAGCGAGTTGGTAATGGCGCTGCAAATAGTCGTTCACTGGATTGAGTTTTACAATGGACGCCAAATTGCGCGTCAGCAATAAATAGATTGCATCCAGCGGAGGTATGGAGTTGATGTTGCCGGCACCCAGAACGGCTGCCACTCCTCCCTCACCCAAGGATTGCGGTTGATGAACCGCTCGTTGACTGCCGACTCCGTCGCAGTGGAAATACACCTCGCCCTTACACCCTGGGAACAAAAATGAATCCAGATATGCCGACGGATAAACCTGCACACAATTTTCTTCGGGGCGGTACAAATTCTCCACAGCGTGTTTGCCTTCCAAGGTTTCGGCATACAAACGCAAGTGGCGCATAATCACTGCCGGCCCACTAATCCACTCTTCACCAGCCAAGGCCGAATTGGGATCGATTCCTTTTGCCTCGCAGCTAATGCGCACCCACTCGGCGCTGGACGCTTGCAAGCTGGGCATGCATTCACGTAACAATGCAGCCCTATCTGCAGCTGCAACCGCTGCCCACTCGCGCGCACCCTGCGCAGCAGTCTCGACCAATTCCTGGAGTAGGGATGGCATGACTCCATTTTGCCATCGCGGCAACCAAGCAAACCGTTCACCTTTGAGCCGTCGGCCACCAGCCTGTTAGGATCAAGTCGTGTTTGATTGGCTCCCCAACTTTGCCCTGAAGCCGAGTTCCTTCGTCGCCGCTATTTTGACGGTGGGCATGCTCGCAAACGTGGCTTGCGATGCTCGATCGGAACCCACCAAAGCCGGTGCAAATAACAATGGCTCGGCGCAGGATTCCCAGCCAAACATCATCATTTTCATTGCCGACGACTTGGGTATGGGCGACCTGTCTTATCTGGGTGGCCAGCCGCAAACCCCCAACATCGACTCCCTTGCCGCCGCCGGCATTCGCCTGAGCAATTTTCACGCGTTTCCTGTCTGCTCACCGTCACGGGCAGCGTTGTTGACTGGAAGGTCGCCACTACGCAATGGACTTGCATGGTCGCCACTTCCACCATGGAGCGAAGATGGTTTGACGGCAAAAGAGCCCACCCTCGCCACCCGCCTTGCAGCGGTGAACTATCGCACTGCCCTGATCGGAAAATGGCATTTGGGCCACACCACAGCAGCCCAGCATCCCAATCAAAATGGCTTTCAGCATTTTTACGGCTGCCTCAATGGTGCCATTGATTATTGGACCCATCAATCGCGCAGCGGCGGACTGGATTGGCAACGTAACGGCACCAGCGTAGCGTCGGCGGAGTATGCCACGGATTTGATTGCAACCGAAGCCGTTGGCCTCATCGACGGTCACGATTTTGAACAACCATTGTTCCTAGTTGTAAGCTTCACTGCGCCGCACAGTCCGTTGCAGGCGCCCAAACCATCCTTGCAGCAATACATCGGAATCCCCGACCCAGCCCGCCGCACTTATTGCGCGATGGTTACCCAAATGGATACCGCTGTCGGCCAGGTTCTAAAAGCAGTAAATTTGCACCAGCAAGCCCAGAATACGGTGGTGCTTTTTCTCAGCGACAACGGCGGCGCACGCGATCAAGGCGCAGTGAACCAGCCTTTTCGCGCTGGCAAGGGTTCGGTATTTGAAGGCGGGCTAAAGGTGCCGGCTGTAATTCACTGGCCGGAAAAATTCTCACATGGGGCTGAAATCAGCGCCTTCACAACTATTTTGGATATCTTTCCGACCCTGCTAGCCGTTGCTGGCTCAAGCGACCACACAAGCGATGGCCGCAATTTGCTGCCCACTCTCTTGGGCGAGCCAAAGGCCCTGCTCCAGAATAAACCGACGCCCTTTGTCGCGGTAAATTCCACCCGGGCCCAATTTGCCTTGTTTGACGACGGCTACAAATTGGTGCGACGCGTCAATCAAAGCGATGGCGCAGTGAAGGAATGGCTCTATCACCTCAACGTCGACCCCGACGAGAAGAAAAACCTGCTCCTCGCCCAGCCTGAACGAGCTTTAGCTATGCGCCAGCTGCTTGAATCCTGGCTAAAGCTGGACCCGACTGGACCGACTCTGGACCACGCGCCACCACCAAAAGAAAGCCAGCCCGCTAATTGGAGCCCGCCGAAAGATTGGGCTCTGCGTTAACGGGCTGGAAAATCCGGTTTAACGGAAAGTTCAGCTCTGCAGCCTAATTCACCGAACCAGGACGGCGATAGCTGCGGGTCACCTTGCCATCGGGGCCGATACGTGAAATCTCACGCTGACGCAACGGCTTTTGACAGCGCTGCTTAACTTCAGGGTCACCGGTCCAGCATGGACGAGTTGCGTTTTGCTTTGGATCTACGCCGGAGATTTCAAAAACAGTGGTTCGGGTCCATTGGCTTTTGGGGTAAACCCGCTTTTTCCACTCGCTGGTGGCTGTATTGCCCTCTTGCTTCGTTTCAGCCGGAGTAGGCTCTTGCAGCAGCAAAGCTTCGTAGCCGTTTATCAGGACCTTGGCGTCGGCAACCATGCCGAAAGCGTCGTTAAATTTCTCGCCCCCAAGCATGATGTCATGATGCTGATACAAGCTGTGGCGAGTACTCGCCCTTTCCCGTTCGACGTTAATTTTCGTCGGGATCTGATGGTCAACGGGTTTCATGCCGCAGCTGAAGGCAGCAAAGGGCAAAATTAAGCAAGCTAAGTATTGGACAGGTTTCATCGCGCCAGTTGGGTTGTGACTAGTTCTTGGAGTTTACATTTCTTTCGGAAAACAAAGGGCCATTACCTTAAAACCCCGCTGATTGCCGCGGAAAATCGATCGATCTTCTTTTGAAGATTCCCAATTACCCCCGTATTGCCGACGTTTTCCAGCTTCATTTCCTCCAGCCCGGCAATGATTGGCTCAAAAATTTTGACCAACTCTTCTTTCTCTCTACGGAAGCGCACGGGGTCTCCCCCTTCATTTTCGTGCCATTCGTACATTTTGATGGCCCGTTTGAGCGCCTCTTCCCCTTCCTCTTCGGCTCGATTCCAGCGCTGGTCAAGCGTCCACCGCAAATGATCTGGAATCATTGGCCCGCCGTCCAAGGCTTCGGCAGCCTCAAAAGGGGCAGGATCGACGTACTCCTTGACCGGCTGCGGCTTAT
Source organism: Planctomycetota bacterium (assembly GCA_014382805.1). Classification (GTDB taxonomy): domain Bacteria; phylum Planctomycetota; class UBA1135; order UBA1135; family UBA1135; genus JACNIZ01. The sequence continues at coordinate 3,529 of JACNIZ010000338.1, forward strand.
TTCGCTCTGCTTTCAGGTCCTGGTAGTAATCGGCGGCGAACCAGGCAAGGACGCCGAGGATGAGAATTACGATTAGGCTACGCATGTTTGATTAATCCGAGGTCGCTGAGAAAGGAAATGCTGCGACCAGCTAGTTCGTGGAAGCGATAGCTGTCACGGCTCAGCTCCAAACAGGCCGGAAGGTCGGCGGGTAATTCATTCAACGCCGCCACGACCGGCGGCCAGGAAATTTCTCCCTCCCCTAAGGCTAAATGATGATGAACGCCGCTGCGCATATCGTCAACATGCACGTTGACGATGGATCCGGCGTTCTGCCGAATCAGCGCCTCTACTGGCACCTCGCCGCTGACCAATAAATGGCCAATATCCAGGGTCATTTCAAATGGAACCGCGCACTTTTGACGAACCTCCGCCCAATCGCCAACGCTGCCAATCCAGTGCCCAGGTTCTGGCTCCAAGCCCAAAGAAACCCCTGCCGAATCCGCCATCGCCCGCAAACGTTCTAGGGCCCGCTCAAATTGTTGTAGCGCCGCTTCCTTCGACTGCTCCGGAGGTAACTCGCCACTCCAAAACGACAACACCGAAGATCCCAATGCTTGACACCAATCCAGCATTTGCATCAAGTACTGCAAACGCTGGCGCCATTGCTCATCGACTTCCAATAAATTCGGCCGATGTTTGCGCCGTGCGTCCAATATATATCGCGCACCTGTTTCCACCACGACGGCCAGCCCGAGCTGATCACATAAACGCCCGACTTTTTCTAATTCTGAATACTCCGTTTCCGCTGGATCCAAACATCCGACATCGGGAGAAATTGCTACTGCTTGATAACCTAAATCCGCCAACCATGGCAGCACCTCGAGCAGCCGATGACTGCGAAAGCTGTTCGAGTTATAGCCGAGTTTGACCACTACTTGGAGTGCCGCGGTAACTTGCGTTCAAAGTACTTCACCCATTTGTCGATATCTTTTTCTGCCTGCGGCGAACCGGCATGGTCCTTTTTCAAGGCTTGCAAAATACGAATGGATTGCCCGACCTTATCGCCAGCCTCTTTGATTTGGCTGGCAAAGAAAAACGGATCTCCGCCAACATCTTCATTCCACTTGATTGCATCTGCAGCCTGCTGCAATCCCTCTTCGCCCAGCTTAATCGATTGATCCCAGCGCGGATCCTGTTTCCAAGCAGGCAGATTAGGTTCACTTTGAATCGGTGGTGGCGCAACATCGTTCTCGCTAGAGGTTGACGAATTCGTCGTGCCGCCGCCGCCAGCATCTCCGTCGCCCGACGAGTTTGAATCGCCGGGAGTTGCGGATGAAAACTCAACGAATAACCAAAGCGCCAACACTGCCGCGGCTGCCATGCTGCCAGCTACAGTTCCACTGTCCACCAATTTGGGTTTGTCCTTATTTTTTTTCCTAGCCATGATTCCTCCGTCAACCTATTTAAGGCAGCTCTGATTAAGCATAGCTGCATATCCACCAGCATGAACGCCGTCGGGCTCCAACCGCAATTCCGCTACCAACTCCAGGCCAGCCTGCTTGGCCAAACGCTGTGCCATTTCTTCATTCTCTTCCGGTTCAATGGAACAAGTTGTCCACAAAACCGCGGCTTGTTTGCCGCCATTGGTTTCAACCGAATCACCAAAATATGTCCTTTGCACAGCCTTGCGAATGACGTTTTGAGTGGTGGTGGCACCATGCAGTTGATCCTTATGAAAGCGAGTACGGGCTTCTAATCGCTTGTTTAGCACACCGGTGTTGGTACACGGTACGTCAAGGATGATTAGATCGAATGGACCTTCCGGTAACCCGCTGCCGTCGGCGTTGAGAGTATGGGTTTGAATGGTATGTCCTAATCGTTCGGCTTCAGGCTGCAGCTTACTCAATCGCGATTCCGAAATATCACAAGCAATTATTTCAGCTTTGCCGCCACTCAATTCTGCAGCTGCAAACGACTTGCCACCTGGAGCAGCGCACAAATCCAAAATACGTTGACCAGCCTTGGGTGCAGCCAACTCCAAGCATGTCAGCGAAGTTAAGTCTTGCACCGACCACCAGCCTTCAGCAAAACCGGGCAGGGTACTTATCTCGCGACCGGGTTTGCGCATGCAGAGCATGCGTGGATTGCTGTGATCCTCGACTTGCAATCCTTCTGCTAGAAACGCCGCCAACACTTGTTCTTTTTTCGCACGCAGCAGATTGACGCGAATCCAAACGGGGGGCACTTCGTTCAAAGCTATCATGCGTTTGATTGCCTGCTCTTCTCCGCATTCATCAAACCATTTTTTCACTAGTGGCCGCGGGAAGGAAAGACGTTCTGACCACGATTCCACTGCATAGCGAGTGGCGTCGCTAAAAATCGGCTTATCAAACACCCATGAGCGACGGCCAACGGTCAAACGCTTGCGCGAGGGTTCGGTGGAACTAGGCTCCTCAAGCGTGGACTTGCGTTGCAGCGACCGCAGCACTGCATTTGCAAAGCCAATCTTGGAACGCAAATACGGCCGCGACGATTGAAGGGTGGCATGAATCGCAGCGTGTTCAGGCACGTTTGATAAATAAAACAGTTGGAAAGTGCCTAATCGCAACGTCCATCGCACTGCTTCATCACTTACCCGACCTTTACAGTAAGGTGCATAAATTGCATCCAAGGTATGGCAATGGCGCAGCACACCGGACAACAGTTGCCGTGCTAAACCTACATCGTTTGCAGCCAACCCAGAGCGCTTGACCGCCGCTCCAAATTGCCGGGTTGGATAGTCCGATGAATTGATCAGCAAATCCAAAACCACACCGCGTGCATCTATGTCACTCATGTCAGTATCTGTCCTACCTTGAGCGCACAGCCACGCAAAAATTCCGCCGCTGGCAGTGCTGCTTTGCCTGCCCGCTGAAGTTCGTCGATCCGGAACACACCGCCGTCGCAGTGCACAAAAATCCCGCCATTCAAACGCACGACTTGGCCGACCTGAAAGCTGTTGCCGTCGGGCGTGAAAGAACTGGCCTCGCCGCGCAAAATACGGACCATATCGCCGTTGGGTAGTTGCGTCTGCGCCCACGGCCAACCGGCCATGGCTCGGACCAATCGATCTACCTGAACTGATGTCTGCTGCCACGAAATCCTCCCATCAGAAGGACGGATTCGCTTGCAAATGGTTACCGCATTTTCGTCTTGAACTTGGCCTTCGGGTAGCGGACCGTCGCCCACCTCTTCAAGAAATTCCAACAGCAACTTGGCGCCAAGCTGTTTTAAGCGCTCAAAAAGCTCCAAAGCCCGCTCATCAGGCGACAGTGCAATCCCTCGCGACGCCAAAACCGCGCCGGCATCCAACTTCGCCACCATCTTCTGCACGCAGACGCCCGACTCACGGTCGCCAGCCAAAATCGCCGCCTGCACTGGGCTGGCACCACGCCATCGTGGCAGCAACGATCCATGCACGTTGATACAGCCATAGCGCGGGATCGCCAGCAAATCATCACTGAGGATCTGCCCATAGCTCACGACCACGCCCAAATCTGGTTTGAACTCTGCGAGCTCGGCCAAAAAGTCGTCGGCGCGAGCACTGGCCGGCCGCAACACAGGCACGTCGGCAGCGGCGGCGGCTACAGCCAGAGGATTCAACGCCTCTTTACGACCTCGCCCCGCGCGCCGTGCAGGCGCCGTCACCAGCGCCACTGGTTTATGCGGACTATCCAGCAAAGCGCCAAACGAGTCTTCCGCAAATGGCGGGGAACCAAAGAAGACTAGTCGCAAAGCTTTGCTAATTCATCCCCTATTGCAAGCTGCAATGTTTCTCTACAGGTGCGAGGAAACCAGTCCGCGCAAATCATCCACCGACATCATGCCAGTGTGACGACCGACCTCTTGACCACCCTTGAAAACCAAGAAGGTGGGAATGGCCATGACGCCTAAACTGGATGGAGTGTTGGGAGAATCCTGAGTGTTGTGCTTGACCACCTTGAGTTGGTCGTCAAGTTCTTCGGCAATGGCATCTACTGCTGGGGCCATTGCCCTGCAAGGACCACACCACGGCGCCCAAAAGTCAACTAGGACGGGCTTATCGGATTCCAAAACTTCGGTTTGGAACGTGGTGTCGGTTACTTCTAAGGCGTTAGACATGCTTGGACCGGGATCCGGTTGGATGGGGCGAACGGCGTCTGCCGTCAGGTAATTTTAGGACAAAGGAAGCTCCGATTGGAGCAACTCATCGACTTCTGGCTCAGATCTTTCTGGGTCGTCATCAAATTGATCATCAATGCTGTCCAAATTGAAATAACCCGTCGACTCAAGCCGCTGCACGTGGATGTCGTCGTAAAAATCTCGCTGCCGCAGATCAATCTGCTGCTGCTTGGCCAACTCCAAAAGCGCCACAAAATAAAACGCGGCATCGGAGCGCCCGTGATTGCCGTCTTTCAACAAAGTCAGCAATGAGGTGGTCGAAATCATCTGCAGTTTTTCCCAGACCTCTTGCACGTAAGCGCGCAGCGGCCGACCGACCGGACGTACCTGGTGCGGCTTCATAAAGCCGGTCTCCGCCTCCAGGCGATTGATGATTTTGAGCAGATCCCAGATCGACAAATCGCCGACGTCCCACTCCTCTTCTTCTTCGTCTTCGACTACCTGCAATTTGCCTAGCCACTTGCCACCGGCCGGCAGCAATTCTTGGCGCGCGTACCAGCGCTCGGCCAATTGATCCGACGCCTGCCGCAACTCCTTGTAGGCCAGCAGCTGTGCCACCAACTCTTCGCTGGGGTCGAACGGATCTTCATCCATTGCGACCTCTTCCGTCGGCAGCAGCGACTTGGATTTAATCGCCAGCAGCGTCGCGGCGATGACTAGATAGTCGGCCGCTTCGTCTATCTCCACCGTCGGCAACTGACGAATGTACTGGCAATACGCATCACAAACCTTCGCCAAGCTGACGACGTGAATCTCCAGCTCCTTTTCACGCACCAACTGCAGCAGCAAATCCAGCGGACCGCGAAATACACGATCCAAGTGCACGGTGAAATTGTCTTCACCGTCGTCATCCGGCCCTTCTGGATCGCCAGGCTTGAAGCTTTTGGGTTCCACTTCATCGCCACTCTTCGCAATGTCCGCCTTCGCCCCTACCACCGGCCGCGATGGCGGCAATTCTTCGGGGTGGACGGGTTCGATCATGCAAGATGGTGGAGCTTTGACTCTAGTATTCGATTCAAACTAAGCAACATACTAACTAATTACATCCCACCATTCGTGAGTGTAATAAGAACTCAACCCGAGAATTTCGACGAATCCCTCAACCATAGGTATTACGGTCATGTTAATCAATTTCGAGAACATGCCGGTATGGAGAATAGATCGGTCGAGAATCAGCAATCCTAAGATGAGGAAAAATCCCATTGATTCCAGTCGCAAATATTTCGTCCGGATGTCGCCACGAAGGAAATATTGCAAAACCTTGGAGCCATCCAGCGGCGGAATGGGGAGCAAATTAAACACCGCCAAAAAGAGGTTAATTACCGCCCCGCCCCACAGAATTTTGCAGCCGCTAGAGCTGGAAGTCCAAATTCCGAAGTGAAGAAATCCAGCCAAAATCCCCAAAAGCGCGAACCCAATCAAGATATTGGACAGCGGGCCAGCCGCAGCAACGAGGGCAACGTCGCGCTTGACCTTTTTCAGCATGAACGGATTAAACGGTACCGGTTTGGCACCACCGAAAACTACCGGGCTACCAGAGAGCAACAGCAACCCTGGCAGAATCACAGTCATAAAGGGGTCAATATGAACCAACGGATTCAACGTCAGTCGACCCATGCGTTGAGCGGTATCGTCACCCAATCGATAAGCCGCCCAAGCGTGGGCAACTTCGTGGGTGGTGATCGACATGACCACGATTCCAATGACTACTAGAGTGGCTGGTTCCATCCGGTCCCTGCATTCTCGCCGCGCGTTGGCTTTCCTACAATAAGTTGCGGCGCATTCGGTGCTCCGCGTGTGGTAGTCATGGCTTTTGACCCCCAATCCGCCCTTCGGCGCGGCCTTCAGGTGCTCCAACTTGAGGCCGACGCACTCTCCGCTTTGCAGCCTAGGCTTGAAAATGGCCTCGGCCCGAGCTTTTTGCAAGCTTGCGAGCTGCTGCTGCAGTGCCGTGGCCGAGCCGTGGTAACTGGCATGGGCAAAGCTGGCCTGGTCGGGCAAAAGATTTCGGCGACTTTGGCAAGTACCGGAACCCCAAGCCTATTTTTACACCCAGCCGAAGCGTTGCACGGTGATTTGGGGCGGCTTCGACCAGAGGACGTAGTCCTAGCCCTATCCAAAAGCGGCAGCACCCGCGAATTACTGTCCTTGCTAGGCCCAATCAAGGCCATCGGCGCCCAAACCATCGCCATGTGCGAGTCGGCAAAATCTCCGCTCGGGCAAAAGGCCGACGTCGTGTTGGAGCTGGGTGAGGGACCAGAGGCATGCCCACTGGGTTTGGCGCCGACCGTCAGCACCACCGTCATGCTTGCTTTGGGCGACGCACTAGCGATGGCCGTGCTCGAAGGCCGCGAATTCACGCGTGAAGAGTTCGCGCGCTTTCATCCAGCCGGCTCGCTGGGCAAACAGCTGATGCTGGTGTCCGAAATTATGCGCAACGGCGCGGAAGTACCGCTCCTGGCCGACAGCGCCGACCTCAAACAGGCGCTAGCGGTGATGTCGCAAACTCCGGGACGCCCTGGCGCAGCCATCGTGATCGACGCAAATGGTTTACTCAAAGGGATTTTCACCGACGGTGATTTACGTCGGCTGGCGGAATCGGGCAATTTTGACCTGAGCAGTTCCATCTGCGAACACATGGCCGCCAATCCGCAACGACTGCGGCACGACGAACTGGTCGGGGAAGTGCTGCGCCGCTTCAAAGACACCCACGTAGACCAAATGCCGGTGGTGGACGGCACCGACAAGGTCGTCGGTTTGGTCGACGTCCAAGATTTGCTAGAGGTGCGGCTGTGATCCATTCCCCTTGCTTCTCCCGAGGTGCGGCAGTGCGAATATCCCCCACTTCCCGCGAGGCCGACCGATGAAATTCGCCCCCAATCTGATCGCTATGGCGGCCCACGTCAAGCTGTTGCTATCCGACGTCGATGGCTGCTGGACGGACGGCACCATAACCTATGACCATGCCGGAAAAGAATCCGTAACCTTCTACGCGCATGATGGTTACGGCATCAAACAGGTGCAAAAATTGGGTCTGGAAGTGGTCGTCATTAGTGGCCGCAACAACCCGGCTGTGGCGGCCCGTGCCAAACAGCTAGGCATTCAAGAAATCCATCTCGGCATCAGCGACAAAACTGAATTGGCCAAGTCCCTGGTTGCCGCCCGCGGCCTGAATCAAAACCAAGTCGCCGCCCTAGGCGATGATTTACCCGACTTGCCCCTCTTCGACGCCGCCATTTTGCGCTGCGCCCCGCCGCAAGCCACTGCCACCATCTTGCAGCTTGCCGACTACATCACCCACGCCGACGCCGGCCGGGGCGCTTTGCGCGAAGTTTGCGAATTGTTGCTCGCGGCCACCAGTCCCAAATCCGGTCCGAGGGCCGGAACTCCGTGAATTTTAAGCGTTTAGGGAACATCGGCATTGCCTTCACGGTGGCATTGCTGATGCTCAATCTGTATCTAAACCGCGAGCGAAATAGCAGCCCGCTGGGCGTGGGCCCAGACGGATTCCCGTGGCCCACCGATGGTTTGGGTCGGGTTACCGTCGGTATGGAGGGCAGTTTCCGAATTGAGCTGGAAGAACGCCAACTCACCGCCGATGGCACTGAGCGGGTACCGAAAATTACCATCGTCGGCAAGGACCCTGGGCCTGGCGACAACGGCCTGACCTTCCGCCATGCGCTG
>JACNIZ010000220.1 GCA_014382805.1 Planctomycetota bacterium
AGTTACCCGCCTCCCGCACGGCCACGGCGTATTGGCGGGGCCCGCGGCGCCGCTACCTGCCTTGCGGGGCATGGCCATCATGGAGCGAATCAAGCGGTCCGCTTCGCGACCGTGAGCGGCAAGTTTGAGCACTCGGAACGCGCGCAGAATCCGAAACACGCGAATCCCCATGAAATAATGCGCCGCCGGAAACAGCGCGACTAAATACGTCGGCAGGTCGGCCAGCAGGTCGACGACGCCGAAAAAACTGCGTGCATAATGCAACGGCCGTCGCGTGCAAATCAGCCTAGCGACGTATTCCAGGGTGAAGAGCGCGGTGAAAATCCATTCCGCCGCCCCAAGCTGAGTTCCCCATTCGTCGCGGATTGACGCAACGCTTTCGAGCATGACCACAGCCACGCTGGCCAGGATCAGAATGATCAGCCAGACGTCGAAAGCCCGGCCTTTGGGCGTATCCGCCAGGAAAATGATCCGCCACATGCGCTCGCGCCATGGGGATAGTTGTGGGCTGGAATCGGTCATGATGTTGAGCCGTTTTTCTGGGCGGCGCCCGAATCGGCGGCGCGGCGCTAGATAGCTTAGACTGTCGGTTGCCATGAGCAATCACAACCGCGATCACAACCGAGCCGTTTGGTTCGACATTCCTGTAGCCGACCTAGACCGGTCGGTCGATTTTTATAGTGCGGTACTTGATTGTGAGGTGAGCGTTGAGTGCACTGACGAATTATCATTCGGCGTGATCGCGCACGACGAAGGCAATGGCGGCTGCTTGGTCCCTCGCTCCAATGAAGTTTCGCGGGATGGCGGAATTTTGCTGTATTTGAATGTGCACGGTCGCATTCGCGACGCGGTGGCAAAGTGCGCCGAGCATGGCGGCGAACTCGTCAACGACGTTCATTCGATCGGTCCGCACGGTTTCCGCGCGATTTGCCGCGATAGCGAAGGCAATCGCATCGCGCTGCATTCCGAAGTGGATGCTTGATAGTGTTTGAAGATTGGGCGGGCGACGCTTGTATGCCGCCCGCCGACGCGGCCAAATTTGTTCCGAGGTAAATAAATATCGACTACCTCACAATTTTTTGACGACATAATGTGCCTTTGCGGTGTCACTCTTATTAATGGATCCAAATTCGTCAAACCATAAGCTAGAGCATACCCTCGAGCAATCGAGGTGGCTCAAAGCTTTGGCTGTACATTTGGTCGGTCCTGACAACGCCGAAGATTTACTGCAAGACGCCTGGGTGCGAGCACTGGAACGCCCCCCTCGACAGTCGAAAGTCCCGCCATCTTGGATGGCACGCGTGCTAACCAACCTCGGCTTGAATTCGAAACGAAAGGACCAGCGTCGGCGTCGGCGCGAAATCCTTGCGGCGCAGGAGCAGACGTCGGAAATGCTTGCCAGCGACGAGGCGGTTGAAGTTTTGCAAGTGCATGAGCAACTGGTGCATGCACTGCGCGATCTGCGTGAGCCTTATCGAACTGCAGTGATTTTGCGCTTCTACGAAGGGCTGTCGAGCAAACAAATTGCCAAGCGTTTGCAGGTGCCCCCATCTACCGCCCGCAATCGATTGGCGAAAGGCTTGGCGGAATTGCGACGAATCTTGGAATCCAGACACGGAGCAGATTGGCGCGATAGCACGCTAACTGCGCTTTTCTTAACCCCGGGCTCGCTAGTTCCGCCCTCTGTGGCGGCGATTGGATTGGAGACTGTATTAATGACTATGAACAGCAAACTAATTGTCGGAGTTGGAGCGATTGCCTTAATCGTTGGTTTTTTCTTTTGGCCGGAAAATACTGGGACTGAAACGGAAAATGCCGACGGAATTCAAGAGGCCGAACTTCTAAGCGAGATTCAAGCGGAAGTACAGCCGAGCGAGCTGGCCTTACTTGAAAAACAAGAGAGTGAAGTAGACATCCGCGCCGAGGCGGCTGCACCCAATTTTGGCGTGAAACTTCGAATCGTGGATGAAACTGGCACTGCAATTCCATCTGCCCGCATTCGCGTTTTTAAAACCAATAGAGGAGCGCGTTCTCTCTCAAGGAGGCCGATTGACATCTACTTCCCAAATATGGATCCCGATGTAATCGCAATCACCAATCAAGAGGGAATAGCGACTATAGGAGACCTTCCTCGTCGAACGGATCTAGCCTTCTTTGCCGACGCCAGCGGATTTGCAGGCCGAGTTCGTGTGGAAAATTTATCAGCGGATCCCGCTGCAATTGACCTCGGAGATTGGATTCTCGAATCGGGGAGATTCTTAGCTCTTCAGTTCGTCGACAGCAAGGGTAATTCAATCCCATCAGCGCGAGTCGAGTGCATAGGAAGAACCCCGCAACTGGAGTTCACCATGCTGAATTCGTTAGCATTTACCGATGAAAACGGCGTAGCTTTTTTTGAAAACCTAAATAAGAGTGCCAACCTAATCCTAACTGACCCGGCGGGCTTTCTTAGTTACCAAGAAAGAGACTTCACCGTCTTTGACCAGCCAACGGCCTCACGGAGAATTGTACTTGAACGCGGTGGCTCCATTGAACTTACCGTGTATGAAGAAGATGGCTCCCCTGCCAAGGGCGTTGGAGTCTATAAAGAGGTCGGTGGTTTCCAAACGCCGTTAGTGCGCCTCCAGCCACACCTAACCTCTTTCCAAGGAGTCACTGCCGCAGATGGGAAGTTTTTGGTTAGCGGATTGGAAGAAGAGCGCGCCTCACATGGCATCGCAATCCGTCGCGGGCAAGCCTGGGCAGCTTCGGCCGGTATGAAGGCGGGAGAAAAGCTGAATTTGGTCGTACCTGGAGTTCATGAAATAAACGGTCGAATTTTGCTCCGAAACAACACTCCGGCGGCCGGAGGAACGGTGATTTTAATAAACGAAAATGAACCCAGTTTGCCGCCAGATTTCGAATGCGAACTTGGTGACGATGGAAGTTTTTCGACCACACTTTCCACGGGGAGTTATCGCATTGCCAGCTTTCACAAATCCGGCACCTTGATGAAATCTACCGGAGTATTACTTGAAGAAAATATTGACCTCGGTGACCTTCATTTGGCCGATCCGACCGCATTAGTGCTGCGCATTGAAAACGGAAGTGGCGAAGGATTACCGGCCGCAAAGGTAAGTTTTCCGCTTCCACAATGGGCGACTACGCGACCGAATCCAGGGAATTCTAGCGACATCCAGGGAATGCTATTTTTTAGTTCAAATCCGTTGCTCAATAAAGCTGGCCTTGCATCAGGAGAGGTCGGGGTTTGGAATATCTCACATCTCCCGACTGGCTCATTCACCTTCCAAATAACTTGCCCCGGGTATCAAGCAAAGGATCTACAGGTCGAATTGGCTGCTGGGCAAACTGTACATGAGACTATTCAGCTCGAAGCTACAGCAGAGTTGATCCTCTCCGTCATGAATTCGGATGGGCGTCCGGCCTCTGGGGTTTCAGTTGCCGTTAGTCCAGCTGGGCATGATTCTCAATGGCAGGCGAATGGACTACAGAAGCCTAAGTACCTGCCCCAAAATTCGCAAACGGATAAGGATGGCAAAGCGCATTTCAAAAACATCGGCGTGGGTAGTTGGAACATAGGCCGATGGCTTCCTTCACGTTCAGGTTTCTTTTGGGGAACTACTTTGATAAATCCTGGCAGCAATCATTTCCAAATCCAAATGCCGGAATTGCATGGGGTGGAATTCAAAGTAGTTGGCCCGAATGGACCAGTGCCCGAAACTCCGGTTCGACTTCGGCGTAAACTGCCGAAAACCGACCCAATTTCCCCAATCACTGAATATGACCGCGGTGGATATCGTTCTACTACAGATCAGAATGGAATTTGTACCCATAAAGAGCTAGAAGCGGACGAATACCAAATACAAATTTTTCCACCTGGGTTGTTCCCGCTGCAAGAAGAAATTCAAATCAATGCATCCTCAACTAGTTTCACCTTTCGCTTTACAGGAACCTCAATCTCTGGAGCTATCGCCAATGCGCCGCAAGGTTCGCGGGTTTACCTTGCCAACTTCTTGAATGAACCGGATGAGCAGGAGCAAGCTCTTCTTCTGGTTAGGAGTCAATACTGGGATTCCGATGCAGACGATATCATTGCTATTGGCAGCAACCTTCGTCATGGTATGACATCACCTGATTCGCAAGGGTTTTTTGAATTCAATGGAGTTCCCGATGGGATCTATTACCTAATTGCAAGAGCACCTGGATACATTGCGGCCAATCCTCGGCGAATCCATGTCAAGGGCGAGGATCTATCAAATCAAAATTTCGTACTTGCACAAGCGGGAAGCGTCAGTGTGGAACTGACTGGAATGACAGAGTTCCGTCGGCGTCATCCCGAGACACAACTCTATTTGGAGGTGTCCAGTTTGAGCGGCAAACGGGTGAGCTCGAACCCGCCGTTAATCACCCAAGACGGTAAGTATTCTTTCTCGCCGCTAGAATCGGGGGAAGCCATAGTTTCCATGCGCTATTGGAACAACGTCACTATGACCAAGGGCGAAACCATTCCAGTTGTGGTCATTCCCGGCCAAGCCAGCGTTGTGAGAGTAGACGCGAGAAATTTCTCGCCATAATTTTCGGCAAAAAGTTGCAACATTATCTAGGCTGGCGGTGAGTTATTCAGGAAATCGATGAAAACGCCTGACCCCAAGACCGCCAGCCTGGAAGAACTGCTCGCCCATTCCGGGTGGGTGCAAGCTCTTGCAAAATCGCTGCTGGCGGACGAGCATCAGGCGGAGGATGTATCGCAGCAGACCTTGATGGTGGCGCTGGAGCGTAAACCTTACGGCGGTGCTGGCCTGCAAGCTTGGTTGACTCGAGTTGCTCGCGGAATTGCACTTAATCTGCGACGCGGTGAGCGGCGGCGATTGGCGCGTGAGGAAAAGGTCGCTCAAACAGGCGCGACGGCTGCATCCAGCGATGAAATCGTCGCATGGGCGGAGTGCATGCATGAGTTGGCACTTGCAGTTTCATCACTGGACGAGCCGCATAGAAGCATCATCGTGCAGCGCTACTTCGATGGCTTGCCTTTGCATGAAATCGCTTCGCGCCTGGGAATGCCCGCCAGCACGGTGCGCTCAAATTTGCGCCGCAGTTTGCAAAAGCTGAAGTTTGAATTGCAAGCTCGCTCCGGCAAAGAAAGCCACCTTGCAGGCTTAGCGATTTTGGCAGCACCCATATCTGGAACTACCGTACTCGCGAGTGCCGGCTCGATCTCATTTACCCCTTGGATCACACACCTTTTGCTCATGAGCACAAAAACCAAAATCGCATTCAGCGCAGCGCTGTTATTATTGATTTCTTGGGCGGTATGGCCGACGCCTCGACTTTCGCCGCCGACAATTCAGACTGTTGGAAATGCGGATCCAATAGCATCTACCTCAATCCTGAAAGAGAACGCAACCATACCTCAAGGCGAGGCGACTGACGAGAGCCTGAGGGTTGAGCTGCTCGAGGAATCGAATTCAATTGAGGCAGTGTTCCACGTTCAAGTCTTGGATCTAAATGGACGCGCAATTCCTCAAGCCCATGTAGAAGCAAAGAACATACACCAGGATTGGATCAAGCTCATGGGCTTCAAGGGATGGGACGCTTGGTTTCACATTGCCCCCAGCAAAGAAAAAGCCCTGACTGATGAGTTCGGGCGTGCAACCCTAAATAATCTAAACAATTCAGATCCCGTCATTATTTACGCTTTCAAAAGTGGTTTTGCTATTGCAGGCAAGCTCCATGACAGCACGCCGGGCAAACCAGAGCAAGACTGCGGCATTCTTAGCCTGTCTCCAGGTGGACAGATAAAGCTTCGCGTATTGGACAATAAAAACAAGCCCGTGGAAGGTGCAGTCATCAGCCTTCAAACCGATCCCACGGAACCAGTAGGCACTCTTTATTTTCAAAGTGGACCAACCGACGACAAAGGAGAGAAATCTTTCCCTCACTTGCTGAATCGATTGCATCGCCTGGAGATCAACGCTCCTGGGTTCATTCCTTTCCAGCAGGACGATTTCCAGCCCATTGCATCTAGCGATCAATGGAGGCAAATCACGCTTGAGCGTGGCAGTGCCATCAACGGAATAGTTTTCAACTCAAATCATTCCCCGGCAGCTGACGTCCCCATCTACTTACTTCGAAAAGAGGATTCCAGCTTTGACCGGCCACACCAATTTTATGGGCATTCGGCAGTAACCCAAACAGACGTTAATGGTGAATTTGAAATCTCTGGCCTCGATGATAAAGAGGCGGAATATAAAGCCCTAGCTAAAGTTAGCCCGACCATCTGGACAGCTTCAGATCCGGTCAGTCCAGGGGGTGTGGTGAAACTGTCCCTGCCAGACTACTATTCCATTCGCGGCAAGATTGTCATTGAAGACGGAAGCCCAGCCCAACGAGCATCTATCGGATTTGTGAATGTGGATCACCCTGGCGATGTGAATGAAGTTTTTTATCCAACCTCTTCAAACGGATCCTTTCAATTAGCAATCGCCGCAGGCACATATGGCGCTATGGCTAGGAACCGAGAAGGCCGAAAACTACTTTCACCATTTGAAGTTTCCGCAGATGTTGATCTGGGCGAGATCACCATTTTTCCAGGAGTTCCCTTGACTATCACCACGTTATCTTCCATTGATAAAAAGCCAGTTCCGTTCCCAAGCCACATACTTGATGTTGAAGTTCCCTACTTTGGGAAGGGAATAGTCATAGGGCCGAACGATTGGAAAAGGCAAATCAAGCACGCCGCTCGAGCAAGGCGCTTCAGCCGCGACCAATTCCTTGAGGACCATGTCGCAATTATCAAATACCTTCCCCCGGGGAATCACGATTTATCCGCACACGCTACCGGATATCTCAGACAGCCATTTAAGGTGATCCTGGAGGAGGGTAAGCCAAAAGCGATCACGCTTTTCTTGGAACCGACATTAGAAGTAACTCTGATCATCAAGGACAAGAATGGGCTTCCAGTTCAAGACCAAGAGTTTCTAATGAACTCCTTCCGCCCGGATGGCAAAGCCGACGAAGATCGAAACTCGGAAAGGTCCTCCACCAACGCAGCAGGAAAGGCCATCTTTAATCAGTTAAGCAAAGGATGGTATTACTTGTGCCAAGGAAGCGGTCCAACAGAAGTGCGAATGACTTCCCTTGAAATCGTCTCTGGAGAAAACATCATTGAGTATCAATACCCTACCCAGCCAAATTTAACGGTGCGACTTTCGGATGCTTCCGGTCCAATCACTGGCACGGAAATCCAAATACTGAAACAACTCGACGACAATTCCCCGTGGCCTAAGCGGGCGCAATTGGATTCCAAAGGTGAAGCACATTTCTCCAATATTTGGCCTGGGAATTATCGAATAATGGCCGAAGTCCATGGCAGTCTGCGAGTATTCAAAGTAGTTGAGCTAAATAAAGAATCTGAAGTTGTCGAGCTACAACTAAGTGGGATCACCATAAAAGGAAAGATCCCTTCCGAAAACCTAACCCTGCTGGGAGGATTGCGGGTGAGCATCCATGGACATGGGTTGCCAATATCAAAAATAAAAGATGCCGACCTAGCTGTGCTTGGACAAACAAACTATAAATCGTCCCTACATGGAACGGCAATGGTCGACGAAGACGGAAACTTTATCATCCAAAATGTACAACCAGGCCTCTACGAAATTTACATGGATGCCAAGGGCTACCGGAGCTCAGGGACAACCGAAATAGAGGTTTATACCCAGGATCTCATCGCGCCAGATCTTTCACCATTAATTATGGAATCGGTGCTCATACTCCAGGTGATTGATTCCGCTGAATTCGTGGCGACCAATTCAGTACATCTATTCTATGGAAAACTGTTTAACGATGCTGGAGTGTTGGTAGCCAATACTAGCTTCAGCGATGACGGCGAGAAGAAATTCGATCGTCTAAATCCAGGAAAATACGACCTAAAAATCTACTCCGTTATTCTGCGAGGGGGCAAGGAAACACTTGTCGATACTATTCCTGTTCAAGTCGGTGGACCTAGCACAGTGACCACAACTCGATGGCCGTTGTAGGTTTTTTCGCTTTGGACTACCTTAGGCGAACATGCCGGACATTCGTGCGCCCAAGTTCCCGAAACCATGCACCAGTGCTGGCGCCAAAACGGAATTGGTTTTTTCTCTTAGAAAGCCGAAGTAGAGCGTGGTCATCGTAGAAAGTCCATGCCGCCACTGGAAATGGTAAACGCCTGAAAAATAATCCACTGAATTCAAAACATGGACGGCGCCAAATAAGGCGGCGGCAAGGAATAGGCCGGGGCCAAAACGAGTCCCCCATAGAGACCAGCGTCGGTGAAAAACTAAATTTAGGCGGCCTTGCACGTAGCCGCGGAAAAACAATTCTTCACCGAAACCTGATCCGATTAGCACCCAAAAAACGGTCCATAATTTGGGTGCAATTTCTGCATGATTCAGCAACGCCCAACACGTCGGCGCGATCGCGATCAAGAGGAATAGGGTTAGCAGGGATTTATCAAGCCGTCGGCCGCGCGGTGATGGTGTATTTGAATTCAGCCTCAGTAGCCAAACCAAAACCATGGCGACACACAGGTTCAAAACGGAATTCACGATGACTCCGGACCACGAAGTTTTGCTCGACTGTGGGCTAAATCCAAACCCCCACAAAACTACTCCACCTAAGCCGAGCAACACCAAACAAATAGCCGCCGGTCGAATGGAAAATAGAAAACCACGATTTGGCAATCCAAAAGCTCCAATCAAGCCAGACGTGCCCATCGCCGACCGGCTCCGCCCGGCAAAAATTATCATCAGCGCCGACGTCAAAATCATGAATACGCCCGGCGACAAATTCACCCCGCTTTGGACTTCCAACTGGCCCAACTCGGTAAACCGCCGAAACCACCTAAACCCGACGTGCATGCAAACAAATGCAAGGCACACTTCAAGCAAAGCATAAAGTTTGGTTTTCAATGCGAGTTTGGAGCTGGAAAAGTCGCTAAAGCCATTCACCTACCAACCCATCACCAAGGCGAAAAACAACGGCGCAACGATGGTCGCGTCAGATTCAATGATGTGCTTCGGTGTATTCACCCCCAGTTTGCCCCAAGTGATTTTTTCGTTGGGAACCGCACCTGAATAACTGCCAAAGCTGGTAGTTGAATCGCTAATTTGGCAAAAATATCCCCACAAAGGAACATGATCTCGCTGCAAATCCTGATGCAGCATCGGCACCACACAAATGGGGAAATCACCGGCTATGCCACCGCCAATCTGAAAAAATCCGACCGAACTCTGCGGTGCATAATTGCTATACCACTCCGCCAAATCCATCATCGCTTCAATGCCGCTTTTCACCGTCGACGGCTGGGCCAGTCCCTCCATGCAAGCCGCCGCAAACATATTCCCCGAAGTCGAATCTTCCCATCCGGGTGTCCAAATCGGCAGGTTTTTTTCCGCAGCAGCCAATAGCCACGAATCCTCTTCGGGGATTTGGTAGTACTGCTTCAATTTACCACTTAACAGCATTCGATAGAGAAACTGGTGCGGGAACAAGCGCTCGCCGGCATCTTCCGCAGCCTTCCACTCCTCCCTTAAGGCACGTTCAATGCGTCGCATCGCCTCCTCTTCGGGGATGCAGGTGTCAGTCACTCGGTTCAAATGCTTGTCGAGCAATTCTTGCTCCTGCTGCGCAGTCAAATCACGATATCCGGGAATGCGCAAGTAATGGTCATGAGCAACCAAATGAAACACGTCTTCTTCCAGATTTGCTCCGGTAGTGCTGATAGCATGCACCTTGCCTGCCCGGATCATTTCGGCAAGAGAACGGCCCAATTCGGCGGTACTCATAGCGCCAGCCAGGGTCACCAGCATCGATCCGCCCGAATCCAAGTGCCGACGGTAATCCCGCGCCGCATCCATCAACGCTGCGGCATTGAAGTGGCGGAAATGCCGGGTCAAAAAGGCGGTAATTTCACTCATGGCTAAATTCTAGGTCTTCCCACCGGTGGGCAAAAGAGCGACAATGGCGCCTCAAGCTCGATGGATACCCCCACCACCCTAACCACCCCGAATCAATCCACGCCGACCTCCGGCTGGACGATTCAAATGGCCGATGATTTGTACCGCGTCTCCGGCTGGAGCGAGGGTTATTTTTTCGTCGCCGAGGACGGCCGAGTGAAGGTGCGGCGCCATGCATCCGACCCCAATGGCGTCGCGCTGGATGAAATTCGAGAAGGCTTGCGCCAGCGAGGCTTTTGCACGCCTCTAGTGGTACGCTTCAATGACATCCTGCGCGACCGCCTCGATCAAATTGCCGACGCCTTTAGTCGCGCCATGGAGGAGGAACAATACCGTGGGGATTATCGGCTCGCCTTCCCGATTAAAGTCAACCAGCAACGCCACGTCGTCGAAGAAATTTATCGTCACGGCGAGCGCCATGGCTTTGGCTTGGAGGTTGGCTCAAAGCCGGAGCTCTTTGCCGCGCTGCCGTTGACCGCCGGCGACTTCGAGCGTCCTATCATTTGCAATGGTTTCAAAGATGATCGCTACATAGAAGCGGTCATTCTTGGCACCAAACTTGGCCGCAACATTATTCCTGTAATCGAAGATTATTCTGAACTGGAACGAATCCTTCGTTTTGCCAAGAAGCACGATGTGCGACCACATATAGGTGCTCGTGTCAAACTTTCCACCCCTGGCGTCGGCAGATGGGAGGCCTCTTCGGGTTCACAGGGCAAATTTGGATTGTATATCAGTGAGCTTTTGGCCATGCACCAAGAGCTACGCGAGCATGGCATGGAAGATTGCCTAGAGCTGCTGCACTGTCACGTCGGCAGCCAAATTCACGACATTCGTGTCGTCAAAAATATGATTAACGAGCTGGGCCAAATTTATGTTGAGCTCCAGCGCATGGGTGCCGGTTTGCGTTATTTGGACGTTGGTGGCGGCTTAGGTGTAGATTACGACGGCAGTCAGCGGGCAGTGGAATCTTCGGTGAATTATTCGCTTCAAGAGTATGCCAACGACCTGGTAGCGCGCGTCGGCAATTTGTGCAACCAAGCAGGCATCGAACATCCAACCCTAATTACCGAAAGTGGGCGCGCGATGTCCGCTCACCATAGTGTATTGATCACAGATGTGCTCGGTTCTAGCAGCAGTGAACGCATCAATTGCTTGGATATTTCCCTAGAAGAATGGCCAAATGAGGAAGATGCGCCACAGCCGATTCTTGATTTGCACCAAGCCTGGTCAACTTTGGATGCGGCGAACTATTCAGAAAATTATCATGACGCACAACAGGCGCGTGATGACTCGATCAATCTGTTCGCCCTGGGCTACATTTCATTGCCCGCTCGTGCATTGGTGGAACGCATGTATTGGTCCACTTGTTCCAAGGTGCGCGGCTTTGCGCGCATTCTTGACGAAGACCACGAAGACTTAGAATTCTTGGAAGATGCCCTACGTGCAACCTACTTCACGAACTTTTCTCTATTCCAATCTTTGCCCGATTCATGGGCGATCGAGCAACTCTTTCCAGTGATGCCCCTGACCCGATTGACCGAGGAGCCGACGCGGCGTGCGGTTTTGGCCGATATCACCTGCGACTCCGATGGGAAAATTGAGAATTTCATCGGCGAATCCGAGAATCGCCAAACTCTGAACTTGCATGAACTGGTACCAGGTGAATCCTATTTTTTAGGAGTGTTTTTGGTCGGGGCTTACCAAGAAACACTTGGCGATTTACATAATCTGTTTGGTGATACGCACGTCGTTCATATTAACTTGGAGGACGATGACGGTTGGTCGGTTGAAGAAACTGTAGAAGGAGATACGGTTCGCGAAGTTCTGTCCTACGTTCAATACGATGTGGAAGACATGGTGCGTGATTTTCGCAAGGACTGCGAAAAAGCGGTACGCGCTGGCCGTTTGAACATTACCGAAGCGCGCAACCTATTGCGCTTTTATGATCAGGGATTGGCGGGTTACACTTACCTTGAGTCAGATAATTTAGACGATTAAGCACGTGAACCATAAAATTTCCGACGGTTCCCGCACGCCGTATAGCGGTCGATTTTTGGATTTACCAGACCATCTTGCCGATCCCAAAACGGCACGCTTTGTCGTCATCCCGGTCCCCTATGACGGCACTTCCACCTGGCGCAAAGGCGCGGATCGAGGCCCCGAAGCTTTGTTGCAGGCATCTGCGGCGGTCGAATGGTATGACATTGAAACCAAGCTGGAAGCGGCGCAAGTCGGAATCATGAGCGAAAATGCGCTTGCGGTAGATGGCTTAGATCCTCAATCCATGTGCGAGCTCGTGCAAGCTCGGACTAGCCATCATTTACAGAAAAATCGCATCCCAGTTATTTTGGGTGGTGAGCATTCCGTAAGCATCGGTGCGATTCGAGCGGCGGCTATAGCCAGTCCCGATCGTTTGGGTGTATTACAGTTCGACGCCCACGCCGACACTAGACCTGATTACCGCGGCTCGCCATACAACCACGCTTGTGTCATGGCCCGCGCTCGCGAAGTGGCGGATGTGGTGCAAGTCGGCATTCGATCCATAGAACAGCACGAGCTTAAAGGTTTAGATTTGCAGCGAGTATTCTGGGCCCATGAAATCATGCAGGGTCAAGATCGTAAATGGATGGACCACGCAGTCGAGTTGCTGCCACAAAATGTTTACATTACGGTCGACTTGGATGGTTTTGATCCGTCGCTAATGCCGGCAACTGGCACTCCAGAACCTGGCGGTTTGGATTGGTACACGGTGAACGAATTAATCCGCCGAGTCCTTGCCAGCGGACGCCGCCTAGTAGCCTTCGACGTCAACGAATTGCTGCCCATCGATGGTCAGCATGCAAGTGATTTTCTTGCAGCAAAATTGGTGCATCGCATCATGTGCATGCAGGTTTCCGCAAGTGGCGGCTGAAGTTTGCTTTTTGAAGGCTTTTCAATTCTCCAAATAAGCTCGGAAATTATGCCTAATTGGACCGCCTCTGACGCTTCCAAACAATGACCACAAGCCAGGTCAAATACGCCTGAATTTGAAGCGGCATGTCAGTCGGCAGGAGAATTTCAGCGCGGCGGTTAAGAAACCCCTCCGGTTGGATCCTGCCGATCACTTTGCTCCCTTTGAGCAATTCAAACTTACGCGTAAACCAGGACCCAGGAGCAAGTACATATCTAGATTGGCCAATTTTCACTTCGTAGGAACGCAATATGAACCCACGCTTTCTGGCGCTGGCAACGACCTCTCCACCTTCCTCGGTCAAGAAGAAGTCTCCTGACAAAATGCCCTCGCGGCCGATTTCAAAAATATCGTCTTGGAGTATCAACTTCCCTTGGGAGCGGAAGCGAGGAATCTCTAGCTCGGCAACTAGCGCATCGCCATCAAAGAACTTGTAATTCCAAGAGAACCGACCATTTGGGCGGGCGTTTAGCATGATTTAAAGAGTCCGCGCTAGAACTGGCGAATTAACCTCTTAGTCTAACTCCGCTGGCATCCAATTTTCGACCACCACCCTTACCTCGCGCAGCCTAAAATTGCGAGGGGCGTTTTCCTAATAATAAGATCCAGCCTGCCGAAAACCTTTCACCCGCTCTCAACCAACCGCCATGAAGTCCCCCGTCAGCAAATTGCTCCTTATCATTGTTATTCTAGTCTTGCTGCAAATATGGACCGGCTACAAGAGATCGAGAAATGAGGCGGCGGAGACAGCGTTTGCTGAATTGAACCAAATGCTTCGGGCAGGGCCAATTGGGGAACTCAGCCTAGCCAATAATCCTGAGTCCTCAGGCGACTTATCCGGTCCAGATGAAACAGCTCATATCCGAACCTTGCTTAATAGCAAAAGCCACTGGAATTATTTAGAAGATCTCGCCGCCGTACATGACCAGTTTGTATTTGATCCACGTCGGCGTAGCGTTTACTTTTTGCACCCGCGCGCAGCCAATCCTAAAGAATCGTGCCTAGGCCGGGTAACGATTACTGAAAATGGGAGTGGAAGTCATGCTGGCCACGCCGGAATGCCGCCCTATTTATTGTTGGAAACCCTGAAATGGGACCAAAATGCGTTACGAATTGAGGGCAGTATACTCAACAGCATTAACTGGCAGCCAAACTTAAATGGGACAGAGGTCGTTGCTGGCCAGCAGGTAGCGTTTCGGGTAGACGTCGATCGATTCGAGGACCGGACCATCGGCTTCGTGGAGCTCGGAGCGCCTTTAATCGAGTAGTTTGCCAGACGATTCGGAAGCGTCCGGGGTCATCGCTAATACCGTCGGCGGGGCGACGAATGGAACTGTTGCGGCTTGAGCATTTTTTAATCGGAAGCCGCGTGTGACCATGAACCAAATTAGCGGAATGACACCGCCGCAGACGAACCATGCAACGCCGACTCCGCGTAACCAAGTAAGGGTTTGGAAAACGCTGCCGCTTTGATAATCCTGCGAACGGGCGTAAGCGTAGCCAACTTGCATCGAAGCGAGCAATTGATGCAGACCAACCGGGAAGAGGTCGAGTACTACCATCAGAACGAGTCCTAGGTTTAACGACCAAAAAACACGCCGCAGCAATTTTGCGTTCCAACTTTGCGGCCCGATGACCCAACGTCCGCAAAACAACATGGAAGCAATGGCTAAATTTCCATAAACGCCGAACAGCGCCGCATGACCATGATTGACGGTTAAGTAAGTGCCGTGTTGGAAATAATTGACTATGGGCAAATTGATCATAAAACCCATCACCCCGGCGCCCATGAAGTTCCAGAAGTTGACGCCAATAAGGAATAAAAATGGCTCCGCCAAACCGAAGGTGGCCTGCTCCCCGCCACTTTTCCGCAACGCACTCACTGCGCCGCCGGGCATGTTGCGGAAACGCCAAGCTTCCACCGTCAGCAAAACCAACGGCACGATTTGCAGCGACGACAATACGCCGCCCAACGCAACTGTTTCAATGGATTTGGCGTTCCAATAAAAATTGTGGCTGATGCCGATCAAACCGGAGCCAAGGAACAATACCGCTGACAAATAAACCACGCGGGCGGCAACCATGTGGCTTACGAATCCCATCAAATACAAAAAATAGGCGGCAATGATAGTAGTGAACAGTTCAAAAAATGCTTCCACCCACATATGGATAGTGCACCAGCGCCAGAAGTCGGCGATGACAAAATTCGTGTCGGGGTTGGCAACAAAACTGGCGGTGAACATAAAGATAATGCCGACTAT
Source organism: Planctomycetota bacterium (assembly GCA_014382805.1). Taxonomy (GTDB): domain Bacteria; phylum Planctomycetota; class UBA1135; order UBA1135; family UBA1135; genus JACNIZ01. Next base: position 15,213 of record JACNIZ010000220.1, read on the forward strand.
GGAATACACCATCCAGTTTGGTAAGGACCACGATTGCTTTTTCCGCAGCAGCGGCCAAACCCCGCGTGCGGTAATCCACAGCCAAACCACAAACGCGGCATAAAGCAAATAATGGAAGACTCGACCGAACTGGGCGAATTCCCAACCTTGCAAACCAAACCAGCGCCAGTATTCTCCGAGCAAACCGTGCACACCCAAAGGAATGCCGAAAAAAGTGCCAGCGGCGACGACGACCAGCATCCAAAACAAAACGTTAATCCAAGCTAATTGGCGTTTGGGTTCAGGGCGGCAGATCAGGGGTAATACCCAAATGGTGGCGGCGATCCAACACACTGCGATCCAGAGTATTGAAATTTGGGAGTGCCAAGCGCGACTGATGGTCAGCGGCAGCACCTCTGAAATATCCAAACCCATTGCGCCGAAAATTCCGACGAAATCGCCGATGGTAATCAAGCCAGCTAGGACTTGCACACCGAACAGCACGGCGGCGACGGCGAAAAATTTATAACAAGCGCGCTGGGTTGGCGTGGGCTCGAATTTTTCGACCAGCTTAGTCGTCGCCAGCGGAGGCGTTTTCGTTTGCTGCGCTTCGAAAATGGCCTCACGATCCATCTTGCCGTAAAAGTAGAGCACGATCCCAAGCGAAAGCACTAAAGCAAGTGCGCCAATCACGCTCCAAAACACGACTCCCGACGTGGCGGTATTACCCGCTAATGGGTCATGCGGCCAGTTATGAGTGAAACTGTAGTCGTAGCCGGGACGTTGCGCAGCGCACAACCAACCACCCCAGAAAAAAAATGCACTGAGGTCGGATATTTCGTTTTCATCGGTGATGTAATTTTTTGTGGCGAATACTTCGTCGCCCGCAAGTTCGCCACCAGCACCAAATTTCTGCGCATAATAATTACGCAACTGAGTGTAAGCCGCCGCTTGAGCATTGCTCAAGGTCACCGTGTTGGTGGCTTCGTTGTAGCGATTCTCCTTGAGCTCGGCTTGCACCAACGCCTGCACTATCATGCTGCGCTCGGAATCATCCGGCACTTTGTTACGCCAACCGGCGTCGTAAGTCTGATTCATCCACTGGGCAGTCAAATTGAGCGATTCAGCGGTGAAATCTGGGCCGCGCATGCCGCCGTCGCCGAGAAAACTGCCGTACTCCATCAAGCCATAGCGGAAGAACACTTGTTGGCCATCCGTGATGGACTTGGCTTCAAAAACCACTTCGCCAGACTCAGTTTTAAAGTCCGCAAGCGGCGGCGCATATTGATAAGTCTTAAAGCCGATGTACCCCACCACCGCCACGCTGACCGCAACGATGATGACGAATACTTTCCACCAATGCTGGCGCCTATCGATCCATTTGATGATATTCATTGGATTGACCTAAGGAAACTCTAGTTCATTCGGGTGGTGGCGCCGAGTTGAGTCGCGGTCATCTTTACACAAAAGATGAATGAGGCCAAGAAAAATCAACGCCAGCACCTGCAATTTTCAACTTAAATTGCGGCTTACAAACGACCTTGCGCGGCCAAAATCGGCCTCAGTCCCTCCATCAGCAAGTCAAGTTCTTGGTCGCGTAAGGCTTGCTCCTTATCACACAAAGCTTCCTCCGGGCGCGGGTGACATTCGACGATGATGCCGTCGGCGCCGGCTGCTACTGCGGCTAGGGCTAAAGGAACCACTAAATGGCGTTGACCGGCTGCATGCGACGGGTCGACAATGATGGGTAAATCCGTCATAGTTTTGAGCACCGGAACTGCACTGATATCCAGGGTATTGCGGGTTGCTGTTTCGAAGGTGCGGATGCCGCGTTCACACAAAATCACGCGTTGATTTCCACCAGCTTTGATGTATTCCGCCGCCTGCAAAAGCTCCTTTAACGTCGCACTCATGCCCCGCTTCAGCAGCACCGGCCGACGTATTTTGCCGAGCTGCTTCAGCAATGAAAAGTTCTGCATATTGCGTGCGCCTACCTGCAGCATATCCGCTTTTGCGGCGATGGCTTCGACGTCTTCTGGTTGCAGCACCTCGGTTACCACGGGCATTTCGAACTCACGACCTGCTTCGACCAGCAGATCCAAACCTTCAAAACCTAACCCTTGGAAAGAGTGCGGCGAACTGCGCGGCTTGAATGCACCGCCGCGCATAATTTGGGCACCACGAGCTTTGACCATCGCCGCAGTATCGCGAATTTGTTTGCGGCTCTCCACCGCGCACGGCCCCAAAATCAAGGTGAAATTGCCGCCACCTACCGCCACCCCACCGACCGAAATACTCGGCCGTGGCTTGGCTTTGACATGGCGCGCTATTGTCACCTTCGCTGGCGTTTCCACCTTTGCCTTCCACAAAGTCGATGGAATTTTGCTTGGCTCCAAACGGTGCTCGACAGCACGCGACGGATAAGTACCTAAGACCTGTACATGGTTGCACGAACTGCGTAATGCGGCCAGCGCCTCTTGCACGTTTTCATCCTCCTGGTGACCAGCTAGGTCGGCCAGGAACATGTACTCCCACGGCGTCTCCGGCTGCGGACGACTTTCTAGGCGAACTAAGTTTACGCCGTGATCAGAAAACGCCGCCAAACTATTGCTCAATGCACCACAACGGTCTTCAACCGCAAAGTGAATGGTAGTTTTAGACGGCATCTTTCGGCTTGCATTCTCCGGTTTGGTCGCCAGTAACAAGAACCGTGTTTGGTTGTGAGCATGATCGGCTACATCGCGTCGCAACACGTTGAGGCCGAATCGTTCGGCCGCCTCACTGGAGCAAATGCAGCCGATCTTTGGATCTTTTGCATCACGCACTGACTGAGCAGCGCCTGCAGTATCAAAGTAGTGCGCAGCCTTGGCCTGCCGAATGTCACCGAGCAAGCGCTGGCACTGCTGCAAGGCAACCGCATGACTGCGAATAATCCGCAAGTCGGCAACTTCCGCCCCGGGTAACGCGGCCAAACAATGTTCGACTTCCCATACCTCTTCGTCCACCACCGCAATGTCGCGCGTGGCCAGCAGGTGATTGACCTCGCTGATGCTGCCAATCAAAGTATTTTCCACCGGCAAAAGCCCATAATCAATTTCGCCGCGTTCCAGCGCTGTGAACACATCGGCAAAACTGGATAAGCCGACGTGTTCCGCAATCGAATGAGTGCGGTGGGCGAACAATTTTTCAATCGCGAGGTCGCTGTAACTGGTTGCCACGCCTTGATAGCCGACGCGGCAAGTGGTGGTCTTTGGTTTTTCGGATAGCAGCGGTTCTTGGCTACGACGCGAGTAATTCAGCACCTCGCGCAGGATGCGGCCAGTGAAATAGCTCGACAAGCCCAAATTCTGTGATTCTTCCGCCCATTCGTTGGCCACTTCAGCCTCTCGATCGGGATCAAACAGTTGGGCCTCGTCCTGGTTGGATTTGTGCTGGGCAATGTCATGCACAGCATCCATGCGTTGCCGTAGCAGACGGATGAGTTCCTTGTCGACCAAATCAATGCGCTGGCGCGGACTGTCGGCGTCGGGATTATTCTGCTGACCTGGATTGTCAGGGTTGGGTAGGAGCGGTTCCATGGTGGTTTCTGTGGTGGGTGGACAACAAAAAAGCCCACCCGCATGGGCTGCGGGTGGGCTTTTGATGGTTAGACAACTAGATCATGGTTGTCCGGGCAAGCAGCCTCCCGCGCGACACCTGTTAAACAGATATCGTCCGGCAAACCCACTAAACTGCAGGTCGCTGCCGTTATTCTTCGCGCGGCGGAGAAGTTGCTTCACGGAGGGCATCATCCTCCATATCGGCTGAAACGCAACAATCATTTGGGAAAATAAATAAGGTTCGCCGTTAATCTATGGCCATGGCATTCCCCCGCCTTCTGGCTTGGCTTTTATTATCCCTTGCGACGTCAGCCTGCACCCAGGAGCAAAGGTCGACGCAATCGCCGCGCGAGAGTATTTCTCTAGCCGGCGAATGGCAAGTGAAGTTGGATCCGCAAAACCTTGGTTTTGACGAGCGCTGGTTTGCATCACCGATTTCCGCCGACGTCATTTCATTACCGAACACGACGGATCTTGCTGGTATCGGGTTTAAGTTGAATGAGGAATCCATGTCCTACCCAGCTGAATTTGTTGATTCAGTTTGGCCGGGGCGTGGAGCGACGCAGCGATTGGATGAATCAGGACATTTGGTGCGCGATCCGATGTACGTCGGCAAGGCTTGGTATCAGCGTGAAATTGTAGTGCCGAAAAATTGGCAGGCTAAGTTGATTCAATTGCAGCTCGAGCGAGTGATGTGGCAATCGCAGGTTTGGGTGGATGATACCTTCGTTGGTTCGTACGACAGCTTGGCTACGCCGCATGAGTTCGAATTGAATTCGCTCAGCCCTGGGACTCATCGCCTGACGATTTGTGTGGACAATGGCATGATTCATGACATTGGAATTATTGGACATGCTTATGGACCGGAAACGCAGACACGGTGGAATGGGATTTTGGGAGATATGGAATTGATTGCGACGCCGTTGATACGCTTGTCGAAATTGCGGGTATTCCCTCCTGCGAATGGCAAGCCCTTGAAAGCGGAGGTTAGAATTGAGGGTCCAAGCAAGGAATTAGTGAAGGGAAAGCTGGTGTTCAAAGTTTGGGATGAAACAAGATCCTATTTATTAGGCCAACGCTCGATTGAAGTTAAGATCGGCGGCAGCAATGGGGATAGAAAGGGCGGAGTCATTGTATTAAGCCTGAACATGGCCTCGCAGTTATTGAGCTGGGATGAATTCACGCCCAATCGATACATATTCGAAGCCACTCTCCGAGGCCGGGGAATCATCGATCAATTGCAAACTCGATTTGGCATCCGTGAATTGGAAAGGAAGGGGCGTCGAATTCTCGTCAATGAACAACCGATATTTTTGCGCGGTACTTTAGATTGTGCGGTTTACCCGCAAACTGGACATCCGCCGACTAGTGTGAGGGAGTGGCAGCAGAACTTGCAGGAGATTAAAAATCACGGCTTTAATCACGTGCGTTTTCATACTTGGTGCCCGCCTGAAGCTGCGTTTGAGGCGGCGGATCGCATTGGCATGTATTTGTGTCCAGAAACGGCGTTTTGGGTGGATAACTGGACGTCGGAAATTGGGTTGAAGCCGAAATTATTGGGTGGGGATGATGAAATTACGGATTATGTGCGCAAGGAAATTGGGCGCATTAGCGCAACCTATGGCAACCATCCGTCCTTTGCATTTTTCTGCATAGGAAATGAATTCGGCATGGATTCTGATTGGGAAACCGTGCAGGAACTCGTCGCCGAAGTCAAAAATTATGATCCGCGCCATCTTTACAACGGCACCACGGCTCGTAAGCACGTCGCCGCCGACGACTTTTGGGTTACGCATCGCACCGATCAAAGCGTGCGCGGAACTGGGCCGCCGCACACTGACTGGGATCATGCCGCCGCCATCGCGACCACTGAGCTACCGGTGATTTCGCACGAAACAGGGCAGCATCCGGTGTTCCCGGACTACCCCGATCTGCTACCAAAATTCACTGGCCCATTGCGTCCGCATAATTACCAACGGCTTTGGAACGAACTCAAAGAGGCGGGGTTGGAAAATCAAATTGCAGACTTTGAATGGGCTTCGGCGCGCTTTCAAATGGTGCAGTACAAAGCCGAACACGAAGGCATGTTGCGCACTCCGCAGTTAGCGGGTTACCAACTCTTAATGCTCAACGATTTCACCGGCCAAAGCGAAGCGCTGGTCGGAATTTTGGATCCATTTTTGCAGTCCAAGGGCGTCGTCACCAAAGAAGAATTGCTGCAATGGAACTCGCCGACGGTACCGTTGGCGCGTTTTGAGCGATATGTTTGGACGTCTGCCGAAACCTTTCAAGCCGACTTGCAAGTGCGGCACCACGGGCGACGTCCTTTAGCTCCGACCGCCGTGACCTGGTCGCTTTCCTCTTCAGATCACCAGTTCCATGTGCAAAAAACCATTTCCAGCGACGAAATCCCTCTAGGCGGAATCACTCCGCTTGGCACCATTTCCGTGCCTCTCGATTCGATCACTCAAGCGACCGCACTGACGCTGAAAATTGAGATCGCGAATTCGAGTAATCAGTGGAAAATTTGGGTGTACCCACCCAACTCGTCCGCGAATTCCGCCGACCCGGCGGATGCGACGGATGCGACGGATGCGACGGATGCGACGGAAAATCAAATCGTGATAACCGAAAGCTGGAGTCCGCAAATTCAACAAGCGCTTGCCGACGGCGGAAAAGTGCTGCTGTTAGCACATGGCCTAAAAAACTCAGCAAGCAAACCAACTAAGTTCGGCTCGGTGTATTGGTCGGCAGGCTGGTGGGGCGACGCGTTTTCGCACTTAGGTTTGCTTTGCCAACCGAATCACCCAGCTTTGGCAGAATTCCCCAACGACGGCCACAGTGATTGGCAGTGGTATGACCTCTGCAACAACGCGACCACCTTCAAACTCGAAAATGCTCCGGCCGATTTCCGCCCGATTGTGCAATTAGTGCCAGATTTCCACCACAACCAATTGCTCGGGCAGCTCATCGAATGCAAAGTTGGCGTCGGCAAGCTGATGATCTGTGGCTACGACCTCAGCACCGACTTGCCCAATCGCCATGCAGCGCGCCAACTCCGTCGCAGCCTGCTGAAGTACATGCAAAACGATTCTTTCGAGCCCCAATTTGAATTGGAATTAACAGTGCTCGGTCAGCTACTCACCGCGGCCAATTAATTTCCGTCCAACGAAAGCCACCGGGTCGGGATTGGTCTGCAATCAAAATTGCCGACGCCTTGCCAGCCTCATTCGGCGCCTGCAGGGCACGGGAAATGGTGAAACTAACTTTCCACTCCCCCTCCTTGATCGGCGCCACCGTCACTGGGCTCAACCACTGCCTATCCAAAAAAGTGCTGCCTTGCGGTCCACGTCGTAAGCCATTGATCACCAACATGCTGTCGCGCGGGGACATGGAATTTGAAATTCGGTTCATTGCTGGGTGCATGTACGCATTGCCTTCGTCGTAAAAACAACGCCACGTGCACTCGGCGAACTTGAAGACTTCATCCTTGACCCGCTGTACTTCGGTCAGCGCTTGTTCACTACCAGGTAAAAAACTACGCGCGTCGAGCAATTTGACGTCGGACCGCCAGCGCAGTTGTTCCAAAAACCAATATTTGTGCCCGGCGCCGAAGGTGATCAGAATCCGCTTGCCCGGATGGCGTTTGATAGCCTGATCGATCAACGCATAGTGAGCTTCATTGATTTGCGTCCAACCGCCGACGCCAATTCGAGAATTTAGCCAATGATCGTACGGCAGCAGCGTTCCCTTGGTTACATGGTCATATTGCGGCGAGTGAATCACCATAGGGTCGGCGTCGGCGAGGGCGTGCGGCGCGGCCCACTTTGCCACCCAAGCCTCCGCTTGGCGATAAGCGCTCCAATCGGTTTGGCCAACTTCACCTTCTTTGCCTGCTTTTTCAAATTCAGCAATCACTTTCCCCCTAGCCGACGCCATCGCCGACGTCCACGCTGCGCATGGCTCCAACTCAAATTTCAACTCATCCATCAGCGGCAACACCACGTCGGTGTATTCAGGGAAGCGTTTGATACGAGCATCTTCAATCACTTTTTTTTCCCGCCACAGCTTGGACGCCGCTGGCCAGAGGTTCGGTGGAATTTCACAAAGCACCACATCCGGCTGAATGCGACGAATCGTTTCGCGCACCTCATCCAAACCCCAAAGCTCGCTATTGCGATGGCCACCGTGAATCATGCCTAACACGATGACTTCACACATTGCCGGCGGCGCCACCGGCGGTTGTTGCGCATCGGCGACAGGTGAACTGGCGCTTTGCTGTGCAAGGGCAAAATGCAAAATGGCGATGCAGAGTAGGTTCATTTTTATCTTCTTAAATTCAAAGAGTAGTAGTCGTATTCACTTTCAAGTTTCCAGCCTAGCTGCCGATACAAGGCCGCCGCGTTGCCATTTTCTTTTTGCGTTTCCAGTGCCATACCGGCCGCTCCATCGGCGACCGCAAATTTCTGTGCCTCCGCCATCAAAGCCTTAGCGACGCCATTACGCCTGCAATTCTCATGCACAAACAAATCATTCAGGATCCAAATTCGGGCCATGCCTACGCTGGTGAACGTCGGGTAAAGCTGAGTGAATCCGGCCGCCTCGCCGTTCAGCGTCGCCAAAAACACTACCGAATCACCCGCACGCAGGCGCTGTTGCAAAAACTCGCGCGCTTTTTCAGGCGCAGAGTCCTGCTGATAAAAAACCCGGTAGCAATCGAACAATCCCGCCAGCGTGTCCAGGTCGTTCAGATCGGCGCGGTGCAAACTCAGGTCCGTCGACTTCATGCCATTGAGTCTAACGCCTGGCATAATAGAAATACCCAGACTAATTCCATGCGCTTTTCCCTACTCCTGCCTCTTTTGTTTGCCGCTTGCCAAACTCCTGCTCCCGAACCCCAGGAGAAAATTGAATCCCCTCAGCCCGTTGCCACTTTTGAACAACAGTTGGCGAAAAATCACGCTACTTGGATGGAGCAAGCACCGGCGCTGATTCAAGATCAGCCTGGGGATTGGGTGCTCATCGCCGACGGTGCGGTCCAGGGAACATGGAGCGATGCCGACTCCGCGTGGGAGCAAGCGCAGGCTTTGCCAGAGAAATGGTTACACGCCTATCTTTATCGCGCCGGCATAGATGACGTCGAAATTACTTTTCAACTCTCGCCGTTTACCAGTCAGCGCCCACACTGGGTGCAACTAGGGAGACAGATCCGCATGCCGTGGAAGTTGACGATTGCCGCCGTGGACAATACTTGGTATCGCGACGACAAAAAAGTGTCCTGGGGATCCATGGAGGCGCAGCTGCAGTTAGAAAATGCAAGTGGCTCCAAGCAGCATCGTGTTCAAGCGGTGGCAAGCAATATGTTTTTGCACGATTTGACCCTACGCGCTGCTGACGCACAAGCATTGGGTTTGGGAAGAATCACTGCGCCGCTGCAAGCATTTTATGGCGACGCCAGTCGACCTTGCGAAAAGGTTGTTTTACGTTTGCGCATACCGGAATTGGACATCGATGAAATCGCGGTTGCTTTTGTTTTTCGCGAAGCTGATACGCCGAGCGAGCTCCAGGAAAGCCTTGACGGTTTAATTATCGAACAGCAAAATCTCGTTGACGTGCACGCCTTCGTTGGCACTGTTCCGCAGCATGATTAAGCGAGCGTAACGTGCCTGAGTAGGCGGGAACTTGTGCTCCACTCCACTGGAAGAAGATGCCTCAACATTGGCTGATGCATCGATCGCTTGCTGCCACTTTTCACCGTCGACGGAAAGTTCTAGCTGGTATTGGTAGTGGCGGTAGCCGTCGTTGTAAAAGTAAAACTTCGCTCGTTGCAGAGTTTGCACGGCCTCTAAATCAATGGTCAAGGTGGCTGGAGATTCGCCGCAATGCCAGCCAGATTCATTGCCAATGATTCCATCCACCGCGCCCTTGGCGGTCATGTTGCCTTGATGTCCGGCCGACGAAACGATGGGTTTTCCGGTCGCCATGCTGCGGAATAATTGCGCACGAGGGTCGATGAATTCCGACGCGGTTAAGGTCGGCGTAGTGGATTTCCCGCGAACGACAAAGTCATCAAAAGACAATGGCGATGCCATGCCAGGTCCTTGCAGCTTGATGTTTAATTCGTTTTGCACGTATTCAAAATGGAAACGAATACGGAAATCATAGACCCCTGCTTGCAGATCGGAACGACCGTGAGCTTCGCGATTGCCACGCGAAACCGCAACCTCCGTACCGCCTAAAGTTAACTCCGCCGCGCCATCATTTGCGCGCACAAAAAAAGTGTATTCGCCATCGCTCGGCAGTTGCAATTTACCGGTCAATTCCAGCGAATACGGACGCCATTGCCGCCGCGGCAACCATTCCAATCCCGCCTCGGGCAGCGCCGGAATGCGCGTATCGATGTGGCCTAGTTCGGCGACGCGGGCAAATAGTTCACGATTGACTTCTTTGATGCGGGCATTACCAGTGCCAGCAAAATTCCCCTTAGCTCGCACTCCAATTTGATCAACGTCTAGCACCTCGCCAGTGCCCAACGGAATCGGCCAAGCTGCACGCCAATGGTAGGCGAGGTCTTTGTCCGGAACTGGATATGCATTCGACTTTTGCTTCGCGGTAACAATTGCTTCCGCCAAATTTGGGCGCAGCATGCGTTGCACCACTCGGTCTAAGCTACCGCGTCTGCTCCTAAAGCTATCGACGCTCAAGTCCTCTTCCGCATTCCACATCCGAGAGGAAACCGCAGCCAAAATTTCATAACTAGCCCCCAAAATCGCATCGGGGCGCTGCTCCCAAACGCACATTTGCGCACCGAGCACAGCGGCAGATGGATCTAGTCGAAATTCCGGACCGCCCAAGCGTTGCCGCAAATGAAACACATCCCAATCCAGCGCGCGTTGCAAAGACGGCACCCAACATTGCGACGGCACCACGTAAAGCGGATCCCATCCACAATTCACGATTTCATAACCGTTGTCCACCAAAGCCTGCGGTGATTGAAAAGTCAAATTCCAAGCCATCACCAAAACATCTTTGGGAATTGGCGCAGCTTCGGTACCCGTGCCATGAAACCCCTCCCAAATCACCGGCCGACGTCCGCGCTTGCGCACCATTTCGCACACCCGTCCTACAAAGTGGCAATACAGCTCGCCGACGTCGCCTTTGATCGCGCGCGGCAGAAAATGTTTTTGCACATACTCGTCGTATTCAGGCAGCGTGCGCAAATGCCCAGCGGAAACTTCGTCGGCACCTAGATGGATGTATGGACTGTGAATAAAGACGTCGCAAACTTCGCCGATGAGTACATCTAAGGCTTGATAGGCACGCTCACTGGCCATGTTGACCACACCGGTTGAGCGCGGTTTGCCGGTTTTTGCGTCGATAGTTCCAAACAGATCCGGCCGCGCGCGCACCATGACCCCGGCGTGGGCGGGCATGTCCATTTCCGGCACCAAGACGATTCCCCGAGCTTGCGCAAAGGCGACCAAATCCACCAGTTCCTGACGCGTGAAATGCAAGCGTTCACCATTCCTGCCGACGCTACCCAACTCTGGATAAGCAGTACTCGGAAAGGTGAAATACTGGTCGTCGCTCAAATGCAGGTGCACGCGATTCAAGCCCGTCAGCCAGGCTAGCTCCACCACTTCGCGCACGTCAGCGATGGTGTGTGGAAACCGCGCGACGTCGATCATGATGCCGCGCCATTCTGCTTCGGGCATATCCACAAATTCAAGCTTTGGGACCGACCAGCGAAATCTCTTGTCGGATTCACTCGGATCACCATCGTCCGGTTTCTGGTTAACTAAGCGCAACAAGCGCGCCGCCCCATTCGCCAGGCCAGCCTGATCTGAGCCAGCGATGACCACTTTATTGGTCATCGCGTCGATCAAAAATGCCCCAGTTTTAGCAATCTCATGGTCTAAGGGATTGAGCATCAACTCAATCACAGACTTTGATTCTGTGGTCTTAGCAATGGCTAAATTCAACTGCGAGCCGCTGATACGCATCAACCCATCTTGCAACGCCTGCGCCACTGGCATCGCCACCTCGGCGGTGGGCTGCAACACCGTATGTTCGCTGAAGACGAAGTCTGTCGTCTGCGCAGCGCAAAGCAAACCGAGTGCCATTTCACAAAAAAGCATGGCTGCAATTTACTCGCCGTTGAATTGCCAAAACAACGAATCGCCAGACAATTTAGACTTCTAACACGACCATTTAGCCATTCTTTTCACCGCTAATTCACCGGCGCACCTCGTAAATTGCGCGTGTTCGGAACCGTAAACACCCTCCAAAATTGAGGTCGCCTTAAGGTATGCCTCCACAGTTTCAGGCAAGCAGGTGGCAGCATGCAGCTCCTTTCCGCGCCGCCAAAAAATAACAGCGACGGCCGGGCTTTCTTCCGGATAGCTTTGCAGCGTGTTTTCCAGTGCTAGGTCCAAGGTGCTCATCGCGGCATCGAATTGATTTGTGTGAATTAGGCAGCCAGCGTATTCGCGTTGGCACAGCGTGTGATAAATCGACGACGTGCTAGCGGTCGCGGCACAGGCGGCGAATGATTTGATAAGCAGTGCCGACGAAACTTTGCTCCAAATTTTCACCTAGCTCCGCGGGCGGTCTGAGAGTTGCAAAATCAACCGCTGAATTCAAATCCACATTCAATGATGGGTCATCCGCCGCTTGATCCAACGCTTGCATTCACGCCGAACACTGTTGCAAATGGCTCTCAATTTCCGCCTTAGCATCCTACTCCGTTACGGCTCAATCGTTACCGCCTTCACCGACGAGCTGAACTCCGGCAAACCACCGCTGGGATTAGCAATTGCTGCCATCCAAAAAGTCCGGCCGACATGGATCAAAGGCAGGCCACTGGGTAATGAAATCTGACCATTGGCGGATCCATTTCCGTCCAAGGTGCCATGCAAATCACTGTAGGTCGGAAATAGATAATTACCAAAAAATGAGTCTCGCACCACGTGATCCAAAGTCAGCGGGATGTCTACCCCATAAGTGGTAGGTCCAGTACCAGTCACTGAAATGAGCGTTTTGTAAGCAAAAGATGCCGCTGTTTGAGGGAAATTGAAACTGAGATTAATCACGCCTCCACTGGATGCGGAAACCGAATGAGTTGAGAGGGTGAGGTATGGATTAAAGGCATAGATATATGCAGAGCCACCATCACTCACCCCAGAAGGATCGGTGTTTAACGCGCCAATAATGACGTCGGCGTAACCATCTTGATTGATATCACCAGCACCAGAAACTGAATCGCCAAAGTGATCGTAGTCAGCAGCGGCGACTAGCTGATGAAGCTGGGTGCCGTCTACGCCAGAATAAATATAGATTCTGCCACCAGGCCCTTTTTGAGAGCCCATGATGACATCGTCAAAACCGTCACCGTTGACGTCGCCAGCGCCGGAGACGGAAATTCCCAGCTTGTATTCGACCAGCGAACCGTCTACTTCAAAATGCAACGCGCCGGTTTTTCCTGAATACACTTGGACCAATCCGGCAAAGCCATTCTGTTCGGTATCACTAACGATAAAGTCGGCATAGCCATCACCGTCAACATCACCGGCGCCGGAGACGGCATAACCAAGGGTTTCATCAAAGAAGCCGCCAATGTGATGGATTACTGTGCCGTCCTGTCCGGAGTAGACGTTGACGTAACCATCATCTGAAAATCCGTCAGTGGCGCCAACAATGAGGTCAGCGTAGCCGTCGGCATTTACATCGCCTGCACCGTCAACGGAATGGCCTAAATGGTCATCAGCATTCGGTCCTTCAAATTGATAAATCAAACTGCCATCGATTCCGGAATAGACGGACGCGGTGCCAGCTTCCGTGCGTCCGCCTGGATCGGCATAATTGGCACCAATGATGAAATCCGCTCGGCCATCGCCGTTGACATCGCCGGCACCAGCTACGGAAATCCCCATGAGATCTACATCCGTTAGTCCATAGTATTCATAGAGCAGTAGACCCGTGGCTCCCGAATAAACGAATGCGGCTCCAGCTTTGTCCAGCCCGCTCCAGTCGGTGTAGTAAGCGCCGACAATGAGATCGTCATGTCCATCACCATCGACGTCGCCGGCACCGTCTACGGAGTTGCCGAAGAACTGGTAAAAATGAGTGCCGTCGAATTGGTGCAACAGCGAACCATCTGCGCCAGAATAAACGAAGGCCGAGCCGACATAATCCACCCAAAACGGTTTGGCTCCGCGGGCACCAACGATGACATCGGGAATGCCGTCAGCATTTACATCCCCCGCATTGGCAACCGAACTGCCCATGTAATTGCGATAGCTGGTGCCGTCGAATTGGAACAGAAGGTTGGTTTCTCCTCCGACAGATTGCGCATTTAGCGCTTGAGGAAGCAGGGTGAAGCAGACGCAGAGGAGTAGGTGTTTGGCCATGGACAGTTTGGAGGGTATTGGAAACAGGAACCGAACTCCCGCCTCCAATAAGGCGTAATTTTACGACAAAAGGCACAATTTTGCTCCCTTACTTGCCAAGTCAAATTTGGTTTGATTGACAAGAACCTGGACTCTCCCTGCCCTACAAGCAAGACGGATAGAATGTTCGGTTCAAGCCCCCGTGGCTACACCCGCGTCGTGCGGCGGAAAAGATGGCGACCACACCCCAAGAAATCCCACTGCAACAAGTTGATGAAGTCGTGATTCGCTTTGCCGGCGATTCAGGCGACGGAATGCAGCTGACGGGCACCCAATTCACCGATACGTCGGCGCAAATGGGTAACGATTTGGCGACTTTTCCCGACTACCCGGCGGAAATTCGAGCTCCAATTGGAACTCTGTTTGGAGTTTCCGGCTTCCAGGTGCGCTTTGCTTCCAAGGACATCCACACCCCAGGCGATCAACCCGACGTTTTGGTGGCGATGAACCCTGCGGCGTTGAAGGTAAACCTCAGCGACCTCAAGGAAGGAGGCTTGTTAATCGTCAATACGGGCAATTTTGGCCCGCGTGATTTGGTCAAAGCCAAATACGACGCCAATCCACTCGACGATCCGACCCTGGCCGAAAATTACCAGCTGATTGCGATCGACCTGAACGCAGCCACGCTCAAAGCGGTCGAAAGTACCGGCCTATCTAGCAAAGATGCTCAGCGCTGTAAAAACCTGCTGGCCTTGGGCATGCTTTATTACGCCTATTCGCGGCCGCTGGATCACACCGAACGCTGGCTAGAAAAGAAGTTTGGTAAAAAGCCGCAAATACTTGAGGCGAACATACTTGCGCTGCGTGCTGGGGCGAATATTTCGGAAAATTCCGAGCTATTCAAAACGGTTTACCAAGTTGGTGTAGCGCCGCTGCCGTCCGGCACCTATCGCAACATCGGCGGCAATCAAGCCACCGCAATGGGGCTGGTCGCCGGCTGCAAACTGGCGAATCTGCCGCTGTTTTACGGCTCCTACCCCATCACCCCCGCCTCCGACGTGCTGCATGCGCTGTCGCGCTTCAAGAATTACGGCGTGACTACGTTTCAGGCGGAGGATGAAATTGCCAGCATATGTACTGCCATTGGAGCTAGTTACGCCGGATCCATGGGGATCACTGGCACCTCGGGCCCCGGTCTAGCTTTGAAAACCGAAGCCATGGGCCTGGCGGTCATGACCGAAATCCCGCTGGTGGTCATCGACGTCCAGCGCGCCGGCCCTAGCACTGGACTGCCGACCAAAACAGAGCAAGCTGACCTGCTGCAAGCCGTGTTCGGCCGCAACTCTGAAGCGCCGATGCCGGTGCTCGCCCCCGCCACACCGGCGGACTGCTTCCAGACTGCGATCGACGCGGTGAGAATTGCCACCACCTATATGACCCCGGTCATTTTGTTGAGTGACGGCTATATCGGCAATGGTTCTGAGCCGTTTCGGATTCCGTCGGCGGAATCTTTGAAGCCGTTCCCGGTCAAGTTCACTACTAAAGCGTCCTGGGCCGAAAACGCTGACACCGAGGACGCGCCGTTCCACCCCTACTCGCGTGATCCGCGAACGCTGGCTAGACCATGGGTCATCCCTGGCACCGTCGGCTTGGAGCACTGCATCGGAGGCTTGGAAAAAGCCGACCTTACCGGCGACGTTTCATACGACGCGGAAAACCACGAGCGCATGGTGCTATTGCGCGAGCAGAAGGTCATGGGCATCGCTGACAGCTACGAGCCGTTGGAAATTTTCGGCGACGACGAAGGCGAGCTAATGGTACTCGGCTGGGGCTCAACATACGGCGCTATTCGTGGCGCGATGAGTCGCTGCCATGAGCTTGGACTTTCGGTTTCGCAAGTTCACCTCCGTAACGTGTGGCCGCTACCGAACGACCTTGGCGGGATCTTGAAGCGCTTTAAGAAGGTGCTCATTCCCGAACTCAACCGCGGACAACTGTGCCGTTTGATCCGCGCCGAATACCTGATCGATGCGATTTCGTTGCCAAAGGTTCAAGGCAAGCCGTTTACCACGACCGAACTGGCTAACCACATCGAGCAGCTGTTGAGCTAGGTGCACATCATGACTGAAACTCTTACTTACAAGAAAAAGGACTTTTCCTCCGATCAGGAAGTGCGCTGGTGCCCTGGCTGTGGCGATTACGCGATTCTGAATGGCGTGCAACAAGCCTTTGCTTCGTTTGGTGTGCCGAAAGAAAAATTCGCGGTGGTTTCGGGCATTGGCTGCTCAAGCCGCTTCCCGTATTACATGAGTACTTTTGGTTTTCACAGCATTCACGGCCGTGCGCCGGCGTTTGCAACTGGCATCAAGATTGCAAATCCTGATTTACATGTTTGGGTAGTCACCGGCGACGGCGACGCGATGTCGATCGGTGGCAATCATTTGATTCACGCGATGCGGCGCAACCTGAACCTAAAGATAATGCTGTTCAACAACCGCATTTATGGATTGACCAAAGGGCAGTATTCACCAACGACGGTGCCCGGGTTGAAAACGCCCTCGTCGCCTTACGGCGCGCTGGATACTCCGGTTAGTCCGATGGCTTAGCCCTGGGCGCTGGCGCTAGTTTTGTTGCCAGAACGGTGGACACTCAAGTCCCGCACCTGAAGGGAATCTTGCAAGCGGCACATGAACATAAAGGTTTTGCCTTCATTGAGATTTTGCAAAACTGCGTGATCTTTAATGACGGTGCTTTTGATCACGTCGCTGGCCGCGAAGTTCGCGACGACCGCCAAGTCGACTTACGTCCTGGGCAGCCACTGGTTTTTGGCAAAGAAAATCAAAACGGTTTGCGCTTCACGCCGGACTCCATCGAACTGTGCCCGCCTGAGGAAGCCACGATTTGGAAAGCCGACGGCGCAACTGGTGCCAACGCTTATCGCATTTGCCAAGGCGCTGAAGATGACAAGATTCCGGTTCCCATCGGAATTTTCCGCCGGGTCGAACGACCGATGTTGGATGAATCCATTCACAATCAGGTCAAAGCCGTTACCCAGGACTTGGGTGAAGGAACCTTGGAATCACTACTGCAAAGTGGTGATACTTGGAAGGTCTAGGTTAGCCAACTAGAGCTTGCTTTACTGTTCCTTGTCCTGCAGATGCTGTAGGACAGTGCTCAAGCGTTCCAGATTGGTGGCGTCTAAATCTCCAAATTCCAGGCCCACCAAACTACCCTCAACGGTATTTTTCATCCAGGATGCGGTGCATTCAATGCCAAATGGTTTGGCACTGCCGTCCTCCAAAAACGCCTCCAAATATATAGACGTGCCGCGTTCAAACTCGGCGTTGCACTTCAAGCAAACACCGCCACGACTTATGTCTTTGAGCTTGCAAGGAAATGGCTCACTATTTGGTCCATCAGCATTCATTTGATGAACAAAACCGGGCAGGTTGACGACGTAGCGTTTGTGCAAGCGACCTATAGCACCCTGCCCAGCGGGGCGAGTGAGATGCAGTACGTAAGTAGCGGGTAGGCGTACCGAGTCATTCATTTGCAACTTATAGCTAATCGCCGACTTGATTCCACGGTAAGTCACATCCAACATACAGCCCAACTCGCCAAACGATTTTTTGGCTGGCGGGCAAAAAATTGCAACTTCGCCTTTTAAGCGGCGCAACACTACACCTCGAATTCGCTTGCCGGCTTCATTCTGGATCCATACTCGTCTAAAGACATCTGGTTCGTCACTGGCGCGGGTCAAACCTAATTTTTCAGTCGCGTTGGCCAGTGCGTCAACCAGTTGAAAAGAAAGTTCCAAGTTACCCGCGTGGCCAGTGACGGCTTGCTGGGCGACTTCTTCAAACTGTACTCGGTTTTCTAAAACAGCATCCATGTCGTCGCAATAAAGTTCTTTCGCAGTATCACTCAGAATGGAAATCAATTTCCTCGACAAGCCATGGCGACGAGCAATAGTTGCAAAACTCGCCTCTTTCTGCTCATGAATTTCAGCAACAGGTTTGGAATTCATTCTTGCACCTTCTTATCACTTGATTCCCGAGCTTGGGCCAGTAGCTTCCATAAGTTGGCGTCGCCAGGAGCATACACCAAAGCTTGCTCAAAGTCGTCGGCTGCCTTAGTTCGGTTCCCTAGATCCAAATAAATGCGACCGCGATTCTTGAAGAACAGAGAATTCTTTCTATCGATTTTGATTGCAGTATTTAAGCCAACAAACGCCAGTTCCGCCCGCCCTAATGCGTAGTTCGAGGCAGCGGCATTGGCATGCGCACTCGCCATTTCAGGCTGGATACGAATAGCAATTTGAAAATCCTTGATCGCAGCTTGGAAATTCCTACGTTCCGCATGAACAATGCCACGACTATTATATGCCTCGGCGAAATTTGGATCCAAGTCAATGGCTTTACTAAAGTCCGCTTCCGCTGCGCCAAGTTTACCCTGGACGTGGTATATGAAACCACGGTTGTGAAATGCTATTGCCAATTGTGGCTGCAACCGAATAGCTTCGTTACAAGAGACGATTCCGTCGGCATAATCTTGACATGCAATTTGCACCAAAGCATATTCCATGTGCCATTGCGCTTGCTCCGGATTCAGAGCCAATGCGCGACTATAAGCGCTTTCCGAGGCAATGTGCTGATCCAAAAAATACAACGCCTTGGCGCGGCCGGCCTGAAGTTCAGCCGTTTCATTTTCTTGAAGAGCCTGGTTGAAGGTGCTTAAGGCCGTCTGGTAATCGCGCCGCGCGAGTTGACTCCAGCCGTCTTCTGAAGCAGCTTGCGGTGTAGCGCAGCCTACAGCCAGAATCGCGAGGATCATGCTGGCGCGTGGTGGAAATTTGTACAGGAAGGAGTTTTTCATGCCACTGAATTAGCGTTGCGGACCAGTCGAGCTGTATTCCAAGCTGCTGCGCTCTATTGGTGTCGTAATTCACACTCCCCTTGGGCTTGTCAGAAAATTTAACCTCTAATTTGCGCTCGCCATTGGACGGTATCGACCGCTGCGAACTTGAGCCGTGCGATAGCTCTTTTTCGCCTGTGGGCATGGACATGCCATGGCGGTCATCCCATATCTTTTTTGATCCCAACTTCAATTCGGTCACGCTGCCAGCACGATCTGCACTAAGTGAAAAGGACTTCATTTGGATGGTTTCGTCGGCCGAGCTAAATAAATCCACCTGGAAGGAATGGCTGGATTTGCGTTTCGCTGAATCGGCGCTTTTTTGTTCATTCAAGGGGCCGCTCTTTTCTCCGGAGCCGCTCAGCCTGGCCCGTAATGTGGTCAAGTGAAGTTCACCGCCGCGCCCAGCGGCCCAGGAAACGATTACGCGAATGCGCTTAAGGTTGGTGGAGCCATCTTTTTCTGGTTTAGTAGTATCGGGGTTTGCAGCAGCGACATTTTCAATCTCGACTCGACGTCGGAAACCGGCGAGGTCGGCCAGCTCACTGCCATCCAAGTGAATGGGAGGGGAATTATCTAGGCCGTCGTAGTCATCTATGTCGTCGTATTTAAAGCGGTTTTTTTCTTCATCACCAAAGCTACCTTTAGGCTTGTCTGGATCTTCAAATTCCTTCGAGACGATTTCTTCCATCAAGGCGTCGGCATAAATAACAGCGACGTCTTGAAAAGACTGGTCCACGCTTTGATTCGAAACTTCAGAATACAGGCCAACCAGTGGCGGTATGGCGATGCTCAACATGATTATCGCCGACACAACTTCTAACAAGCTGGTGCCAGTATTGCATCGGTTACGCCGAGTGGATTTCACCATTGCACCTTGAAGCTCAAAGTGGATTTGGA
Source organism: Planctomycetota bacterium (assembly GCA_014382805.1). Lineage (GTDB taxonomy): Bacteria > Planctomycetota > UBA1135 > UBA1135 > UBA1135 > JACNIZ01. Next base: position 34,993 of record JACNIZ010000220.1, read on the forward strand.
GCCATCCACAAAGTTGAGAATTAACGTGTAGGATCCGCTGCCCTTTTGCTTGCCCTTAAAACTAAGAATGACGTCTTCGCTTTCCTTGCTTTTGATCGTTCTACGACTTGCCGAGGAGCCAAATTTTTGCGTTCCGGTCGGCAGGCTCTTCCCTTTGCGATTAGACCAAATGGTATGCTTATCAAAGGTAAATCCGCTTAATAGCTTGCTCGATTGATCGGCGCTCATTTCGAACGATTGTAAAACTGCTTCTTTCGATGATGAGCTATAAAACTTCAGCTTGATTCGACTTGAGCCCGACTTTTCGGCCGATGCGCTGGTCTTGCTTTCATCAAGCGGGCTAGCTTTTCCCGCATCATCGTCGTCGTCAGAATCCTGCGACGACAATATCGTCAAGACTCGGGTCACGCCAGCATTGCCGCGCTGCGATTTCGACGTGTACAGATCTCCTGACTTGGCCACGCTGTAGGTTCCGCCCGCAAAGTTGACAGGTATGCTCAATCCTTCTTCCACACTGGCGGCGTGCCAGAGGCCAGCTTCGGCGATCCATTGCGCCTGAACTGATTCCACCGAAATAACCGCTTGCATACGTTGCGAGCCAAAGGCTTCGGATAGCGCAACTCCGCACAATAGAAGGATCAACATTGCGGCGACGACAGGGACCAACACCGACCCGCCTTCAGCCGATGCGTCACGACCTGTAGAAAAATTCCTGATCGGGCGGATGCATTTCATAACCCTATCCGTCTTGGAAAAATTGGCATGCGCACACGCTGGAAGGCTTTGCCAGCAGTTAGGGTGAAATCAACTTCCACCAAATGTAGGTCTGCCGATACTTTGGCGGCTTTGCCATCCTTCGCCCAATACTTGAAGGTGAACTCAGACAATCCACTGGCCAGCAAATCACCATTGCGAGTCAGGTTTTTTCCGTCATACTTATATTCAATGCTACTGCCAAGAGAGTCTTTGAACTGAAAAGCGTTGGCGGAAAACTTGGCGATGTCTTCGGTGCTCTGCAAATCTCTAACTTCATTGCTTAGCCGTTGAATGGCCAAGTTACTTTTGTAAGACATATCAATTGCTGGCACCGCCCGTGCATATACCTTCATCGACTCCATGATCGCGAAAGAAGAAACACCGCCAACTATGCTCAAAATCACCATGACCATGATTAGTTCAATCAGCGTGTAGCCCCCGTTTTGGAGTTTGCAATGCCGAATAGGAGCATAACCGCGCATCACTTCACCCTCACCAGGCCGGTGTTTTTGGTAACGCTTACTATTGATCCGCCGGTCAAGCTGAGGGTAAAATCGTCCACCAATAGCGCGCCTTTGCTATCGCTCGGAGCTCCGGCAGCGTTGAACCATAATTCATTCCCGTCCAAGGATATGGCAACTATTCCGACGCCGTCGGCCCCTAACTGCAGCACCATTGGGCTCCGAGTTAATGGATCTGATAACGGCTGACGGAATTTTTTACCCGGTTTGCTTGGATCGTCCACGAAAACCTGGATCAGGTCATTGGCAACGTCGACGACCGCATAAGTGTTGTTTCCGCTTCCCATCGCCCAACGCTGCGCGTGCACCAAAACTGTGCGAACTCTGGTTGCTGCCACATTTTCCTGCGACGCCTTGAGCCCATGGATCGAGGTCACTGCCGCTCCTGAGAGTATTACCAATAGAACCATGACTATAGTTAATTCAATCAAAGTAAAGCCGTCGACATGAGCAACGTTTTTACTTCTCTGGGACTGAAAAATTTCCATTTGTCTACAAATCTGAAATGCAAATCAAGGTGCCTACAGAATCTCCCCGACAAGCTATTGTCGGAAATTCAGTGAAATTTCTTGAGCCCCGCCCTAAATTCGCCCGCTTGAACGGTTTATTCCACGACCTTGACCATATCCCACATGGGCAGAAAAACCGCCAGGGCGACGAACAGGACAATTACCGCCAGGACTAAAGTGAGCAATGGTTCAATCAACGTCGCCACCGTTTTTGTTTGGTAGCGCAATTCCTTCTTAAAGCGCCTGACAACCGCAAAACAAGCTCGTTCCATTGATCCCGTGGATTCTCCATTGGCCAACATCTGCCTGGCCTCTTGTGGAAAACAATCGGATTTCTCCATACCTGTCGTCATGGTTTCGCCCACCGAAATTTCAGTGGCGACATTTAAAATATCTTGCTTGATTTTGGAATTTCCAGTGGTGCTTGCGGCAGTCTGCAGTGCCTCCAAAATCGGCACACCAGCCTGAGTGAACAATCCAAGAATTTGAATAACTTGAAGGGTGATTGCGGTTTGAACCAGCTTGCCAATGACTGGAATTTTCAAAATGATTCGGTCCATTTTGCGCCGAACCTTTGGCCGTCGAAACAAGGCTTTTAGTGCAAAACCGAGGGCAACTAATCCGCCAACGATAAACAAAAGGTTGTTGGAAATAAAATCACTGCCATTAATCAAGATTTTGGTCGCCAGGGGTAATTCCGAACCGAATCCGGAATAAAACGTGGCGAAGCGTGGAACCACAAACACCATTAAAACTACGATGGCAATGCACAAGGTAACAATCACGATTGCCGGGTACATAATGGCCGATTTAAGATCCGATCGCACCTCCATATCCGCCTCTAAATATTCGGCCAGATTCTCTAGCATATTGTCCAGAGTGCCGGATTTTTCACCTGCCGAAATCGTTCCGGTGTAAACAGCCGGAAACACACGTGGGTGCTTCTCCATTGCCTCCGAAAGGGAAATACCACTTTCCAAGTCGACGCAAATCCCGGCCAAGACACGCTTGAAGTTTGGGTTTTTTATCAAACCACGAACCGACTTCAAAGCTCCCATAATTGGTATACCTGCACTCAACGATCCACTCAGTTGCAATGAAAATTGCATTAATTCCTTGCGGCTTACCTTAGTGCCACCCTTTTTTCTTTGCTTAGCGGTGAGCAGGGTCCGCCCCGACCCTTTGCTTTCCCCTTGTGTGTTCCCTATCGCATACTCAGCAACGGCTACCGCGCTCACTGAAATAGGGAACAGCCCGTCGCGCTGCAGCAAAGTCAGAGCTTCGCGCTTGGAGTTTGCTTGAATGACTTTTTCAATGACGGAGCCCGCCTCATTTCGGGTTCTGCATGCAAAGGAGGTCATGCGGTCAGATCCTCACTTTTTTCCACATTCACAGTTCCGATAATGCGAGCGACTTCCTCCACAGTGGTCAAACCTTCTGAAAGTTTTTGAATACCGTCCGAACGTAAATCCATGACTAGCGCTCTTTCGGCTTCGATTTCGATCTCGTCGCGATTGCCTGCACCGAGTAGGGCGGAACTCAACCCAGCTGTCATCTCCAGCATTTCATACAACCCCAAACGGCCTTTATAGCCTGTATTTAGGCATTGGCTGCAGCCTTCGCCCCGCATAAAGCTAATTTCCGCCGGATCCTGAATGCCCAATCCCGCGATTAAGCGAGGCTCCGGCTTGTCTTCGGTGGCGCAATTGCTGCAAATCCTACGCACCAGACGCTGCGCCACCACTGCCTGCAAAGACGACGTAATTAAAAACGGAGGAATGCCAATCTCGCTCAAACGCACGATGGCGCCTGCAGCACTATTGGTATGCAGAGTGCTCAAAACCAAGTGGCCAGTCAGTGCCGCTTGTACTGCTAACTCAGCGGTTTCAGCATCGCGAATTTCGCCGAGCATGATCACGTCAGGATCTTGGCGCAAAATGCTGCGAAGTCCAGCGGCGAAGGTCAGACCAGCTTTGGGATTCACTTCGGTTTGGCGCAACAGGGGCATGCGCTTTTCGACGGGATCTTCCACTGTCACAACATTACGCTCAATCGTGCTCAACCGATCTAATGCAGCGTAAAGCGTGGTGGTCTTGCCGCTACCCGTTGGGCCAGTCACCAATATCATTCCGTGCGGCTGCTCGAGCCCGGATTTTAGCTTTGATAGCGCCACGGAGGGAATCCCGAGATCGTCTAAACCGATCATGTCATCCCCGGAAAGCAGTAGTCTCATTACTACATTTTCACCGTGAACTGTTGGGATAGTCGAAACTCGAACGTCGATGTTGCCCTGACTAATTTTCATTCCAAAGTGACCATCTTGCGGCCGCCGCGTATCGGCGATATCCAACTTCGACATTACCTTCAAGCGCGAAACTATCGGAGCGTGTTGCTGGCGCGGATGAACTGACTTTTCATGCAGGATTCCGTCGACGCGCACTCGGACGCGCCCGAGATCGCGCTCAGGCTCGATGTGAATATCACTCACCCCGCTTACCGCAGACTCCTCGATAATTGAGTTTACTAAGCGCACAATCTCGTTGGAGCTGCAAGCTGCTTCGAGTTCGTCCTCTTCCGTGGTCTCCTCCACCTCCTCAACCTTAGCCTCAACTTCGGTTGGATCATCACTTTGGCGACGAATGGATTCCAACAGCTTTTGCATGCACGTTTTGGCAAGTAAACATGGGTCAACTTGAGAATTGGTACGCAAGCGCACCTGGTCGATGACCGCCAAATCCATTGGGTCAACCATGCCCAGGGTCAAAATGCCGTCCATGGAAAATAGGGGGAACACTTGGTTGCGGAAAATCAGCTCCCTCGGCAAGATCTCGTTGTTGCCACTGCAAATTTCATAGGACAACGTATTCGCATACGGCACACCTAGCTCCATAGCATTTGCGCATGCAATTTGCTCATCCAACACCGCGCCAGAATTGAGCAAGGCGCGGTCTAGTGGCAGCTTGGTGCCAGCCGCCTTATTCAGAACTTCGGTTAACTGTTGCTCGTTCAATACCCCATCGCGAACCAACCGAACTGCCCAAGCAGGAACCGACCTTGTTAGCAGTGATAAATTTGCCTCGAGTTCAGCAGAGCCATCTTTAGCCTTAGTGTCGCCTTGGGTAATTGCATTGCACCGCAGCCATAACGCATGCAAAAGCTTCGAATCAGAGTCCACAAGCTCAATGTAGATTTGATACAACGGTTGCGCGCTGATCATTTTCACTTTGCGCACCGACCCGATCAGGTAGGGCAATCCACCTTTGTCGGTTTTTGGCAAGTCAGCTGTATCTGTGAACTCCAATTTCAATTCAGCATTCTTCGGCAAAAAAACTGGCGACAAAATATCTATCCCATCTTCACGAACCAATTGAACGCTCACCGCAACTGGACCGCGCCGTCGGCTTAGGACCACCTGCTCGGCCGAATTCTCTTCAACGGAGATGTAAGCCCTAGGCTTAGCCTCCACGCCAGAAGACGCGGCTGGGGCGGATAATGCCTCAGGGATTGGGTTCATGAAATTTAGTGGATGAGCGAGCACCCCCACCATCCCAGGCAGAGGGACGATAGGTTCCGTTTGGTATATCGACCTGTTTAGGGTCGGCCTTTAATTCAAGACTAAACTCATCAGCGTTACCGTTTTCGGTGACGCTTCAACGCCGACGCAACCAATTGACGGGTGAAGCCTTCGTGGCCGGCCGGGTCGTGACTCAAGCATAAATCGGCGCTAGCGGCGTCGGCGGGTGGATAATACAAACCGCAATTGGGGTTGATCTCCAGCATATAGGGCGTTCCGTCGGGGGATACGCGAATGTCGCAACGGCCAAAACTGGCTCCGTTTAGCTCCAAAAAGAAGCGTGCAGATTCATCTCGAATGCGTTTGTTCAACTTAGGATCGTTCACCGGCACTGCGCTCAGGCCGCTGTAATCCTCCCATTTTAGATCGGAATGCTTAAAAGTTTCGCCACTGGGGAATTGGTATTGAATGGGTGTATAGGTGGTCGGTTTTTTGGGATTCTTGGGATTTTCCGCCACCAAAACTGTGCATTCCGTGCCCGGAATATATTCCTCGATCAAAGCCGCACCATGTTTAGAAATGATTTTATTCGCCTGCCGACGCAACCCGGCCAGCGTTTGTACTCGCGAATGACGACTGAGATCAATGCTCGAATAACTGCAATGATGCTTCACAAATAGCGGAAAGCGCAGTTTCTCCGCCGCTCGATCTACCTGCTCCTCATTCTTGACAATTCGCCAGGCTGGGGTTTCGATCCCCAATCGTTTACACGCTGCCTTCATTTGCCGACGTGTAGGCTCAAAAAACTGGGTTGTCGCGCCGGTGAATGGAACTCCATGCCTTTCTAAAGTGCGCACCACTTCAACACCCGGGCTTTCTTGATCAGCGGCGCCGTCGCAAAGGTTAAAGTATAGGTCGAAGCCCTCTTTAACCAGCGCGTTTACTTTTTTAACGGATGTGTATTTATCATCTAAGACTGCAAGCGTCCAATCTTCGTCTGGCAAATAAGGACGCGGATCGCATGGCCAGTCACCATCAGGCAAAGGACCTGAGTCTAATTCTTGGTTTGTCAGTAAGCAGATGCGCAAAACTTGTTTTACGAAGGTGGGGCAAGAGGTTGTTACTACTTCAAGCCTAACCTTGCAGCCAAGTTATGCAAATTACTGCGATGCAAGCCTAGTTCCTTCGCAGCTTGTGACCATACACCATGATTACGTTTTAATGCCGCGAGTATTACCTGACGCTTGAATTCAACTAGCTGCTCACTTAATGGACGACCATCAATGGCTTTCATGTCAGGCGCAGCTAATTGTTGATGGCTATACCTATCTTCAGAGTCGGCCTTTGATTTAGTTTTGACGAAGTCCTGCCCTAAATGGCGTGGCCGAATCCATACCGGCTCTCCTTTGGCCGATGATTTTGCTGCTTTGAGCACTGCTCTAGAGATGACATTCTCTAATTCACGAACATTTCCAGGCCACGCATAGGCCATTAATGCCTGCGGGGAATCACTGTGCAATCGAACCGGTCCCAAACCCAATTGGCGGCGTGCTTGATCACAGAACGAACCTGCCAGCAATGGTATATCGTCCTTCATGTCGGTTAAACGCGGCGTATGAATCCGGCAAACGTCCAAACGATGCAAAAGATCAGCACGGAATGCTCCCGCTTGGACCTCACGAACCAGTTCACGGTTCGTCGCCGAAAAAACGCGAACATCTACGTGTAAATGACGATCGGAGCCGACCCGCTGAATCTCTCCGGTTTGCAAAACGCGCAATAATTTCGGTTGAATGGAAAGTGGTAATTCGCCGATTTCATCCAAAAATAGGCAGCCACCGTCCGCAACTTGAAATTTGCCACGTCGCTCATTGCTTGCCCCAGTAAAAGCGCCTTTAATATGACCAAATAACTCGCTTTCCACAACGGATTCGGGCAGGGCCGCACAATTAACGTAAACCAACGGCTTTTTGGAGCGCCAAGATTCAGCATGCAACGTTCGCACGACGAGTTCCTTGCCGGTGCCTGTTTCTCCGGTGACGAGTACCGGATAGTCTGATTGCGCAAAGACGGAGATTTCCTCGCGCAATGCTTGCAATCGATCGCTGCGCCCGAGGAGGCCACCGCCCCGACGCTCCAATATCCCATGAACTAAATCTTGGGCCACCAAACCATTGTTTCGAGCACTCCGTTCTAGCGCCTCCATAATTTCCGAGGTATGAAGAGCCGCCCCCGCCAAAGCCCCTAGTGCGGACAAAAAGGATGTGCTGATTCCGTCGAAAGCATTCGATGTTAAAGAATCTAGGGTTAGCGTTCCTACAAGTTGGTTTTGAACTCGGAGTGGGATGCCCAAACAAGCGTGGATGTGGTCGCTTAGGTTGGGTGCACCTTCCACTAGGCCCTCAAATGGATCAGGCAGCGGGCTATTTATTGGAAAGCGTGTTGGCTGTGGTTGTCGGCAGACCTCGGCTAGCCGTGGATGATCCGCTACCACAAATTGTCGGCCAAGCGCGTCGGGCACCAGGCCATGAGTGGCGAGAGGATGTAAGGCCTCTCCCTGCAAGCGCAGCAAAGTTACCGCGTCGGCTGGTAGGGCTTGGCGAACCGCATCGACTAAGCGTTGGTATCGGTCCTGGCTTTGCAAACTCGAACTCAGGTCGAGAGCAATCTGAAACAGGAGGTCAAATTCGTCAATTGTTACCTTTTTCATAACTGTTACTTTTCAAACAACTTCATGGGTTGTCAATTTTACAACTTTTTATCGTTGAAATTGGCTTAAATAAGGCATTTCGCGAATTATTTTTTTCTTTTGAGGATTAATCCACCATTTACAGTTGGCACGGAGATTGCATTATTCGAATAACAAAAGCCACCGTGAGCAGTCACCCCTCTACCCCCGATTTAGTCAACCTACTGGTTGACAAGTATCACCGCCATTTACGGCAGAGTGTGAGGGAGCTGATTGAATTAGCTCCGCAATGGGACAGCTTTCAAAAGCAATTTTCAGGAACTCCCATGTGTTGGTGCAAACTCCTCACCACCTGGTGGGGCGAGGTTAAGCAGCACCTAGAAAAGGAAGAGATTTCCATTTTCCCAGCTTTTGTTTCTGGACGGGCCAGCCACCTGGCGCCTCAGCTCCGAACTTTGGAGCTCGAACATAACGACCACCGCCAATTGATGGTGACGCTAGCTATTTCCGTCGACGAGGGAATCAAGCTACTCGAAACCCTCCCGGTATCGGCCGGAACCGAATGTTCGTCACTTCCACAAGTTCAGCGTTTCGCTGAGCTCGCTGGCGAGATGGTGGAAATGTTAAACGAGCACATCAATCTCGAGGACAGGGTGTTATTCCCCTTGGCCCTCGGACTTGATTTCTCCGATCACCAAGAAATCAACCCCAACCCTAATTCCCCCGAATAGCATGCTAACTAAATCAGCAGCAAAAGCATTTTTCCTTGGAGGGACCGCTCTGTGCAGCATCGCCTTTGTCCTGTTATCCATGGACACCTTGGCGCAGTTTCCTGAGCGCTCCAATCAAGATGAAATGACTGAGTCCGTTGTACGCGGACACATGATCTGGAACAAAAACAACTGCATGGGTTGCCACACCTTGCTAGGTGAAGGTGCTTACTACGCACCCGAGCTGACGCAAGTAGTGAAGCGACGCAGCGACGTTTGGCTAACCGAATTCCTTAAAGATCCGGAACGGATGTTTCCTGGTCGCCGCAAAATGGTGAAATACGATTTTTACGATGCGGATGAGGTCGGCGCTGAAGAGGCCAAGAAGAACATTGATGACACTTTGGCATTTTTCCATTGGGTTGCTCGCATTGACACCAATGGCTTCCCCGCTGAGCCGGACATGGCGCCAGCGAATGCGCTTGCAACCGCACCCATCGCTGCCAATTCAATCTTGAATGCAGCTCCTGAATACGTCAAGTCGGTCTGTATTGGCTGTCACTCCATTGAGGGCCAAGGCGGAACCGTCGGCCCAGCATTGGATGGCGTCGCCGATCGTTTTGATGCCGAATACCTGCGCAAGTGGGTGGCCGACCCACTGTCGGTAAAACCAGATACCACCATGCCAAATCTCGGACTTAAGGGCGAGCAACTGGATGACATTCTCAACTTCCTCGGCACCTTGAAGGAGAATTAAGGATGCGCTTTCAAAGTCAAAAAATCGCTTGGTACTTCTTTGCGGCTTGCATGGGCCTGTTCGTCCTGCAACTCATCTACGGCTTCATTCTCGGCTTCGACCGCATGGGTTGGGAAGGCTTGCATGAAATCATTCCGTTCAATGTGGCGCGGGCAACGCACACCAATCTACTAGTAGTTTGGTTGTTGGCCGGCTTTATGGGTGCTGCTTACTACATCATCCCCGAAGAAGCGGACCGCGAGATTTGGAGTCCCAAGCTGGCTTGGATCCAATACTTCTCCTTGCTGGCCGTGGGCGTGGTTGCCATCATCGGCTATCACTTCAACATCTGGGAGGGCCGGAAGTTTCTCGAGATACCACGACCGCTGGACTACCTAGTCGTCGTCAACGTACTTGCATTCCTGTTCAACATCTTGATGACGATTTGGAAAGGCAAGCGCATGACGACCACCGCGATGGTGTTGTTCTTCGGCTTGCTAACCGCTGCTTTGCTTTACCTGCCTGGCATGTGGACCTTCGACAACCTGGTGCATGATTCTTACTTCCGTTGGTGGGTTGTTCACCTGTGGGTAGAGGGTGTTTGGGAATTGATCATGGGCGCGATTCTGTCGTTTTTGCTGATCAAACTCACAGGTGTCGACCGCGAGGTAATCGAAAAATGGCTGTACATCATCGTCGGCTTCACCTTCCTCAGCGGCATTCTTGGCACTGGCCACCACTACTACTTCACCGGCGGCCCAAGTTACTGGTTGATGATCGGTGGCGTGTTCTCTGCTCTAGAACCGCTCGCTTTCCTAGGCATGGCTTTGTACGCAATTGCAATGGCACGCCGCGGGGGTCGCAAGCATCCGAACAGGATTGCTTTGTCATGGACGATTGGTTGCGCGGTAATGAGTTTCGTCGGCGCCGGCGCGTTGGGCTTTGCTCACACATTACCGCAAGTCAACCTTTGGACTCACGGCACATTGGTTACCGCAATGCACGGTCACATGGCTTTTTGGGGAGCTTACTGCATGTTGATTCTGGCTCTGATTAGTTACGCGTTGCCAGAAATGACTGGCCGCAAGAACTACAAAGGCTGGATGCCGGAATGGGCATTCTGGTGCTCCAACATTGGCATGATCTGCATGACTGGCGCATTTGCAGTCATGGGCGTTGCTCAGGTTTACTTGGAACGCAAAGCAGGCATGGACTTTTTGGACGTGCAAGAAGGTCTGGAGGTTCACGCCTTCGCACTCATCCTGGCTGGTGCTTTGTTCACATTTGGCATTGTGCTGTTCGTCAAAAACTTCATCTCATACGGCTTGCCGTCGGATGAGGCGATGATCGCCAACGCCAGTGAAGCTGATGCAACAGCGTCTGACAGTGGCAGTACCGACGCCATCGATGGCGCCGCCGCCCCGCAGGCATAACCCTTGTTACTGAAGACGGATTGCCGTTGTCACTTCGGCAATCCGTCACCCCCATTCCGATGGCTCCTTCATCAATGATCCCTTTCTACCAACCGGTCGCCAACGAGCTCGAACTGTTCGAACATTGCTGGCGTCAACGCTTGCCGCTGATGCTGAAAGGCCCGACTGGCTGCGGCAAGTCGCGCTTTGTGGAACACATGGCCGCGAAGTTAGACATGCCTTTGACCACCGTCGCTTGTCACGATGACACCAGTGCCGCCGATTTACTTGGGCGTTGGTTAGTGCGCGGCGGTAACACCGTTTGGCAAGATGGACCGGTCACGCGCGCGGTACGCCAAGGCGGAATTCTGTACTTGGATGAAATCGCCGAAGCACGTCCCGACGTCGTCGTTGCGCTGCACCCGCTGACCGACCACCGTCGCCAAATTCACTTGGAAGCGCACGGTGAAGAAATTCAAGCAGCCGACGATTTCATGATGGTGGTGTCTTTCAATCCGGGCTATCAGCGCGGCTGGAAAGAACTGAAACCGTCCACGCGGCAACGCTTTGTGGCCTTAAGCTTCGACTACCCCGAGCAAGAACTGGAAGCTGGCATCGTAGTTGGCGAAACCGCTTGTTCCCCCGACGTCGCCAAACGCTTGGTCAAATTGGCCGGCAAACTGCGCGGCTTGGACGAGTTGGGTTTGGCCGAAAAGGCATCAACCCGCTTGTTGGTGGATGCCGCTCGCTTAATCCAATCTGGACTTCCGCCACGCGCCGCTTGCGTAGCCGCGATCTGCGAACCACTCTCCGACGAAACCGACGTGCTGGAAGCGCTGCGCGAAGTTTGTGCGCTAGCGTTTTAATTCCGTGAGTTTCCAATCGTCGGCGTTACCAAGTAGATGACTCAGCGCTCCGAACCTCCGGAACTGCACCTAGAGTTCGCTGAAGAATTTTTCGGCGCACTGTGGAAACGTTTGCGCAAACGCAAATTGGACCCGGGACCCAACGCCGCTCGCTTTGTTGAGATGGAGGTAGCACTTTCGGCGGTAGTGCAAGCCTTTGCCGGCGGGGTAGTCCGCGTGGCCGAAGCCGAAGCAAGTGGAGGCGTGCAACGGCAAGTGGCCTTGCTACCCCGGTGGATTGCACTGAGTCATGAACCGCAGCAAAAACGCGACTTTCTTTTTACAAGAGCCGCCATTTTAGGTGCGGTCAT
>JACNIZ010000237.1 GCA_014382805.1 Planctomycetota bacterium
GGGCCTGCATGGATGTGGATGCGGTAGCGCAGCGTGAAGTGATCTCCGCGCCGCAGCGTGCGCGCACCGTAACAGATCACCGCCGGAGTGAAAAAGGACATTTGCTCGGAACGGATGCAATACCAAGGAGTGGGCTCGTTCAAATTTGAAGCTAGCTCTTCAATGCAAATGCCGACGTCCTTGCCGGCTTGCACTCCTTGGTAATCAAAAGCGCGATGGCGTCCACGGTAGCGGTTTTGCTCATTAAATTGCACCAGCCCGTCCGACGTCTGCGCGCTGCGGTTTTGCCAGTTTGCCATGCGCAAAGACAGACCTGCGTACCCGCCCCAAGCCTGACCGCCGGGTTCACCGGGCAACGGGGTTCGATCCAAGGTGACTTCATCCGCCAGAGCGGTGAAGGTGGCTGTCCAGTCAATGTGATAACTGCCGTCGGCGGCGGGAGGAGAAATCTGCAGAGCTCGCTTTTCGGTCAATAATTCGCCGTGCTCTGGGCTGGCATAGAGCAGTTCCATCACAATTTTGGCTGCCCGGTTTGGGAAGGTGTGCACCTTAGGTGGCAGCCAACTGGTACGTCCGGCTGGCCGATTGCGGCCGGCGGCGTTTTCCCAAAAATTGACGCCGTTGATGTATTTCCAACTAAACCACAAGCCATGATGCCAGACGTGGTCGGCGGGGGAATCCACCGTCAGTGGCGGGCAATCGGGCAGACTCAATGGATGGAAATAGCAGTGTGCTTGCTGAGCGTCGTAATGAAATTTCCAGAGTGGCTTGTTTTTGGCGAGTAGTGCCAAAGATTTACCCGGCTGTTTATTCCAGCGCAAATCCAATGCGGCCAGCTCGGCGCCGCCGTCAATATGGGCGGGTAAAGCTGCAGCCAAGGCCGCATCCGAACGACTTGTCGCAGCTGTGCGGGCGACTAAGTCGGCCAACTTGGCCTCATCGATTTCGACACCCAGGCCAGGGCCATCTGGGATTGCCAAACTACCATCAACGACCTCCAACGGCTGTTTAAGCAAACTTTCCGTCACGAATTGCGGACCGTTGAGTGCTGCTGCGGTCTTCAATCCGAAGGCGCTGAACAACTGCAGAGTAGCGGCCAAAGAAACATCGGGATCGGTAAGGCCGCTGCCAACCCACATCATGCCGTGTTGCTCCAGCATTTCGATTTGCGCTTTCGCCGATTGCAAACCTCCACATCGAGACGGCTTCATCGCCACTCCATTCAACATTTTCAAGCGAATGAATTCTCGCAGTTCCACCGGCGTGATGACGCCCTCGTCCATCAAAATTGGCAGCGCATTCATCGCCGTCAATTTTTGATAGCCCTGAATCTGATTCGGCTTCAATGGCGCTTCCAAAATACTGACGCCCGCCTTGGCCAACAGGGGTGCAGCCTTCAATGCTGCATCGGGGGTGTAGCCGCCGTTTGCATCGGTCCACAAAAAGGCGTCCGGCGCCAATTCGCGGACACGCGACGTCAGCGCAAAGTCATAGTCCGGATCCGGCCCAACCTTGATATTGAAGTCGCGATAACCACGCTGCTTTCCGGCCGCCATCAGCGCGTCGACCTCATCCAAATTGCGTGGGTTCAAAGTCCACGAAAGTCGCAACGGCGGGCCAGTTTTTCGTCCCCAAAGTTGCGCCACCGACTGCCCGACGCGCTTGCCCATCAAATCATGCAGCGCCAGATCCACGCCAGCTCGCGCAATCGGCATGCCGATCGAAAAACCGTCGGCCACACTTTTGCTCATCGCACTTTGCGCTGCTGCTAAATCGGTGCAGTCCAAACCCAATAATGCCGGTGCAAAATACTGTTGCAGCACCACTTGCACGGTTTCCAAAGTTTCATAACTCCATTTGGCTATCGGTACGCTTTGGCCCCAGCCAACCATGCCATCTGCGGTCGTGATCTTCACCAATACCGACGCCCGCCCCTGACCGCCGTGTGGCCCGGTGAAAAACTTGAAGTGGCCTGTCATTGGGTACCGTACCGCAAAGGCTTCCACCTTTTCGATGCGGGCTTCGTTTAAAGTGCTGAGTTGCGACGGCAGCCAGGCGCAGGCTAGGCCATGAACGGCAATATGCTTAAGAAAGCGCCGACGGTAGGTGGAGGTAGGGGACAGCATGTTTCCAGGGATGGGGCGATCCCATGGTAATACCTCCAAAATTACATGGTACCGGTTGCCGTTACCAGCATCCAGTTGGTCGGCTAAATTGCCGATAAGTGAAGTTGTCGACCGCCGTTTCCAAGTTCCTGCAAGATGTCTGCACCGTCCTCGCCCATGCTATTTGGGCAGTGGGGGCGCATTTTTGCTTGGCCGTCACCGCCGTCAGCACCCCATCCCAAGTTGCTCAAGCCGATGTCGACCTGGCCTTACATCATGGAGGCCAATGGTTGTTGGACCGAGTTGGGACCGAGGTTTCGCATGCGCCTTCAGCCATTGGGCCGAATGCGTTGGCTTATTATGCTCTGCTCAAATCTGGCGTCGATAAACAGCATCCAGAAATGTTGGAATTGGCCCAGCTTTTGGCGTTGGCGAATCCCTCTCGAACCTATGACCTCAGCTGTTTGATTCTGGCCCTGGCGACTGAGGATCCAGTCAAACATTGGGACAAGATATTCCAATTGGCGCAAAAGCTAGTTTCGGGCCAAAATTCCAGTGGAGACTGGGGCTATCCTGGCGGCGCGGATTTATCCAATACTCAGTACGCCGCCTTAGGTTTGTGGAAAGCCAGTCAGCTTGGCGTGCCGATCTACCCGCAAATTTGGAGGCGATTGGCTGAGCGCACCTTGCTTTATCAAACCGAGGAACATTCCTTCGGCTACAGCTTTGCTTCCTCCAGTGGCAGCGCTTCCATGACCGCAGCCGGCGCCGGCATTTTGGCGATTTGTGAACAGCAACTGCGCATGGCCGGGAAATTAAACCAGGATTTGGCGGAGCGCATGATTCCAAGTCGTCAGCAGGCGCAGGATTGGTTGGGGCAAAATTTGCGCGAGCCTGTGGCAGGAACGTCCTGGCATTATTACTACTTATATGGGTTAGAACGCCTGGGAGCGTTGACCGGGACTACGCATTTCGACAATCAAAATTGGTACCACATGGGTGCCACAAAGTTGTTGGCCACCCAAGGCCAAGGCAGCTGGGCGAATGACAACATTAAAACCAGTTTCGCATTGTTGTTTTTGGCCCGAGCTACGTCTTCGGCCCCAGGCGCCACAGCATTCACTGGCGAGGTGGATTTTAAGCCTGAGGATGCAAAAGCCTGGTGCAGCTTGCGCGGTGAGGGGCCGGGCCCGCTGGAAATTAGCGTTGCTTGGTGGAATCGGCCTAAGTTGCGACCCTATGAATGGCCTCAAGAAAGAGGCTTAGGGCCACGCGTTGCCTGGGTAGAATTTCTCGCCGACGGCAATCCCATCGCGGTGCAGTTGTGCGACGGATCGCGTCCGCTAGGCAATCAATATTTTCCATTCATACATCATTTTCAGCGCAAAGGCGCCAAAAAAATCACAGCCCAGTTTCACCTTAATCTGCCACCAAACGCCGATGATTTGTTAGCAGTGATTCAGTCACCGCCGATGCTTTCCTTGGTCCAGCATTCTTTGCCCGTCGCCATGCATGCTCAGCCGATGTTGTATGGGCCGCGCCTGAATGCAAGCCATGTGAGTACCATCACTGCCTCGTCTAAAGCCGGACGTCGAGATGGTTTGCCGAAAATGGCGATTGATGCCAAGTTAACTGTCGATGGTGACCCTAATACCGGATGGATTTTCCGCCCTAATGATGACCGGCGTTGGTTGAAGATTAAGCTGAATCAATCGAAGCTCATTCACGCCGTTCAAATTCTGCCATTCGAACATTCGCTGGCGCAGCAGTGCAACCTGAACGAATTAGGCGTCATTGAACTGCGCTTGAACGGCAAAGAAGTCCAACCCTTGTTGATGCCCAAAAACGGCAAAGCAGGGACTTTAGAACTGGACCCTTACCTTGAGTTGCGCAGTTTGGAAATTCGGGTATTAACGACGTCGGCGATGCCGTTGTCCGAGGGCGTGGACAGCGGCATGGCCGGAATTGCCGAAGTGGTTTTTTATTCCTTCGACTGAGGGGCAATCGAGGCCAGCGCCAAAACGGCGAAGGCCGTGCCGTACGGCTTATGGTAACTGTACAACGGATAGTCCCAAAAGCTGCCGTCGGGTTGGCGGCAAAGCAGCACCGCTTTTAGCAACGCCGGTTCAAAGCGCCGGCGCTCTTTGGAACTCAGTCGTTGCATCGCCAGCGACGCGTAGTAATGCCCGTAAAGGTAAAAATAACCTGACACCCCATAATGGGATTCGTGCGGAATGGGTCGCCTTAATCCGGCGATTTGGAAACGAGTGTGATCAATCAACAGTGCATTTAATGCACCCGACCAGCGATCTTCACTCCACCTCTTTCCAAACAATGCCATGGCTTCCATGCACCCCGGCCCACGGCAAGCTGCACCCTTAATGTTGTTGACGCTGCCCAACGGGTTCATGCGCCAAATTTCACCGTAGGTGAAAGCCTTGGCCGGCGTTTCGCAGCGAGCGATGGAATCCACCGCGCGTTTCACCATCTGCTCTGGCACTATGAATCCGGCAGCCTTCGCCCGCGCCAAACCAATCAGCATGGTGCCGGTGGTAAAGCTCATCGAAGTGAACGAAGGTTGGAAGGTGGGGACCTCGTCCAAGCTCAAATAACCCCATCCGCCGTCCAAACATTGATGCACGCCCAAGCGCTTAATCATGCGCCGGCATACTTTGCGGATTTGCTCCGCGCGCGCGTCGTCGGGGTGCTTGAGTAAATGCTCGCCCAGGGCCTGCAAGCCGTAGCCCAAAGCCCATACCGTGTAGTGCTCAAAACCACTCGGCCGTTTGACGTCGGACTGAGCCAGGATTGCATCGATGCCTTTAGAAATGGCCGCGCCGACGTGTTTGTTTTGGCTCCCACTTTGCTCCAGCGCCATAACGCATAGTGAAGTGGTCGCTACTCGAAAGGTCTGGTGGCTGCCGGGTACATCACACAGCACTTCGATGGGGCGTGGTGAATGGTGGCTGCCCCAGGTGCCGTCGGCGGCCTGATTTTCAACCAGCCATTGAATGCCTCCATCCAACGCCGTTTGCCGATCCACTTTTAGGTGTGCGGCGTCGGCTACATTTAGGTGCGGCTGCTGCGCAAAAGCGAGCAGCCCGTGAAGGATCGCGGTGAGGATCATGTCAGTCCTTGGCCGGTTGGAATTCGATCGACGCCCGTTGACCCGGAACTACGTCCGCCAATTCCACGCCGATGCGCAAACTGCTGAGGTATTGGTTGGTTGGTCCACCCGCACTGCCTGGGATTGGGAATCGGGCCAATTCCAGCTTGCCTGCCACGCGCGCCTTGTCGTCAGCGAGGCCGGAAATCGTGGCCACGCCTTCCTTGCAACTACGCAAATTGACCAATTCAGATTCCGGCGCTTTGAACTGAATTTCAAAGTGGCCGGGAGCAGCTACGGCAAAAACCGGCGTGCGACTTTGCAATTGCCCGCCACGTTGATGGCGAGGAGCCATTTTGCCTGGACCATAATCGTCCACCGCACCGTGCAGCAACATTCCGCTGCGAGGGGCGCGAATCTCCATGCTATCCATGTCCTCGCGCAACCTCTCTAGCTTGTGTTCCTGGCGCTGTATCTGCATGCGCGCAACTTCCATCCGATGTTCGCGGGCGACGTTATCCAATTCCGCCCGACGCTCTTTGAGGTGCAGGCTTTCTTCAGCATTTTGCACCGCTTCTTCCTTCCTTTCCCCGCTGCTGGTCCACGAAAAATTCGCTTGGTAGTCGCGCTGACGCTCCTGTAATTCCACCGAAATCTTGGACCGCTCCAAATTCCGCCGCGAACGCTTCAACACAATCTCTTCTGTGGCGTCAGTCAATTCGTCGGCGGTGTACATGGCTTCCAATTGTTCTAATTCGTCGGTCGCGTCTTCAATGCCATGGATGGAGTACATGGCCGATAATTGGGCCTGAGCCTTGTTCATTTTGGTTTCAAACTCGCGCCACCCCTTTAGGTCGCGTTTGGCGCGGTGAAGGCTGGCCTGAGCTTGGCGGATACCCTGTTGGGTGGTCATTTGATCCAACTCAGCGCGTTCTTGATCCAGGGCAAAGTTCAATTGCGCAGATTCCAAAGCAATTTCGGCGTCATGCACTTGAATTTCCAAGCCCTCCCGATCCAGCACCGCGATCACTTGCCCACGTTCCACAATGGTGCCGTGCGGCAAAACTTCCAGAACGCGATAGCCGCCACTCCATTCTTGAGGCCACAAAACCACTTCGTCGGCTTTGCTGGGGACCAAAGTGCCGTCAAGTTTCATCGGCTCGTTGCCTTCGAAAGCGTCAGCCAGGGTAGGCAGACCTTCTTGGGAAGTAAGGGGTTGGGTCAAAACGGCCCAGAGGGCCAACCCACTAAAAGGTAGGAGCAATGTTTTCATTTGCTGACGGGGAATCGCGCTAAGGGTTGAGAGAAACAGCCAACTGCTGCCACCGCTCCAACTTAGCCGAAAATCCCAAACTCGCCATCGCCGGACTCGTGGACGGTAACCCGATCAGCGCGATTTCGCTGAGTCGGTCGGCAAGCTGGGGGCGCTGCTGGAGGATGAGCGGCAAGGCCTTGCGATGGAATACCTGTTCAGCCTTGCGACCGTTGAAGTAAATACTGTGAATATGCGGATGTTTGGCCAAAAAACCGCCGAAATCATTGGGAATTTCGCTGCTGCCGCGGATATTGCTGTCCAAACTGCCGACCCGTTGGCAATGTTGCAACACATCCCATAGGCCGACGCCCTGTGCAAGCAGCAGCTCGAGTCGACTGGAATAGTCGGCGTCGGCAGGGATGCCGAATAAATGCTCCATCAAACGCCAAAATACATTGCGCGGGTGGGCGTAATACTGCACTGCTTGCAGCGAGACTATGCCGGGCATCGAGCCGAGCACCAAAACTCGAGCGTTGACGTCGGCAAGCGGCGCAAAGCTGGTTACTTCTTCGGCAGGTATTTCGGCACCCAAATCAAAAACGCCTCATGAAGTTGGGCGGGCGTTTGATTGTATTCGACTAACAATAATTCGCGGAATTTCTGGCTGCGCAGTAATTGCCCGTGGGCGGAATCTTTCGGGTTTTTTAAGGCCTTCAATACCTTGTGCAAGCCATCCCGACGGCTGATTTGATCCACTTTTTGGTCGTCGAAAAGAAATTCCATCGCCGCCCATGCGTAACCATAATCCGCCCGCGCAAACTTCTCATGTGTGCGCAACAGCAGGGCATCGATTCGGTCGGCGTCCTCAAGTTGCGACTTTTTGAGCATGGATTTGACGGCATTTTGAATTATGCGTGGCCAGTTGTTGGGCGAATTGGAGGAATCATTCATCGCCGCACCAATGGCTGCAAAAACGCCGTAGCCGTGGATGGTTTCCTTAAGCGCCGCTTGTTCATGCGAAACGATTGCAGCAGGATTTTTGATGCTGCGCCGTTGCAACATGCCGGCAAAGCCTTCGGCGAGGAATTCAGGCCCACCATAGCCGGAATAAGAACTGGCCCATCCTGCCATGATGACGCCTACGTCATGCACAGCGCGTGTCGGTGCCGCAGAAGACGGAATCGCTCCAGGTCGCAGAAAAACCGTGGGCGGCAAGTTCCATCGCGTCGAGCCAGCTTTCAGTAATCCGGCAAACATGGCTTCGGGCGGGGGGGTATTTTCGAATTTCTTCGCGCCTAGGCTAACGATGCTCCAGTATGCCTTCAGCGCCTCTGAATCCTCCAGGACGACAACTCTAAGCGGCATTCCTGGAGGTAACGGGGACTCTCCAAGCAGCTCCAGTGCCGCTTTCCAAGCCTTGTCCAAGCTGGCGCTTAATAGCTTAAACAGTTTGGCGTTGTCGCAATAAAGTTCGAGGCCGGGCCATTTTTGGTATTTGATTTTGGAGACGCCGACGGCATTGCCAAACTCCTTGGCGCCCTGTGGGTGCCAACTATCGTCGACTTCTTTGCTGAAATCCAGCACCCCCTCGATGGCTCCAGGATCAGAAGCAGTGGGCGACGTCGCGCTAGGGCTGCCAGCCCCAGTTCCGGGTGGCGGAGGCGGTGGTGGGCCCTGAACTGAACCGGAAGCGGTGGATGTGAAAATTGCGACGCTAAGCAGAAAATTGACAGTTTTGGAAAGCATGTTTGAGTTTAGTTGTGAAATCGGGCTTGGCAACGTGAGAGTGGCTCGAAATTACGTGAGGCGGGGTTTAATATCCGCTAAGGAATCTCTGATCCGTTCTGGGCCGCGGGCCTGTGGCCGAGGTGGGCAATTTCCACTTGTAGTCGCGCCCGCCAGGAGGCTCGAGAGCTTCCATAACCAAAATGGACATCGGATGGCCACGACCTTAGCTACTCCAGTTTTCCATGCCGGACGCCGCGGCGACGAAATTCGCGGCGATGTCTGGATGGGATTTCTTCCTGCGGATTCTGGTGGGTTGCAACTCGACTTCACCAGCAAACTCGAGTCCATGTATGGGCAAAGTACGCGGGATTTTCTGTTAACTCTCTGTAATGAGGCTGGGGTCGAGCATGGCACCTTGTTCGTGGAGGACAAGGGGGCTTACCCCTTCGTTTTACGTGCTCGATTGGAATCTTTGCTGCAGCAGGTGCTGGACGATTCTGGCCTGCGTTTGCACCACGAGGCTCCATTAGGCGACGGCTTACCGCCGGTAGAGCCAAAACGGATGCGTCGGTCACGGCTCTATTTGCCTGGAAACGAGGCCAAGTACATGTTGAATGCCGCTTTGCATGAGCCGGACGGCATCATCTTAGACCTCGAAGATTCCGTAGCTCCAGCCGCTAAGTTCGACGCCCGGGCAATGGTTAGACATGCGCTTCATTGTTTGGATTTTGGCGATTGCGAACGCATGGTGCGGATCAATCAAGGCGAAATGGGTATGGAAGATTTGGCTTACCTCAAGGATGCACCATTCCATTTGGTGCTGATTCCGAAGGTGGAAACGGCCGAGGAAGTGCAGGCATTGGAGCCAATCGTTGCGGATCGGGACCTGTTGTTTATGCCAATTATTGAATCCGCTAAAGGCGTTTTGAACGCGGATGCCATCGCCAAAGCAAGCCCGAGGATTGTTGCCCTGACATTGGGCTTGGAAGATTTAACGGCGGACTTGGGAGTAGTTAAAACTCCAGGAGGTAAGGAAACAGCCTTCGCTTGTTCGTGGGTGATCCATGCCGCCAAAGCCAACGGCTTGCAAGCCATCGACTCGGTGTACGGCAACATTGCCGACGAAGAAGGATTACGTCACAGTTTGCGTGAAGCCAAAGCGAAAGGGTTTGAGGGCAAGGGTTGTGTGCATCCACGGCAAATTCGTGTAGTTCATGAAGAGTTCGCTCCCTCGGCAGCCGAAATCGAGCGCGCTTGCAAAATCACTCGTGCATTTGAAGAAGCCGAAGCCAAAGGTTTAGGCGTGGTTTCACTAGGTAGCAAAATGATTGACCCACCGGTGGTCAAACGTGCGTTAACTGTCGTTTCATTCGCAATCCGCGCTAGCTTGATTGAAGAAAATTGGCGGACCAATTTCAAATAAAATCTGGTTCCATTCCTGGATACTCATTGGACCTTCCATCCATCTGACCCAACTTCTAAACACCCGTAGTTGAACTCTGGATTCCAAGCAATCATG
This sequence comes from Planctomycetota bacterium, assembly GCA_014382805.1. Lineage (GTDB taxonomy): Bacteria > Planctomycetota > UBA1135 > UBA1135 > UBA1135 > JACNIZ01. The sequence continues at coordinate 9,714 of JACNIZ010000237.1, forward strand.
ACCGTGACGACTGATACCCTACTAACCGTTGCTGGCCGCGAGGTACCGGCAACTATCAATGGCCGGGAAGTCATCCCTTTTCAGGGAGTAGGTAAATACAAGCCAGGTGGAATCAAGGCGGCACCCGCGATTCGCAGTTGCGCCGATTTCCCTGCCGACGGCAACAAGGTTATTGATCTTGATCGCGAGATGGTTGCCGGTATCAAAGAGGCCTTGTATCGAGCTGGCCTCATGGACGGCATGACGATTAGCACCCACCATCATTTCCGCAATGGAGATTTGGTGGCCAACGCTGTTTTTGAAGCGGCTGCAGCCTTGGGCGTGAAAGGATTACGCTGGTACCCAAGCGCCTGTTTCCCATGCCAGGAAGGTTTGATCAAGTATTTGGAGGACGGCACGATCCACCACATTGAGGGATCCATGAATGGGCCTATTGGCGCCTTCTGTTCCTCTGGGAAAATGAAAGGCATGGCTGTATTGCGCAGCCATGGAGGCCGTTACCAAGCGGTGCAAGATGGGGAAGTGCATATCGATATTGCCGTCTTAGCTGCGCCTACCGCCGACCCCTTCGGCAATGCCACTGGCGACCGCGGCCCAAGTGCATGCGGCTTGTTAGGTTTTGGCCTAGCTGATTCCGAATATGCCGATCATGTCATAGTGGTGACCGACAACTTGGTGCCCTTTCCCTGTTACCCTTGGCAAATCCAAGGCCAAAATGTGGACCAAGTTGTCCATGTCGACAAGGTCGGCATTCCTGAGCGCATTGTTTCAGGCACCACCAGAGTTACAAAGTCCCCGGACCGCTTGTTGATCGCCGAACACATCGCAAAATTTGTGCGTGATGTAGGCATCATGAAACCTGGCTTCTCCTTTCAAGCAGGGGCTGGTGGCATCACCCTAGCATTTGCCATGTTCCTTAAGGATTTCATGAAAGAAGCTGGAGTGAAAGCCAGCTTTGTCCGCGGTGGTTCCAACCAGTATCTAGTAGAAATGCTGGAAGAAGGCCTAACTCCCTACATCCTAGACGGCCAAACCTTCGATTTAGAAGGCGTTCGCTCCATGCGCGAAAATGCCGGACACATAAACACAAGTCCATTTACAAGTTACAACTACCACGGCAAGGGAAACTTTGCTTCAATGGTGGATGTTGTGGTGCTGGGAGCAACCGAAGTCGACGTTAACTTCAACGCCAATGTCGTAACCCATAGCGACGGCCGCCTTCTTCATGGAATTGGCGGTTGGCAAAACTGTTTGTTCTCTAAGTGCACCATCCTCGCTGTACCTAGTGTTCGTGATCGAATCCCTGTAATCCTTGATGAAGTTACTACCATGGTTGGCCCAGGTGAATTAGTCGATGTAATTGCCACTGAGAGGGGGCTTTGTATTAATCCTAGTAGGAAGGATTTAGTTGATGCGGCTTGTGGGACGGAAGTTCCATTGTTGGATATTCGAGAGTTGAAGGAACATGTGGATCAGCTGTGTGGAGGAACGGTTGCTGTGCCTAAGGTTGGGGATAAATTTGTTGCGGCAATAAAATGGGTGGATGGAACAGTAATAGATGCCATCAAGGAAACTGGCCCCTTTTAGTGGCCCAAAATTTTCCAAGATTTAGTAACTAAAGTT
>JACNIZ010000342.1 GCA_014382805.1 Planctomycetota bacterium
GGTGCAGCGATGACCCATGACGAAGCAAAACTCAAGCGGTGGCTCGGGGATTTCATGGTCGACATCATAAGCCCGCTAAGATGCCGATGGTGAAGCCACTTTCCATCCTTCGTTTAACTGGGCCATTAATTATTTCATTTTGGCTGCGGTCGGCATTTGCCTGGGTGGACATATTTTTTGCTGCCGAACTAGAGAGTTTGGACGGCCTACGCGGACTTGGCGACGCCTCCATTGCGGCCATTGGCCTGGCGCTGCCCTTCGAATTTCTGATCATCGCGGTCTGGGTAGGCACTTCGAATGGTTTGACCGCCAACTTGGCTTCAGCGATGGGAGCCAATGAGAGCGAGCGCATCGAACAGCTAAAAATTGCCTCGGGAAAAATCATCCTGGTTTTGGCAGTGCTGTTTATTGGTCTCGCTGCGGCGATTTGGGCATTTGCCCATACTTTTATCGATAAGCCCATGCTGGCTCAGCAATTCCAGATTTATGCCACTGTATTAATCGGCGGATCTGCGTTGACGTCGTTTTGGGCGATTTTGCCGGATTCGGTGGTTAAAGCGCACCAAGATACGCGCGGCACCATGTGGGCTGGTTTGCTGTCTGGGTTCACCAACCTAGCATTGAACGCCGTATTCGTATTTGTTTTTGGATGGGGGATTTTGGGCATTGCGATTTCTACCGTGTTGGGCCGCATCGCTGGTTTGGCATTTGCCATCCATCGCGCCGCTTTCCACGAACGCAGACGCAAAGCTGCAATGGCCCAACCCAAGCCAGGTCGCTACACCCGGCCCATTCGCACCATCTTGGAAATCGCGGTCCCAAGTTCCATGACCTACCTACTGATGGCGCTGGAGTCGATGGCCGTTTTGTTCCTCATTACCCAATTATCACCGGAAGCTACCACTACCTCCCTGCTTGCGGCCTGGGCGATCTTCGACCAAACCCTGCGCTTCATGCTCATGCCAGCCATAGCTTGCAGTGTGGCCTTCTTGCCCTTGGCCGCCCGATACGTCGGCTTGAGCGACATTCCAGCCATCCGCCGCGAATACAACTCCGCCATGCGCGCCAGCTACATTTACGTGCTGTTCTTTGTGCTGCCCCTCGCTTGGCTACTCGGCCCCTGGCTTGCCGACGTCCTCAGCGACACTCCTGCCACCCGCGGCTATGCCACCGAAGGCATGCCATTTTTGCCATTGGCCGTGCTCGCCGCGACGCCGTTCTTTTTGTCCCGTTCAGTTTTTGACGGCATGAAAAAGCCACGTCCAGGATTGTGGGCGTCGATCATCCGCGCCTTTTTGTTCTTCCTGCCGGCGATGACCCTAGGCTATTTCACCGCAATCTACCTCAATGTCAGCCCGATGTTCGGCCTCTGTGGCGGTTCAGTGATCGCCTTGGCCTTAGGCGCGCAGTTACTAAAAAAATGGATGGAGCGCTTCCTTGAGGGGCACTCCATCCATGAGGATGTTAGCGAGCTAAATTAGCTTGCTGAAGGCGGTTCTTCTTTCGATTTACCGCGGCTAGGCGCAGCACCAGACTTTTCAGCCGGTGGCTCAGGGTCTTTGGCGGGCGTCGGCGCAGGGATGGCGTTAAAGGTCAACTTCTCTTCAGCGCCGTCAAATACGTCGATTTCAACCAAGGAGTTCTCAGGCAAGTTTCCGCCGAGCATTTCTTCAGCGAGCGGATCTTCGACGTGTTTCTCAATCGTTCTACGCAATGGCCGCGCACCGTAATCCGGGTTGTAGCCAACGTTGATCAAGAAATCGCGCGCCGAGTCGCTGAGGTGGAGCACCAATTTTTTGCTGACCAGGCGCTGTTCGACCTTCGCCATTTCCAAATCAATGATGCGGTAAAGATCCTTGCGGCCTAGCGTATTGAAGAACACTAGTTCATCGACACGGTTGAGGAATTCAGGGCGGAAGTAGCGCTGAATTTCGGCCATAACGGTTTCCTGAACGCGCTTATTTACTTCTTCTTCCGAAGTCACAAAGCCGACGCCACCACCGTCCTTGGCAGCATGCGATCCTACGTTCGACGTCATGATCACGATGGTGTTGCGGAAGTCGATTTTGCGACCGAACGAATCAGTCAATCGCCCTTCTTCCATGATTTGCAACAGCATGTTGTAGACGTCTGGGTGAGCCTTTTCGATTTCGTCGAACAAGATCACCGAGTAGGGGCGACGGCGCACTTTTTCGGTCAGTTGACCGCCCTCATCGTGGCCGACGTACCCAGGAGGCGAGCCCACCAGACGACTGGCATTATGCTTCTCCATGTACTCGGACATGTCGATGGTGATCAGCGATTCTTCTTGGCCAAACATGAACTTGGCCAACTGCTTCGACAACCAAGTTTTGCCAACGCCTGAAGGGCCGACAAACATGAAGGAGCCGGTCGGGCGATTTGGATCTTTCAATCCAGAGCGCGAACGACGAACGGCGCGTGCAATGGCATCAATGGCGGTGCTTTGGTTGATGACGGTCAACGCAAGCTCCTTTTCCATTTGCAGCAAGCGCAGTGCCTCTTCCTGGGCCAAGTTGGAAACCGGAATCCCAGTCATACGACCGACGGTTTCGGCAACCACCTCGTAGTCTGCGATCGCGCGCGACTCATCTTCCGCTTCCGACGAACGCCATTTCGCCATTTCGGCGTCGCGTTGACGGCGCAGCTGATAAGCCTCGTCACGATTCTTCGCTGCCAACTCAAAATCTTGGTTGGCGACGCTTTCTTCCTTGGCTTTCTCCAATTCTGAGATCCGCTGGTCCAGGTGGGCCAGATCGGGCGGCGGAGTCATCGTGCGTAGACGCAACCTTGCACCGGCTTCGTCAATCACATCAATTGCCTTGTCAGGAAGGAAACGGTTGGTGATGTATTTAATCGCCAAATCCACAGCACCTTCGAGAGCTTCGTCGGTGTAGCGAATCTTGTGGTGATCCTCGTAACGCTGCTTCAAGCCCTGCAAAATTTCGACGGTTTCGTCGCGGCTTGGCGGTTCAACGATGATCGACTGGAAGCGGCGTTCCAGCGCACCATCTTTTTCGATGTGCTTGCGGTATTCATCCAGTGTAGTTGCCCCAATGATCTGCAATTCACCGCGGGACAGCGCCGGCTTCAGCACGTTGGCAGCGTCAATTGCGCCTTCCGCGCCACCTGCACCCACCAAAGTGTGCAATTCGTCAATAAACAGGATGACGTTTTTCGCCCGCTTCACTTCGGACATCACCGCTTTAATGCGCTCCTCAAACTGACCGCGGTACTTGGTACCAGCGACCATGCCGGCCAAATCCAAAACCACGATGCGGCGATCGCGCAAAATTTCAGGTACCGAGCTGCCGTGGATGGACTGAGCCAATCCCTCGACGATTGCAGTCTTGCCAACGCCTGGTTCACCCAGCAATACCGGGTTGTTTTTGGTGCGCCGCGACAACACTTGAATGACGCGTTCAATTTCGGGTTGACGTCCGATCACAGGATCCAATTCATCGCGCTTAGCTGCGTCGGTCAGATCACGACCAAATGCATCCAGCGCTGGAGTCTTGGACTTGCCATGTGGGGCAGCACCGCTTTCGCTGCTGCTGGATGCCTCTTCACTTTCTTCGTTTTCTTGAGCAGGTCCTCCCAAAAATTCGATGACTTCATCACGCACTTCATCCAGGCGTACACCCAATGCCATCAGCACATGAGCGGCAATGCCTTCTTGCTCGCGCAACAAAGCCAGCAGCAGATGCTCGGTGCCTATGTAGTTATGGCGTAGGTTGCCTGCTTCTTCCATCGCCAACTCGACGACCTTTTTGGCCCGAGGCGTAAACGGAATCTGCACAGACGGCTCCATAGCCGGCCCGGATTTAACGATCTTTTCTACTTCGCGCCGGATTTTCTCCAGGTCGATCGTCATCGATTTGAGTACGTTGGCGGCGACTCCCTGACCCTCTTGGATCAAACCGAGCAAAATGTGCTCAGTGCCGATGTACTCGTGGTGAAAGCGTTGGGCCTCGCGTCGCGCGAAGCTCATGACTTTCCTGGCTCGTTCAGTGAAGCGGTCGAACATGGTGGTTGGGTGTCTCCGAATTTCCTATCGGAGGAAGTGCCGAGTTAGGTTGAGAAAAGTGGTGACAGGCTTTTCGGCAAGTTGTTTTTAGGCCGGTTCATCGAGGATTTCTAGATCCTGTTCCAGGTCGCGTATGGTGTCGCGCAACCGGGCGGCGGTCTCGTAATCTTCCGTCAGGATGGCAGCTTCTAATTCCTGACGGGATTGTTCCAGTTGGTTTTCCGCATCTGGACGGGCGTGTTCACTGTAACCATGAATCCCTTCGAGCACGTTTTCTACGAAGTCGGAAAAAAAGTCATAGTCATTAGGACAGCCAAAGCGACTCGTTTGACGGAAATCGCGCGGTGTCCAGCCACATTCTGGGCAGGAAGGTTCACCTGGAACCCCACTATTTGCAGCTTCTGCCAGGGAGGCAGAAAGCGGCCCCAAGAGGGCCTTACCGAGCATTTGCACCACGTTTGGCAGTTGTGGCGAGGGGGCTACCGGCAGTCCGCTAGCCTTCGCGCAGTTCTGGCAAATATGGCGTTGTTCTATGTTTGGGTTACCGTCAACGTCGTACTTGACTTGAACTTGGTGGACGGTTGCGTCGTGTTTTTGACAGGATTGGCAAATCATGATTTCAACGTTCTGGATTAGCTTTACGTTGAAGCTGTGTCACCGCCTCTCTTTTTGCATCTTTTAAATTGAAAGTGCAAATATTTTGGAACAAAGTCGCTCGTTGTTGGAAGTTCTGGAATTCATCGTAGGACGAAAAGGAGGGCGAAAACAGCAAAGTACCGTTTTTGGGTAGCTTTAAAAATTCAGCCAAAGAGGCGTGGCAAGCGGTCTCGAAGTTCGGATGAATGTGAGCACGCCTTTGCACCCTTGGGGCCAATTCTTCAGCTAGCCGACGCCCGCCGGTCCCGAATAGATGCAGGCTAATGCAACTGGAGGCGGCTTCCACGAGTTGCCGTAAAGGCAAACCCTTATCCTTGCCACCGGCCAACAAAAGCACGCTGCCATGGATACAACGCAAAGCCTCTGCGGTAGGTTCAGGGTGGGTGGCGATGCCGTTATCGATGAGCTGCAAATGCTCCGGACTAGCCAAAAACTGCAGTCTGTGCGGCAGCCCTTTGAAATTTCGCAGGACCTCGCCCATGCACAGTCGCGGTACACCCCAATCGGCGGCCAATTTGGTAATGGCATGTAAGGCTGAAACCCGATAAGGCTCTGCCATCGGCATCTCATTCCAGCTCAGGCCAAACTCGGCCGGCTTCAAACCGCGCGGATCCATGGATTTCACGTGGCCCGGAGCTTGCTGACGCCGACTGTGCATGCCGGGTTCATTGGCCGGTAGATACAGTGTGCATTCCTTGTTTTGGCCAATTAGGATGCGCATTTTTGCCTGCTCGTAAGCCTTGAAGGTGTGATGCCTATCGAGGTGGTCCTCACGCATGCAGGTCAAAACCGCGGCCTTGGGCCAGGCTGGCGGAGCGACCAGGCGTTCTAATTGAAAGCTGGAAAGCTCTAGGACTAGGCGGTCGTCGATAGTGAGATCTTGCACGACTTCCAACAGGGAACCGCCCATATTTCCTGCCAGAACGGTGCGTCCTGGCAGCAAGCTAAGCAGGTCGGCGCAGAGGCTTGCGGTGGTGGATTTACCGTGGGTACCGGTGATGGCCACGGCCGGAACATCGGGGACCTGGGCTAGCGCCAAGTTGATTTCAGTGGTCAGCTTGCAGGGCTGGGAGCGAGCGTATTGTAGGTAGGGCGCGTCGTTTGGAACGGCAGGATTGACGACCACGACGTCGGCCCAGTCAAAAAGAGCTTTGCTGTGGCCACCGAGGTAGGTTTCGAAATCCAGGTCATGCAATTCGGCAAGGGAATCGGCCAATTGCTCCGCGTTGCGCAAATCCGTGATCATGAGGTCGGCGCCCAATTGGATAAGCGTGCGCGCACAGCCGATGCCACCACCGAAACTGCCCAATCCCATAAGGAGGACCTTCAACCCCTTCAATTCTTGTGGATGCACCCGATCCATAGATTCATTTTGGCGACATAATCGCCCGAAAGCGCTGATAAACGGGAAAAAAATGGCGGAGAGGGAGGGATTTGAACCCTCGGAGCCAAAAAATGGCTCAATAGCTTAGCAAGCTACCGCATTCGGCCACTCTGCCACCTCTCCGCACAAGGGGCAGAAGTTTAGCTATTCCGTCCAGCTAGGGGAAGGGTTTCGCAATGGAAATGGCGGAGAGGGAGGGATTCGAACCCTCGGTACCTTGCGGTACGCTGGTTTTCAAAACCAGTCCGTTCGGCCAGCTCCGGCACCTCTCCGTTGTTTCCGCGTTCAGGCGTCCGGCAGCGGCGGCAGATCCTGAAGTTTCTGCCAAACCTCGTCGCGAACATAAATCCTGGCGCCCAATTTTTGAGCTAGAGCAATGCAATCGCTCGGTCGGGCGTCCAATTCGTGGAGCTGATCGCCCTGGCGGACGCGAAGGGTAGCAAAGTAGGTGCTATCCGTCATGTCGATCTCACGAATTTCGACTTCTTCTATGGTGCCGCCAAGTTTGCCGATGGTCTGCGCGAACAGGGTATGGGTCAATAAACGCGGCAACTTGATCGCCTGCACGGTGCGCGAGATTTCCTTGGCCTCTTGCAAGCCGATCATCATCGTCAGAATGCGTGGTGGATCGCCAATGACCTCTTCCAGCTGGATCATTTGATAATCCTGCGTGTCATAAACAACGACGTGACAGAGGCGGACCTCACTGCGGCTCATGTGCGCAGGTTAACCTAGCGGCATGAGCGCTGTCTTCCACCAAACCCTGGCTATCGCGTGGGGCAAAGTTTGCTTTTGTTTTAACGCCGACGGCGAGTTGGTGGAGATTTCATTGCGCACCCGACGTACCGTCGGTTGCAGTGGAACGCGCCCCGCTGGAACGCCCAGTTCTTCCTCCTTACAAAGATGGGTGGGTGCCGTCGAGCAGGGGAAAGCTGCTGCATTTCCAGGGCCGTGGAGGATTCCTGGCGACACTGAATTTCGGCGCAATATTTACCGGGCTGTGGCTGCTATCCCGGCTGGGAAATACCTTTCCTATGGAGAGGTCGCGGCTCAGGCGGGTTCACCCCGGGCTGCTCGAGCGGTAGGGTCCGCGATGGCGCAAAACCCACTTCCGCTGTTAATCCCTTGTCACCGCGTTTGGGCGAGCAATGGGTTGGGTGGATTTACCGGTGGTTTGAAACTCAAGCGCGCGATCCTGGCTGCAGAAGGGCATTTTTTGGGGGATTGATGATCCGCTACTGCCGGCGGAACTTGGACAAGAATTTGTCCATTCGACTTTCGTCAAGCTTTAGGTCGATGATCTGATCGGGTTTGATGTTTGCATAGACTTGACCGCGGTCACTTTCAGTGGCAGAGGTTCCATTGGTCGTCCAAATCAGCTCGAGCCCAAGACGGAAGTCCCCAGGTTCCGCGATGTACAAAGTGGCTACGCCGTCTGCGTCAAACTTGCTGCAATTCGGCTGAACGTTTTGGTTGACCGAACGCGCCGTTAACTTAGGAGTGAAATTGTCAATTTGCATCCATTTGGCCGGAATACGAATCGTAACTTCGGAAGCTGGCCGTAAGGTCACGCGTTGCTCACTCCAAACATTCTCCAGCAGTGCATCGCAATAGCCGACGGCGCTAATTCGCACTTGTTCAATGGGTCGCAGGACTACAACCCTGCTTTTGCTGGAAGGCGGATACAGAGAGGTTGAAGATTTATTGCCGTAAAGGAAGACCGTTGCTGGTAGCGGATTGGCGTTCGGATCGTAGACTTCAAATTGAATGCTATTCAGGCTAGTCCTCAAATCTAGAGGCTGCAATTGCGGTGGTTCTATGTCACCAGTTCCGTCAAAGCGAATTCCTGGAAGTTGAAAAACGACCTCTCGCAAACGAGTCTTTATTACCAATTCATAGTCTTTGCCTTCGTCGAGTTTTGCATTGAGGCCAATCGTCGAGAGGTTTGCTTTGGGTTCTAATCCGCCATAAGAGTCTAGCCTTTGATTGCCCAGTTGAATCCTTAGATCATCAGTACCCAGCCCATCAGCCAAAAGGATCGTACCTTTCAGCCGCCCTGGCTTTTGCAACTTGAATACCGCATTTTCGGTGCCGACGACGATGTCCTGCTTCACGGTGGTGTATCCATATGAGGAGATAAGGATGTGATAACTGTTATGACTATTGCCATGATCCTCAAAGAAGAATTGCCCGTCTTCGTCGATTTGGGCGTGCAGGTTGGAACGACGTCGGCCGGGCTCTGATTTGCTAGCGGCAAGGCTTCCAGGGGACAGGGTGACGTGCGCGAGCGAAATTGGCTTTCCAGACGGATCCAGAATTCTGCCACTGAATAGGAGGGCCAGTTTTTCGATACGGATTTCTCCCATATCGAAGTTTTGATCTTGGTAGTCTAGAGGCAATTCGGCCGCGGCGATGCAAAGCCCAAACGCTTCACTATTAGCTTTGATCGAAATGGGAACGGATTCGTATTTATTGTCCACTGCCATCTTTCGTTGCGCCAGAATCCAGGAGCCATCCTGCTTGGTGGTTATTTTTATGCGGTCAGCTTCATGCGAGCTTGCTCTGATTTCGAGCAGAAGTTCTTGATTGGCGAAAGGCTCACCATTTGGATGAAGAGCGATGCCAGATAGGGTCGGATTCGGTGAAACTACTACATTTATGACCTTGATTTCGCCCGCAGTTTTGGGACCTTCCACGATAAATTCGGTTTTGCGGTAGCTTTCAGAATTCACCGCCACCTTTAGAGACGCGTTGAGCCCAACGCGTCTAAACCTGGCGCTTCCGTCAATAATTTTGGCTTGGTCATGAGGGTGCCATCGCCAGCCGAAATCTTGAACTTGATGGGGGAACAAATTGACATAACCATCTTGAGAAATCGGCTGGCCGTTGGCGTCTACTATTTCGATCACCATCTCAGCGGTTTGCGGCAATTGCAGCGTAAGCTTTCCTTCGGCAACTTTTTCCTCGGTAATCATTGGCCATTCGGTTTGATACATCTCCGCTTCCGACATCGTGAACTTGGGAACCACGCAGAGTCCACGCTTCACGTTCAACTTTGAGCGGTACTTGCCTAGGCCGCGCAGCATTCGAATCCCAGTTTCATCGGTGATGGATTCTGCGGAATGATCTACGAAATAGTCATGCGTTCGATCTAATACCCTAAAAGGTAGATTGGGCACAAGGTTTTTCTCGTGGTCAATTACTGATACAAGCAAGTCCGAATTCGGGTACAGGGATACTTGTAACGGAACGTCATATTTAAGTGCATGGGTGACGTGGCCACTTAAATTCCCCTTCTCTAGATAAACCCAAATCGATTTCCCAGTTTTAGGGATTTGAGTTGTGCCATTGGGGTCGGTTTGGAATGGCGTACCAAATTCTTTGGTTACCTTAATGCGCTCTCCTTGTCCTAAGCGAACAGCGAGAGCGCGTCTTTCTGGTGGAATCTGCTCGTGCTTTGCATAGTATCCAGTGGCGTTCGGGATCGTTTGAAAGGCGTCGGCTGCAACCCCGGTAACAGTAATTAATTCTTGATTGAAAGGGGTATCACTAGATTCCGACGGACTGAGAGTAGGAGATGCTTGCCGTGGTGCCTGAGTTCGAATTTGCCTTTCATCTTTCGCCACTGTCGGGCTTGCGCTGAGGGCCGTCTCGGTATTGGATGGAGCTACTACTGATTGGCCCGTTTCAAGTGCCGGGTGGCTAGGATGGCCAAATGGATTCTTCCATATCAGAGCCAGGATCATTGTTAGCAGCAAAAGGGCTAATGCGAGATGCTTGAGTTTCATGAGTGGAATTGGCTGAACTTACCTTTGGTCAAGCAACTCAGCGGCGTCTTTTTCGAAGGTTGCGCGGTCAATGATTAATTCGAGGACTTGGCCAGAGTGGGTGATTTCATAGGTTTGAACCTGTGTAAATTTTTCGCCGATGTTGCTGCCTCCCCAAAGCTGCAATCCAAGCTCGTATTCTCCAACCTTTTGAAAGTGGACTCTAACCTCGCCGTTTTTATCAAATCGATTGGGACCATAGGACATAGGTCGCCCTGAAAAAGATCGATTGAGTTGCACGCTTAAGCCCCGGTAGCCGATTAGATCTTTTGGTACGCGAATGATTGCTTCAATTGATCTTTCCAAGATTATGGTTTGATCCGCATCCAACTCCTCGAGGACTATTGAGCGAAAGCCTTGCGCGAAAACGGTAACCTTCGGCAAGGTACTTGCCCTCAGTATGGCTATGTAGCCGTTTTCACCGATAATCTCGCCTTGCCCTTCCTCAAAACGGGTGCGAGCTTTGGCGTGGATTGGCCCACCCTCGGGGTCTTCAATCTTTAGTTTGATCCAGCTTAATTTGTTTCTTAAATCCAATGGCTGCAATTGACCTGGGCGGAGTTCTTCGCTTTGGTTCAACTGAATGCCTGGAATACTGAAAATTGTTTCCCCAGCTTCCGTTTTCACCACTAACCGGTAGGGCACGCCAGTCTCTGCTTGAATGCGGAACGAGAGTTCTCCTGTGGTACTAGTGGTTTCCAAGCTCCCATATCCGCCGGCGCCTCTTTCTCCCTCTAGTCGCACGCTTAGGTCCGAAGCTTGAACATCATCATTCACTAGAATGCAACCTAGCATCGCTGGCGCTTTCAGCAGAATATAGGTTTGATCCTTTGCTCCAAAAGCGATTTCTTGTTTATTAGACTCAAACCCTGTGGCGGAAATTTGCAATTGATAGCCTTCAGCGGTTTTGACTTCTCCAGTGATTTTGAATTCACCATTGGCGTCTGAGTTCTCATTGGATTCATACCAGTGATTCCAATAGCGACCGTTTAAAGAATCAGTGGTTGCGTAGTTAAGGTAAACACGCGCTTTTTCGATTGGATTTCCTTCGCTATCAACGACTTTGCCAGTCAATGCTGTAGGGACCGTTAGCATTTGCAATTGGCCAACGGCGGTGTCACCAGCGGCAGGGTTAGCTTCCGCCGGCAACTGTATGGAACATTTGCCGACGTCATCAAGCCCCACGCTAAAGGGGAGCCTACGGTCCATGATTTTGCCCTCGTTGGGCCAGGTGCGGGATTCGTAACGGGAATTCCCCGCCTCGTCGGTGGGCACCCTTCCCTTTGACGCACCGCCGCCGCCCGTCTGACCGTCATCTCTACGAACGTGGAGCCGAG
>JACNIZ010000345.1 GCA_014382805.1 Planctomycetota bacterium
TGGTGTTGCGGTCCGGCTATTCGGCGGTGGCGCGCATCCGACTGCAGCAGGCCCAAGACGTGATGATTCTGCCTGAACGTGTCGTCGATTTCCGCGCCGGTAAGGCATATATCATTCAATTCGACGAAATGGGTCAGCCGCTGGAAATGGAAATCCAAGTCGGCTTGAGTGACGGCATGAGCGTCGAAATTGTTTCGGGTGTGGAAGTAGGCGATTTTGTCGCCGAACGTAATTAACCACTACTGTCGTGCTGATTACTCCGCTCCATGAATGGTTGCAAAGCCTGCGTGAACAGCGCAGTCGCACCATGACTACGCTGATGGGCGTGGGCTGGGGAACTTTCGCAGTGGTGGCCATGTTGGCTTTCGGATCGGGATTAGAAGACCTGTTGCACGAGCGAGGCCAGGGCATGGGCAACAGCGTAGTCGTGACATGGGTGAATCAAACCACGCGTTCTTTTAACGGTTTTCCCGAAGGGCGCCAACTGCGCGCAACCGACGAGGACATACTTGCGTTAATGGACGAAGTGCCGGGCATGGGTGCAGTCAGTCCGGAATACCTGCGCTCGGAAACTCTAGCCGTCGGCCAAAATCAATATAGGACGACATTGAACGGGGTATTTCCCATCTACGGCAAAATGCGCAGTATGCACGTGGCGGCGGGTGGTAGGTTTTTGAATGAAGAGGACCAACGCCTGGGCCGTCGGGTGATGTTTTTGGGCAATCGGATTAAGCAGCAAATGCTGGGCAATCAAAACGCCATCGGCAAGCAAATTGTGCTGGCCGGCGCGCCGTTTACGGTAGTGGGTGTGCTGCAGCCCAAGTTACAAGACAGCGATTACAACGGTTCTGATGACCTGCGCATTTGCATTCCAGCGTCCACGTATCGGCGTTTATTTGGGGATCGTTGGGTCGACAATTTTGTTTACCGAGCCGCTGATCCGAATCAAACACAAAACGTGATCGAAGGCGTATATGCAGCATTGGGGCGCAAACTGAATTTCGATCCACAAGATCGCGACGCGTTGAATACCTGGGATACCACCGAAGGGGAACGCGTCCGCCACACTATTTTTCAAGCCATCAAGATTCTGTCTGCCCTTGCCGGCACTTTGACTCTGCTCGTCGGAGGTTTAGGCGTCGGCAATTTAATGTTTGTCATCATAAAGCGCCGCAGCCGTGAAATCGGTATTCAGATGGCCATGGGAGCCTTGCCGCGCTGGATATTGAATGAAGTATTGCTGCAAACCATGTTGCTAGTGACTAGTGGAGGTTTGCTCGGTTTCCTGGCTGCATGGGGGTTGACTGCTCTGGTTGCCATTTCGCCACTCACAGACGTGCTCGGCTACCCGCATATTTCACTAGCGGTTGGCGTCGGCACTGTTTTACTACTTAGCCTGACGGGTTTAATTGCTGGTTATTTCCCCGCGCGCCGCGCCGCACGCATGGACCCGATTCAAGCATTGATGGATTAATGGAATTCCTGCTTGATCCATTGCGCGAGTTATGGGCCGAACGCCGACGGGCGGGTTTGGTGGCACTGGGAGTGGCATGGGGGACTTTGTCGATGACTTTGTTGCTTGCTTTCGGCCAAAGTTTTTTGGTCGCGACCAATCAAACTATTAGCAATTTTGGCAGTAATTTGCTCCGCGTGGGAGGTGGATCGACCACCGTACCTTTCCAAGGAATGACCGCCGGTCGCTTTATTTCCCTGCACGTGGAGGACGAAGCATTGCTGAAGAATGGTGTACCGCAAGCCCACACCGTCGCCCTGGAATATGTGCGCGGCGGCGGTAACCCATTGAAGTATCGACAACAACGAATCAACGTGCCTTTGTCGGGCTGCGGCCCGGCTTATGAAAAATTGCGAGGCATGGTGCCACAAGCAGGTGGTCGTTTCCTAAACGAACTTGACGTCAAGCTGCATCGCCGCGTGATCTTTTTAGGCCATCGCTCCAAACAAAGATTATTTGGTGACGGAGAGGCCATCGGCGAAACGGTGGAATTGAGAAACGTGCCTTTTGTCGTCATTGGGGTGCGCCAGGAGCGAGTGAGCGTGTCCGGCTATGACGGCGACGACCGCGATAAGGTGGTCATACCGCACACAGCATTTCGAGATTTAATGGGATGGGAAAATATTTCATTGCTCATGATTGGCTTGCGCGACCCAACGCAAAAGCAAGCCGCATTGGATGCCATTTATCAAACCTTGGCCACGCGCTATCGTTTCGACGCCAACGATCGCGACGCGTTGCGCATCATGGATTACATCGCGCTGGATGATATGATCAACGGCATGCTCGACGGCAACCGCTATTTCAACGGTGTGGTCGGATTTTTCAGCTTACTCGTGGCCATGCTTGGAGTCATGAATCTGATGTACGTTATGGTCGAGGAGCGCAGCCGCGAAATTGGAATACGCATGGCCCTCGGGGCACGACCGCGACAAGTCACCAGCGAAAGGCTTACAGAGGGAATTGCCGTCACCTTACTCGGTGGGGTAGCTGGCATGGCCGTTTGCGCCACCCTATTCGCGATCGTCAACCAACTACCGTTAGAACCAGACGTGCGCGCCTATTTGGGCTACCCCGTGCTGTCCATTTCTTTAGGGACAGCCATCATTGTTTTGCTCGGAATTTGTGGTTGCTTAGCTGGCTGGTTCCCCGCCCGGCGTGCCGCGGCATTAGATCCCGTTTCCGCTTTGCGTGAGGAATGAGCATGATTGAACTGCATCAAATCAACCGCGTTTTTCGCAATGGTGAAAGCACTGTGCACGCTCTGCGCGACGTCGATCTGCGCATTGAAGCGGCCGAGTACATGTCGATTCTTGGTCCATCCGGTTCAGGCAAGTCGACCTTAATGCACATACTCGGTTGCTTGGATACTGCCACCGGCGGGCGCTATATTTTGAACAACCATGACATTTCCACTCTAGACGTCAATCAAATGGCGGCGATTCGAAATCGCAATATTGGGTTTATCTTTCAGCGCTTCCACTTGCTGCCACGTTCCACTGCATTACAAAACGTCGCCATGCCGATGCGCTTGGCGGGGATGAAAAATGCCGATCGTATGCTACGCGCCGCCCAACTATTGCAGCGGGTGGGTTTGGGGGATCGAATGCATCATCGTCCATCGCAGCTATCTGGCGGTCAGCAACAGCGCGTTGCCATCGCCCGCGCACTTGCCAATGCACCGCAACTTTTGCTCGCCGACGAACCCACCGGCAATCTGGACACCCAATCCGGCTCGCAAATCGTGCAATTGCTTGAAGAGCTACAGGCCGAGGGCACCACTGTGGTCATTGTGACCCACGACGAAGAGTTGGCTGCTCGAACCGGACGCGTGGTGCGCATGCTCGACGGAAAAATAGCCTCCGACGCGGTCAAAGCCTAATTTTTGGGTTCATTTTCAGAATTCAAGGAACCGATGAACTGGTGGGGATAGATTGAAAACCCCCAGGACCATTCCGATCCCCCCAAATCTCCAGGAGAATTACTGTGAAATCTAGGATTCTGTTGTGGCCAGCATTCGCCTTGGCCGCAGGACTTCCGACGTCTGCGCTCACCGCACAGCAGTCTGAAGCCGAAAAACTCATCGAGGTTCGCGCCAATACCTATACGCGCAGCACCCAACACGACGCAAGTTTAGATATCGCTCCCGACGGCCGCACCTTGGTGGCCTGGGGTAGCCGACGTCAGGAAGTCGGCAGCTATGGAGTTTTTGCGCAGCTGTTCGACCCTCTCGGCCGCGCCATCGGCACCGAGCTACACGTCAACCATTACATGCCAGGGGGGCAGCTCGAACCTTCTGTAACCTTCGCCGCCGACGGCAGCGCTTGGGTGGCATGGTGCTCTTATGGAGAACAGGATGGTCAAAGCGGTGGCATATTCATGCGCCAGATGGCCAATCAATCCGAAACCGGTGTATTTGATGCCATCGGCTCAGATCAGCTGGTCAACCAAAGCATTGCTGGCGACCAGGTCGACCCGGCGATTACCGCGCTGCCAAGCGGCCAATTGGTCGTAACTTGGTTGAGTGCGCACGCCGGCCGCAGCATGGCCTACGCTCGTTTGTTCGACGCTTCCGGTCAGCCCCTGGGCGACGAATTCCGTCTTTCTCAAGCAGAAGCTGGAGTCGAAGCTATGCCATGCGTAGCCGCATTAAGCGACGGCTTCGTTACTGCATGGGCGCGCACTCAAGCCGACGGCAAAACTCCAGCAGGAGTATTTGGACGTCGCTTCAACACGGCAGGCAAAGCCGTCGCTGGTGAAATGGTTTTGAGTAGCTCGACCGGTAATCAGGCGATCGAACCATCGCTGGATTCCAATGGCAGTGATCAATTTGCCGTGGCTTGGATGAGCTTGAATGACGGCATGGAGTATCAAGTGAATGCGCGCTTGTTTAGCGTCGATGGTTCGGCTCTGGGGTCCACTTGGGTATCTCCACTCGCGGATGAAGGCTATTGCAACGGTGCCACGGTGGCTATGGCGAAGGACGGTGCCTACAGCGTTTTGTTTAATCAAAACGGCGCGATGACTTTTGATGAGAGGGGTAAACCAACCACTCCAATCAGCGTTTATCGGCAAGACTTCGCTGCTACCGGTGAGCTGCAAGGCGAACTTGTCTGCGCCACCGATGGCGATGGTGCTAAGCGCAACATGCAGGTCGGCTTGAACAGTCGCCATGCAGTGCGCGGTGACTTTGGCCAATTGGCTTACACCTGGAATGGTTCGATTGCGGACGACAATAACGCTGTCGGCCTGACGGTGCACGCGCCTGCAAGCTTGGATCTTCCTGCTCCACCGCTGGTCGAGCCAGTAGCCGCTTTGCAAGACGTCACCCGTGCGGACATTGAAGGTCAAATTGCCCCGCCGGAATGGGATCCGAACTGGGTCGACGATTCCAATAACTTCGAAGGCGGTACTCGTGCAGCCACTGGATTCCGTGCCTTCACCAGCACCGGTTGGACGCCTCCCGATCCAGATTTGGCAGTAGGTCCAAACCACATCGTGGCGGTAGTTAACGTAGATATGCGTTACTTTGATAAGGATGGCAACCAGCAATTTAATACTGGTTTGGAGTCGTTCTTCGGCACCAACGGTTTTGTGTTTGACCCGGTTGCGCTTTACGACCCACATGCTGGCCGTTTTGTTATTGCCGCCGCCGAACACAATAATGGCGACTACTTCAACATCGCCGTTTCCGATGACAGCGATCCAAACGGAGCTTGGCACAAATACCGCTTTAACGTCAGCTCGCTTTGTGGCTTCATTGACTTTGAAAACCTAGGCTGCTCTACCGACGCGTATTTTGTGGTTGCCGACTGCTTCAGCGGTTATGCCAACTACATTCACGTCATGGACAAAACTCCCATGTTGAGTGGTGGTGCGGTTTCCGTGACTAGTATTTTGACCAAGACCACTTTGCTGTCTAACGCAGCGACCAAAAACTTTGACGACGGCACCGGTTACTTTGCAAGTGCCTGGACCTTGGGTAGCCCAAAATTAAAGTTGTACGCAGTCGAAGATCCAGCCGGTGCAGCAACTCTGCATAAGGTAAACGTCGACGTGGGTGCTTGGGGCTCACCTCCTGGTGCGGTTCAGTTGGGTAGTTCCAACCGCGTAGCCACCATTGATACTCGGATCAAAAACGGCGTCGTCCGCGACGGCTACTTGTACCTGTGCCATAACGTCGGCCATTCTGGTGTTTGCCAAGTGCGGTGGTACAAAATTAACCTAAACGGTTGGCCAACTTCAGGCTCGAATCCGACGCTTGCTGATAGTGGTTACGTTGATGCTGGCTCGGGTGTTTACACCTGGTTCGGTGACATCAACGTCGACGCCGACGGCAACATGGCGATCGCTTACAACCAATCTTCCTCGGCCCAATACGTCGGTGTGAATTCAGCTTGGCGTGCTCCGGGCGACGCGGCGGGCACTCTGAAAGATCATCTGGAATTGCAAATCAGCACCAGTGCCGAAACCGGCAGTCGCTGGGGCGATTATTCAGGCTTGGAAAACGATCCTAGTGTTCCTGGCCGCTTCTGGAGTCACCACGAGTATCGAACTACCAGCTGGCGCACCTGGGCTGGCAAATTTGATACCGCTGGCGGCATCAGCTACGACCTGGCATTGACTTTAAATGGTCCATTGGTAGGTGGCAGCCAAGCGAGCGCCACGGTCAGCAATTCGACGCAAGGTTCGGTCGCCTACCTGTTCAATGGTAGTGGTCACGGATCGAGCACCATTCCAGGATTGGGAGTGGATTTGCAGATCAACAACGCTTTGCAAGTGGCCCAAAAGGCGGTCAATGTTTGGGGTTTCGCTACCATCAACAAGAACTTGCCGCCTGGACTAGCCGGCCTGACCGTGTATCTGCAAGCCGCCGATTCCAACGCCTTGCTGTCGCCGGTTGTCGTCGACACCATTCAGTAAAAATTTGGGTCCGCCAGCGGGCCCTGATGGACCCGACTTAGCCTGCGCGGTGGGCGCTGAGGTTATGCTTCAAGCATGGACCAGCTGCCTACCGCGCGTCGGCTTAGACATTCGATTTATGCCTTCATCGAGCGCTTTGTCGCCGCGATGAAGGAAGAGGACCTGGGCGCAATCGCTGCCCAAATGACCTACTATTTCATGTTGGCGTTATTTCCAACATTAATCTTGGCAGTTTGGGTGTTAGATCTGCTGCCGTTGCCGGGCGATATGTCGGCATTTATTTCACGGGCTTTTTCTAACGTTTCGCCAGAGATTGGGAAGCTCATCCAACGCCATTTGGAAGAGTTCGCTCGGCGGCGGCCGTCGGGCGGCATGATTGTTTGGGCATTCGCTGCATTGTGGGCTGCGTCGCGCGGAGTGGGCGGTGCACGCAAGGGTTTGAACCGAGTGTTCCGGGCCGAACGCAAGCGCCATTTTGCCAAGCTGCGTTTAATCGACCTGGGCATCACCTTGTGCGGCATCCTATTCGTCGGCACCGCCAACGTATTGCTGCTGAGTGGCCGTCAATTTGCTGCCTATCTCTGCAAAATTTTTGGCTGGGAGCAGAGTTTGGGAATTGCCTACAGTTTTGTCCATTGGCCCCTGATCGTGCTTTTGTTGCTGACTGGTGTGGTGCTGGCGTACCGGTTTTTGCCGTCGCGCAAGCTGGAAATGCGCTTTCTGGTCTACGGTGCAGTGCCGACGGTGCTCGGTTGGCTGTTTCTCGGCGGTAGTTTTCGCTTGTGGCTGCGCTCGATGGCCCATTTCGACCGAATTTATGGCAGTTTGACCAGCTTCTTCCTGGTGATGGTATTTTTGTGGATGATGTCGCTGTTCCTCCTGATCGGCGGCCAAACCGCAGCCCTGATGGCAAAGGAAGAAACCGAAGGCATCGCTGCGGGTTGAGATTGAACCTAGTCATGCTTCATTTCCTTTACCCAACCATCCTTCTGGTCTTGCTCCCCGCCGTTGCGCCGGCGCAGGATTCCCTCGTTCCACTCACCGAACGCGAAAAAGCAGTGCACCTGCTTTCCCGCCTCAGCTTTGCGCCGACGGAACTCAACGTCAATTTTGTCTTGTCCATCGGCATCGACGCTTGGGTGCAGGATCAATTGCAGGATCGCGAGCCACGCCGTCAACAGTTGGTGGACCATTTGGACAAAATGGAAACCCTGAAATACAGCGTGGCGGAGTCTTATGCCTATATGCGCGGCGACGAAAAAAGCCAGGCTGTGGACGCCGCCAGTCAGCGCAAAGGAGAGCGCGAACGAGTACGGCGCATGCAGGGCGAGTTGATGACCGATATTTTGCTGCGCAGTGCCTTCAGCGACCGCCAAGCCGAGGAGGTCCTTGCCAATTTTTGGCGCAATCACTTCAATGTGACTTTTCGCAAGGGACTGCAAGCGGGTTTAATGATCCCCGACTGGGAGCGTGACGTCATTCGCGGGTTGCAGTGGACCGATTTTTCCAGCATGCTGCATGCCACCGCCAAGCATCCGGCGATGCTTTATTATTTGGATCAGCATTTGTCCCGGCGCAAGTTAAGTGAAAAGGAACTGGATCGAATCCGTCAACGCGCCTTGAATAAAGGCGGCAACCAAGCGCGGGCCGAGTCCGAGGTCGTAAGAGCAGCACGCGGCGGTCCTAACGAAAACTATGCTCGCGAATTGATGGAATTGCACACGCTGGGGGTCGACCGGGTTTACGAGCAAAAGGACGTGGTCGCGGTGGCGCATGCTTTGACCGGTTGGACGGTGGACCGCGGCAGTCGCAACAAACCGGGCAGTTTCGAATTCCAATTCGACGCCCGACGTCATCAGCGCGGCGAAAAGTTGCTCTTTGATCAGCCTATGCCTGAGCCGGATCCAGCCACGCCGTCGCAAGGGGAGTGGATTTTGGATGAATTAGCGCAGCACCCAGCTACCGCCCATTATCTAGCGAGCAAAATGGTTAGTTACCTAGTTCAAGACAACCCGCCGTCGCAAATGGTTGCTGACGTTGCCGCTGCATTTGAGCAAAGCAATGGCAGCTTGACCGAATTGGTCAGCGCGGTGGTAAGTCACCCGGATTTTTACGATCCTCAGCATTTCCGCGCCAAGGTCAAAACGCCGTGGGAGTATGTCGTTAGTTCGTTGCGGGCTACTGATGCCGAGGTGGAGCGACCCTTGCAATTATTCCGGGCTCTGGCTTTGATGGGGCAGCCTCTCTATGGCTGTGACGTGCCCACTGGCTGGTCGGATCGCGCCGACGCCTGGCTGGATCCGGGAGCGATGGCATTTCGCTGGGAATTCGCTGCGCAAATCGCCGATGGCAAGTTGAAGGGCGTCAAAATTCCTGCAGCGTTTTATAACCGCTGCTTGCGCAATTCACGGCCGCAGGAATGGGCGGATCAGTTGGCGCTGCACGTTATTCCAGGTGGGATTGGTGAAGTAACGCAACAGGCGCTGCAGAAAGTTTTACAGGATTACCTAAGTGGCAAAAAGGCAAAACGCAGCGGGCCAGTGGTCGCCGATGTTGCGCCCCAGTTGCTTGCCTTGCTGTTAGGTTCACCGGAATTTCAGCGTCAATAGCAGCGCGGCGTCGGAATAAAATTCGCAGCATAGAATCCGCCCGCGCTTTGGGTTAGGATGCATCCGCATGAAAAAAGTTGCGGTCGTCTTATGCGGTGCAGGCAGATTCGATGGATCCGAAATCCACGAGTCTGTATTAACCTTTTTGCATTTAAGTCGTGCCGGTGCTGAGGTACAGGCATTTGCCCCTGACGAACCGCAATGGGCTGTTTGTGAGCATTTCAAGGGCCAACCTCAAGCGGGGGAAAGTCGCAATCAACTGGCTGAATCGGCGCGCATTGCCAGAGGACTAGTATTGCCCTTAAGTGCAGCAGATGGCAAAAATTTTGACGCCCTCATTTTGCCTGGTGGATCGGGAGCTGCGCATAATCTTTGTAACTTTGCCACTGCCGGGGCAAACGGCGACGTCATTCCCGATTTGCAGCAATTAATTCACAGTTTTATCCAGGCGGGGAAACCGATCGGAGCCATTTGCATCGCCCCGGCGATTGTGGCTTTGGCGCTAAAAGGTTTGATGCCGCAACTCACTCTTGGAGCTATCCACGAGGGCCCTGCCGTCGAAGCCGCCAAAACTGGAGCTCAAATGGTGAAGTGCGCAGTGGATGAAATTCACGTCGACACAAAAAACCAAATCGTGTCCACACCTGCTTATATTTTGGGTCCGGATATTGCCGCTGTGGATCAAGGTATAGGCAAACTCGTCGCGCAAGTTTTGGAGCTGTGCTGTTGAATCAGTTTTTCCCCAAGCGCCAAAACAACGTTGCCGCCTTTCTCCGCAAGTATCGCTACGTTTGGGTATTGATTTTCACCGTCTTCTGTGTGCTGCCGCTGGCGGCGGACCAATATGTGGCGTCGGTTTCGGAAGCCAAAATCTACGACGATTTACAGCAAATTCCCAATCGTCGGGTGGCCTTAGTATTGGGGACCTCCAAATGGGCGCCTAGCGGCCGGGTGAATCTATTTTATCGCTACCGAATCGAAGCTGCGTTGGCCTTATACCAAGCAGGGAAGGTCGAGCGGATTTTAGTCAGCGGCGACAATTCGCGCCTCGGCTACGACGAACCCACCCAAATGCGCGACGATTTGGTTGAGCTTGGCGTGCCCACCGACCACGTGGTGCGAGACTACGCCGGCTTCCGCACCTTGGACTCGGTCATTCGAGCCAAAAAAGTATTTGGCCTGGATAGCTTCGTCATAGTCTCGCAACGCTTCCATTGCCTGCGTGCGGTTTATTTGGCCCATTCCGCCGATATCGATGCGATCGGTTTCAGCGCTCGCGAAGTCGGCGGCACCGTTGGTTTCAAGATCCGGCTGCGCGAAATCCTCGCCCGCACACAAGCCGTGGTTGACCTCAATGTGCTAAACCGCCAGCCCAAATTTTTGGGCCCTGAAGAAATGATCCCCTAATTTGGAGGTGGCGCTTTCCTTTCACTGAAATCCTCCCCATATTTGGAGCGGTGGGAGTGAACAGGCTCGATTATGGAGTTACAATCGAACCCGCCTGGAGGACTTTCATGAAGACGCGACAGATTCAATTTTCCGTCAACGGCACAAGTCACAAGCTTGAGACCGATGACAAACGTCCACTTCTAGCCGTGCTGCGCACAGACCTTGAGCTGACCGGCACGAAATATGGCTGCGGAGCGGGGCACTGTGGCTCATGCACCGTTTTGGTGGATGGTAAAGCCCGGCGCTCCTGCAAGCTGAACTTGGCCGATGTGGAGGGCAAGGACGTCACCACTATTGAAGAGTTTTCCGCCGATGGGATCTTGCATCCCCTGCAACGCGCATTTGCCGAAGAAGGCGCACAGCAGTGCGGTTTTTGCACGCCTGGGATGATTATGAATGCCGCGGGGCTATTAGTGCGCAAACCTAACGCTAATCGAGAAGAGATTATCAAAGGAATGGATGGCAATCTTTGCCGTTGCGGGGCCCATGTTCGAATTTTGCGGGCCATTGAAAAAGTTGCTGGAAACAAGGAGGCAGTGAAATGAAATCGGAACCAGACTACTTGGCATTGGATTTCAACGACAT
>JACNIZ010000349.1 GCA_014382805.1 Planctomycetota bacterium
TTTTTGCTAATGCGGCTTTTTTTATGCCGATGCCTAGCTAGCGCTGGAAAAAGTAGGTCACGGCGCTGTCCCATTCCATCTCGGAGGCAATATATGAGTGGTTGGCTCCGCTTTTACTTTCCACCATGCGCCAGCCCTTTTCACCAATTGCATTCAAAATTTCAATTTCGGTAGGCCCGACCTTCATCGCCCAGGCAGTGTCGGTGATCCACCAATAAATGGATTTATTCGACCCTTTTGACTGGCGCTTGGAGGGGTCGTCGGCCAAGGTTCCGGCAGACACGATCCACGGCACCCCATTGCGACGCTCGCCTTCATCCCACAGCCAGCCGTAGTTGGACCAGTCGTCTTTGGGACCACTTACGGTAACTACGAGCTTAGCGAAGCTACGGCCGGCATCAGGGGCGTAACCACGGTTGCTGAATCCGGAGGCGGCGAAAGCAACAACGAGTATTAGACCCAGAAAAACCGTGATTGAGTTTTTGCTCATGAGTCCATTCTAAGATTTGTAAATAAAGTAGTTAACAAAACCCGATTGGTTGGCACTAGAAGGCATCAGAACAATCGTTTTGCCACCACCAATCATGAAAGTGACAACAATTTTACTTTTGGCTGTAGCCTTGCCCGTTGCAGCAGTTCAGAGTTTGGCCAGCCTAGAAGCTAGGCCATCCGCCATCCCAGGCCCGCCTGGAATCTGCTTTCCGCTGGAAATCGGCAATCACGCGTCCATCCCGTGGGGAGAGGGTGCCTTTGAACGCGACCCAGATTATTCCGCCAAAGCTCTTGCCGACGACGTTGTGCAAATTCTAGATCACAGTTCACACACAATAGTTCACATGGAAACTCTGCGGCGTGCTGCCATCTTGGTGGGAATGCCGGGCAAATCCAACGTTTTAAAGCCTGCTTTGCGATTGGCTCAAAAGGACCGCTTGCTTTCCTTGTTGCGGGGGCGGGCGTTGAAGCAATTTATGCAAGCGTCGGAAAGCAAGTCAGCTCAGGAAACTGACTTGGGAATGGCGCTATTTGACATTGGCTTCTTTTTGGGTGCGGTGAGTCAAATTAATTCCTTCGGCGATGGCGATGGCGGATTAGAGCTCAAGCAGGCATCCCAACTCTGCGCCGACGATGGAGCGATCTGGTTGGGATATTGCTTGGCCGGTTTCGAATCCGAAGGTCATCGAATTTTGCCATCAACTTTGAAAAAAGCTTGTGAACTCGCCAAAAATAATCCTTCGTTGCGTTTGAATTTGGAACAAACGGTTGGGCCTATCACCGGCAATTCCAGTTACGATGAAATTGTTGCTTGGGCAAACCTTCAAAGTGCAAAAGGGAAATGAAAGTAGGCGCCTGGATCCAAAACGCGTTGTTCAAGCTCGCGCGGGTGACCAGCATGCTTTCCGGGAGATTTATGAGGTGTGCGCGCCATTGGTACACGCCATGCTGCTCGCACACGCTCCTCTACACGCCGTCGAAGATTTAATGCAAGATACCTTTTACGCTGCCTGGGTGGGCTTGCCGAAGCTTTCAGAGGAAAGCAAATTTCAAGCCTGGGTGATTGGAATTGCGCGCAACATTTCTTTGCGCTATTTGCGCGAGCAAAACAGGACGTCTGTAGTTTCGATGGACTTGGAACGATTACCCGGAGTAGCGCCGCAGTCGGCTACAGCTCTACAATCGGCGCTTCTGAGGGCCATCGCCGGCTTTCCAAAACGCGAACGAGAGTTGCTAATGTTGCGTTTAATTGAAGAGCTCTCGGCGACGCAAATTTCGGTCCATTTGGAACTCAATCCGGATTCAACCAAGGTGCAATTGAGTCGTGCTTTGGCGAAGTTACGTCAGCAACTAAAAACAAGGAACTGGCATGGCTAGTGATCCTAAACTCGATCCGAAGGATCCGTCGCCCGATGAAATCCAAAATTGGGTAGAGGAATTGCAACCCCTGCGGTGGCAAGGCTGGGGAGAAATCCAACCCACATTGCCACAACGTCCGGCTAATTTTGAGTCCACTTCCAAGCCACTTCGGCGCATGCGTTGGCAGTGGATGTCCATGGCTGCTGCAGTATTGCTCAGCCTATATTTTTGGTGGCCGGAGGATTTGCCAGAGTCGGAGAGTGACTACGCGTCGGGTTTTGTGGTCCGCGCGTTGATGGGCCGTCCCGAGTTAATCTCGGCAAAGCAAGGGCCGGCCAATTCAATAAATTCTAATTCGATCGCGATTTCGGGCCAAAATCCGCAAAACATCGGCATAGGAAGCAAATTAATCACTCCGAAGGGTGCGCGCGCTCGAGTGGGCGTTGGCGAAATTGGCGAGGTCATCTTGGAGGAAAACAGCGCGCTTTCAGTTGCGGATTCTAGTGCCATTGATGGTGAATATTTGTTACGCCTGGAGCAAGGAAAGATGGTTGCAAGCATCTTTGCGGCGCCGCGGATTTTTCAAGTGGATACGCCAGGTGGCATTGCAGTGGATTTGGGTTGCATTTATGAAACTGAAATCCTGTCCGATCGGATTACCCAGCTGCGGGTCGTAGCTGGACTGGTCTCTTTTGAAAGCCAAGGTCGGTCTGTGGTAGTTCCGAGTGGGGCATACACCTGGGCATACGCTGGTTCTGGCCCGGTGGCGCCCGTGAGGGACGAAGCGAGCGGTGAGTTTGCTGCCGCTTGGAAGTTCTTCGTGGACCGCGAAGTTGCTGCAACTACCAGACAGGCAGCTCTAGTCTCATTGGTTGAGCATGCTCAGGCCAAGGATGGAATTACCTTGTGGTACTTGCTTCGAGACTGCGAAGAGCCATACCGCCGCGAACTCGCATTGGCTTTAAATCGCCTAGCGCCGGCGCCCGATGGCGCAATTTTGGAGCAGTGTGCAACTGGCGAAGGCGCTGCATTGGAACGATGGCGTGCCGCATATGGGTGGTAGTCCAATCGCATTTAGACCAATCGCGCTTTAATCAACCTCATTTAGTTCAGCGATAAAACATTTAGGGTGAGAAAAGCCTTATTCGGGCCGCCAACCGCAACGCCAAGGCCGTCGGGCCCAAAGGCAATGGCATGGTAGCCTTCAAAATCCGGTAGCGGCAGCCAGGTTAAGCCGTCATCCTGGCTCCAATCAGCGCCGTGGGATCCCACCGCAATCCAAACGGGCGGATGGGTACCAGGCACATGGCTCACTCCGGACCGAAAACCCGACGGTCCTTGGTCCAAAATGCTTTGCCATGTTTTACCGCCATCAGCAGTGCGCATGCAGACTGATTTAGCCTCTAGCGGATTGGAATAGTCGCCGCCGACGGCCACGCCGTTTTGCTCGTCTCGGAAAGCGATGGAAAACACCCCTTGCGACGCCTCGCCGTTGCCAAGGGTGGAAGGTTGCTGCAGCCAATGGAGCTGGTCGGGCCAATGGGCCGGTTTTGCCGTTCGCAATATTCGTGATTTTGCACCACCAGTAGCTAGCCAAAGAGTGTTCTTCGAGGTAAGCGCAATTGCAGTGCCACTGGCCGCAAAGCAATATTCTTCGGTCAGGGCGGCGGGGGCAGAGGGTGGCGTGACCCGTTGCCAAATTTTACTTTCTTCACCTGCGTAGAGAGTGAAGTGGCCGTCGACGGGGTCGCCGATTAAAAAGCCACTACCGTCAGCGTTTATTGCGATGCTATCAAAAAATCCTTTTTCATCTGGATTCGCAAGCAGTTGCTTCCAGGTGTTACCGCCGTCCTGGGTTGCGAAAAGAGCGCTGGCATCGCCGGGCCCGGCCGCCATGACTATGGCCCGATCGAGGTCAAAAGCGTGCACGTCGCGAAAATCTAAGTCAGCTTTGCCAGGCGCCGGCACCCTTTGCCAAGTTTGGCCGGCATCGTTGCTGCGATAAATGCTGCTGGAACTGCCGGAAGCCCAGACTACACCATTGGCAGCGCATGAAACTCCACGAAATGAGGCCGCCGGGGCAGTTTGGCTAGCCAGACGACGCAGCATGTAAGTCCCGAATCTGCCTGGGTGGTGGGCTTTGGGCTGAGAACAACTAGCAATAATGGCTAGGGCTAGACACAGGCTCAGCAGCGCCCAGGGGCGTCGGGATGCTTGGTGATCAAAGTCCATGCTCGGAGTATGGCGATTCCTGTCGTGCAATTTGGGCAGAAATATTAATCTGGTGTCATGGACGCACGCACCCGGGCCGGCAGCCGAGCTCAGACCATTGCATTGGTAATCATTGCAACGGTTTTGATTGGTTGGGTACTGCACATTGGTGCTTCCATTTTGCAGCCAATGATCATTGCGCTGTTGTTGGCTAATGTGCTGCAGCCGGTGGTAACCGCGTTGGAAAAGCGCAAAATTCCAGGCCCAGTCGCGGTGCTTGGGTTGACAGTGATTCTGTTTTATTCGTTATTTCAGGTTGGTTGGTTGGTGCAAGAAAGCGTTGCTACCTTTTTGGGTCCGGAACCGGCGAAGGCGGAGGCATCTATGGGTGGAAAAGGGGCGGGTGCCCCGGTTAAGTCTGCCCCGATCAAAAATCAGGGCGCGCCGGCGGTAAAAAAAGAACTGCCAGCGAATGAACAAGGCCCAGCCGCCGAGGGAAATTCAGTGGGAGAGTCTACGGCTGACCCCACTAAGGGTGAAGCTAGCGAAACGGAAGGCAAGAATGAGGAGGTTGAGGAAACCACCTGGGGGCAAATGGTCACCCGCTTGAGCATCCGCGTCGATCAATGGCAACTGCCTTCTGATGACATCAAAAAAACGGTCAAAAATGCCCTGAAAGAATTTGATGCCAAAGGTGCTTTGGCCAGCTTGATTGGGGGCGGCATTAACTTCACGCGCTCCTTGGTTGTCATTTTGATCTACATGGCCTTCATTTTTGCCGAACAAAATATTTTCCGACGCAAGATGTTGGCCGTTGCTGGAACGCGTAAGGAGGAGGCGGCTCGGGCAATTGATACGATCAGTAAAGGCATTCAACGCTACCTTTCCATTAAAACTCTGGTTTCAATTTTGACCGGAACGGTCTGTTACTTTTTGTTGGTAATTTGTGAAATTCCTTATGCCGAAGTATTCGGATTATTGACTGTATTGCTGAATTACATTCCGACTTTCGGCAGCATTGTCGCTGGATTGCCGCCTACCATTACCGCTTTGGCGGTGCATGAATCCTGGGTGCCGGCCGTCGCCATCGCCGTGGGTTACGCGACCGTGAACCTGGTGCTGGGGACTATCCTTGAACCTCGGGTACTTGGTCGAGAATTGAATATTTCGCCTTTGATCATCATCATTTCGGTGGTGGTTTGGGGCGGGATTTGGGGAATTGTTGGCGCGTTCTTAGCAGTTCCGCTGACCGCTACCATTCAAATCATTTTGGCAAGCAGCGAAAAGGGGCGACCTATTGCCATACTGCTTTCCGGGCATCCTCCCGCTGAGGATGATCCCGAGGAGGCTACGCGTCCCCAGGTTCGCTTACCGCTTCGGCGTCGCAAGCGATCTTAAGTGCAGACGAGTGCAATTCGGTACAGCCTAAATAGTGCTGCAATGCGCGCGCATGATCCGCTCGAACCTTTCCAGCAGGCAAGATTTGAATGCCACCATTCGCATGTTCGATTAGCTGGCGCAATCTGCTGCGAGCTTGCCACGCGGTTTGCTGGTTACCAGACGTAAGGATGCGGGTAAAGCCAAGCTGTTGTAGTTGAGAAAGGGCTTCAAATTGGTCCTTGCAAATATCGAAAGCGCGATGGAAGGTGCAAGGCAAAGACGCGGCCGCCTCCAGCAGTTGGCCGCAATGATTCAAATCGGGCATTCCCGCCGCGTTTAAGCAGCCGAAAACAAATCCATGGCAGCCAGAATGACGGCGAGTTTGGATCTCTTCTTTCATTTGCGAAAGCTCTACAGAGCTGTAAATGAAATCGCCCGGTCGTGGGCGAACCATGACCATCACCGGGATTGTTACCCGCCGCAAAACGGCATCAAGCAGTTGCGAATCAGGCGATAAGCCGTCCTGGGCAAGGTCGGCGCAAAGTTCTAAGCGAGCGGCGCCCGAGTGAAAGGCTTGAATGGCAGCGTCGAATGAGTCTACGCATATTTCAAAATCACAGATTCCCGCACGGCCATTCACTTCATCACCTCATTTACCGCCGCCTTGTATCGGCTGCAACCAAGCCATTTCAAAATCACCCTCAGCAAACGGATTGGCGTGGAGCTTGGAAGACGTAATCCGTGCGCGCACAAATAACTCGTCTCCGATAAGAGAATATTTGGGTGTGAGTTCCGAGCTAGTTTGCAGAACGACACCAATTTCTTCGCCGCGGGTTCCAATGAACTCAGTTCGGTAGGTTACGCCGGGTTTAGGCTGTATGGCAAGTTGAATGGCGTCGCCGGTACTGGAATAATTAATTTCCACTCCAGTCGAAGCATAAAAGTCGCCTTGCTGCATAGCTGAAACTAGTGCTTCAGGCTCTAAGGTTGCGGCCCGTACTTGCACCCAACCACGCCCAGGGTTGGGATGATTTTCACCCCAATCGTGGTAATGGTGAGAGTCATCGGTTGCCAAGCCAAAGAGCAGTGGAAGTCCATGCTCACGCAGTCGAGCGGTATTTACCAAATCCCACATGCGCTCGGTGGATTCACGTTCGGCGTCACCATAGTTGCGGACCGAGTTGTGCCCGTTGTAGACTTCAAAAAACTGCTCGTGCTGAATGGCAGCAAAATCTTGCCAAGTCAAACTCCAGGTGAAGTTAGGGTGATTCAAGTGGGCAATGATGCCTTTGCCAGTATCTTGGGCTAGCTGATGGACGGCGTCGAAATTACGCTGCAATGTTTCTTGAATACTGGCACCTTTTTGAGGTCGGATGAGTTCGGATAAAGGAAAAGCATTGATGTGGATGTTGGCCTTGTCGAAGCCATCGGTAATTTCCTCGCCTTGCAGGAAAATGAACTGGCCTATTTCCTCGAAGCGCGCCCGTAGTTCCGGCAAGGTCTTCAACTTCATGGATTCGGTACCGTCACCCTCTACCCGAGTTTGCACCAAATCAGCGCCGAATTGAGTTTGCAGTGCGGCTAAGCGCTGGGGAGTAAGTCGCGTTTTATCTTTCACTGGAAACCATTTATTCCCAGTGGAGAGAATATTGTGATCCGATAGAACAAGGAAATTGTAGTTCTGTTCTTTGTACCAATCTGCAATCCATTCGGGGGCCGCGTCGCCGTCGCTCCACAATGAGTGAGTATGGGTATTGCCTTTCCAGAAAGGTGTCGTTGAGTCCAGTTGGGACTCCGGCTTGGCGCAGGCCATCCAAATGCCTAGGCCAAACGTAAGCAACATGATGAGGACGGTTGGGGTTTTATTCATGTTTATGCGCGGCGCTCTAGGGTTTCAAAGTGGTAGGGGATGGAGTTGTCGGTGTGCGTTTCACTGCAGGCCACCGATTGCCATTGCTTATCCAAGCCTAGCAGGAAGGCGTCGCAAGCGAACTCGCCCATGACGCGGGTGAGATATACCCGCGAGCAATTAGGGTGAGTGAATGCTTCGGCGTATATCTGGCCGCCGCCAATTACAAATACCCTGTTCACAGAAGCCGGCAATTCGTTCTCGCATATGTCTAAGGCCTTGTTTAGAGAACCAGCCAACAACACGCCTGCCGGCAAGTCCAATTGCTGGCGCGAAAGCACGATATTGATTCTTCTGTCTAGGGGCCGAAATCGGTCAGGAATCGACTGCCATGTTTTGCGTCCCATGATTACGACGTTATTGCCATCTCCCATGGTCAGCTCTTTGAAAAAGCGCAGGTCGCCTGGCAATTTCCAAGGCAAGTCCCCATCAAGGCCTATGCCGTTGTTTTGATCAGCGGCGACGACTATTTCAAACAAGGGTTGCATGGAAGGATTTGAGGCAGATTGCATCGAATTTACACCGCAACTTCAAAGCGTATGAACGGATCGTGCAGGTAATTCATCAATGCGATGTCTTCAAAGGCAATTTGATCAAATGGCTTTTGGGCAACGATCAATTGCGGTAGTGACTTAGGCGTGCGCTCTAGTTGTTTTAGCATGCCTTCCACATGGTTTTCATAAATGTGGGCGTCGCCAAGTGTGTGGACAAACACACCTGGGGTTAAGTCGCATTCCTGAGCCACCATGGTCAGCAGCAAAGCGTAACTGGCGATGTTAAACGGCACGCCCAGGGCGATGTCGGCCGAGCGTTGATAAAGCTGCAGATCCAAGCGGCCGTTGCTAACGCCAAATTGGAAAAACGCATGGCAGGGAGGTAGCCGCATTTTGGGGACGTCAGCGACGTTCCATGCAGAAACAATATTGCGTCTGCAATCCGGGTCCGTCTTGATGGTGTGGATTGCGTTTTTGATC
Organism: Planctomycetota bacterium; assembly: GCA_014382805.1. Classification (GTDB taxonomy): domain Bacteria; phylum Planctomycetota; class UBA1135; order UBA1135; family UBA1135; genus JACNIZ01. The sequence goes on from JACNIZ010000349.1 coordinate 8,326, forward strand.
TGGTCGATGCCGGTCCCACCCCAATTTCGCCATTGGTATCCATAAATCGGACCCAGTTCGCCATTCTCATCTGCCCATGCGTCCCAGATCGGGTGTGCTGGGTCAGATTGTCGTTAATGTTGGTAGAACCGCGAAGAAACCAAAGTAGCTCTCGAACCACAGCCGGGAAGAGTACTTTTTTGGTTGTAAGCAGTGGGAAACCTTGCCGCAAATCATAGCGGGTCTGGGTGCCGAAAATCGAGCGAGTTCCGGTTCCGGTGCGGTCGGCTTTGCGTTCCCCGTTTTCGAGGATGTCGCGTACCAATTCGAGGTACTGTTTCATGGCTAATCAGAGTGGGGGGATTGGATTGTAGCCCATTCCCCTGTTCTGATTTCCCTACTGCCGCTCTTTACCACAAACGGCTTTTAGGGGTCTTAGTCATCCATATTTTCGAAGGCGTAACGCAGGGCGGGATCCGAAGAGCCAATTTCTTTGGCCAGCGCAATCAACCGTTCTCCTTCCTCGGATTCACCAGTTTCCTTGAGGGCGCGCCCTAGGTGAAAGGTGTATTCGGCTTCAAGTGGATCCAACTCCACAGCTTTACGCCACAGTTCCACAGCCTCGTCCATTTCGCCCTTTTGCCCTTTTAGGCTGGCCAATTCGTCAAAGACTCGAGGATTTGCAGAGCCACCTTCGATTGCCTCACTGAGCAGGCGTGCTGCCCGCAGCGGCCGACGTGGGTAGGAATTCAGATCCCTTAGACCCGCAGCTTCCTTTCCGCGAACGCTATCGAATTGCAGGTCCTCGTTGAGGTAGGTGTGCCACTCTTTTTCAAGTTCTGCAACATCCTCATCGGTTTTTAGCCCCAGGTGTTTTTTAAAGAGACGCCAAATTTCTTTACCTCGTACCGTGCGTAACGAGCCAAGGCCCATCGATTCGCGACGTACGTCTTTGTCCTTGGCCAGTCCAAGAACAAACTTTTTGAACTTCTTCTCGTACTTTGAATTATGCATCAGGAAGTGGGCCAGCGACCAACCCCAGGTGTAATGCTCATAGGCTTCATCGGTACTGACCAGCTTTTCCAACCCCCAAATGTCTCCGCGGTCAATGTCGCTTTTTACTTCGACCAACCGGCTAGGCAAGATCAAACCGACGGTAAGTTCACCTTGTTCCTGATCCCAGTTTGCCCCACCGTAATACTCGGCAATGGCTTCCCCAGGAAAGTGAGGCATCTTAAAGTCTAGGTCAATGAGCTTCTGTAGATAATGGTTAGCCTCGTGGAAAAGCACTTCCGTCGTGAATTGTGGATCTTGACGCACATGGAAAAAGTTCAATTCCATCGGATCCACAAAACGAAAAAAGCCGAGCACACCGGCGGGCATGCCACCAACTTGTAAAAAATCTTCACGATTTCCGTACAGACAAACCAAAAGCCGTTTGTTCTTTTTGGGTGGCTTTACTTTCCAGTCTTTAGCGAAGACGGAAAAATAAGCCTCCAATTGATCTCGATAGCGTGCGAAGTTACTGGGCGTGGTGGTGTACTCGAAAGAAAAGTGTTTGCTCTCTTCTTTGTATCGATTGCGCCATAGCTTGTGCTCCTCAATCGAAGCCAGCTCTTTTTTGCGCTCAGATATGACCTCAGCTTGAAGCTTTTTCCTTTTATCCACCGAAATCCAACGGCGTTTATAGGGCACCAAACCCTCCTCAAGCATCTCTTTTTCCTTCTCCGTTTCAGGCTCCGGTAAGGGGGCATTGTGAATAATCACTTCATCAATCAACCCATCTGGTACCAGGATTTTTCCGTTGTTGAAATGGACCAGGGTCCCGCCTCCTTCGGCTTGCTCCAATTGAATGTCGATGAAAATGCGGCCATCTTTGAGCAGCAGCAAATCCTTCCCTGGGATTTGAGCGAGGGCGAGCCCAGACAGAAGGCAAAAGGCAAGCAGTGTAAGCAGTGAGCGTAGCATGAGTGGATCTTACTTAATCGCCTTGAGGTAGAGTTTTTCAAACTGTAGCCAGTCTTTGTCCGACCAGGATCCAAACGTGGCTGCAAAGGTTTCATCGCGAACCCGATCTGCATTCTCTTTGGCGCGTGCCTGGCGGGCTTTAAAGCGAGCTTCCTCCTCCTCCTCGGTGGTGGCCTCTTTTTGCTTTTCGCCGCCATCCTCTTCTTCATCAATCGCGGCAATGACTAGCTGCAGGTTTGTGAAATAGTCTTCCAAAATTCCTTTGGTGAGACGGTTTTTTGAACCTGCGCCAACCAGCAAAAACCGCATTAACGCTGCAGCCTCGTAGGGGAAATTCTCTTCTGAAAGTACACCTGCATCGGCCAGGAAAATTTCTCTGGGTGTGCGAGCTGTTCCCGCCTTCACCTCTTCACGCAAGCCCATGTTCTCCCAGTCCGACGCCCTCAGTTCGAGCTTTTTGCCTTTAGGCTTGCTGTACCGCACGATGTATTCCAAGCCAAATTTCATCCAATTCGGCATGTCAAAATACAAGCTTGGGTTTTTATGGCGCATCCAATGGCCAAGTAAAACCTCGTTCACTTCCATGTGCTGCCAGGATCCTACACCGACATCATCTTTGTAAACCACCACTTCCAAGGGACGCCTCGAAGTCCAGCGGAATGGGCTGAACGCAATGGCTTCATCCATATCCTCACAAATGCGTAATACTAACTTGCTGACGTATTCATCCTTGCCTAGATAGGGGAACCGGTCTTCGCACCAATTGAAAATATCAGTGCCACGTTCCGCCCAACTTTTAGCTTGC
>JACNIZ010000152.1 GCA_014382805.1 Planctomycetota bacterium
AACCCGCTACACGCAGGCCGTGCTGGAGCCGGTCGCTGAGTTGCGAAAGACCTTGAACGAGGAGCTTGTTCAGCGTTTGATTCAAGACGAATCTACGCCGCCTTTGTTGGATCGCGGCTATTGGTATCGGCGCAGCTATGTCGCGGGCAAGGAGTATGCGATCTACTCGCGGGCGCCGCAGGCCGAGCCGAATCAGTTTGAGGTCCTGTTGGATGTCAACAAGTTGGCGGCGGGGCACACTTTCTTTTCAGTGGGCGGTCGGCGGGTCAGCCCAAATAATCAGTTGCTTGCTTACGGTGAAGACAACGTCGGGCGCAGGCAGTACACGATTCGGATTAAGGATCTGACCAGCGGCAAGTTGCTGCCGGATCAGATTCCGAACACGACGTCGGGAATGGTATGGGGTGAGGACAATCGCTCGATTTATTACATTGAAAAGGACCCAGTCACTTTGTTAGGCATGCGCGTAATGCGCCACATACTCGGCACCGATTGCTCGGAAGACAAGTTGATCTACGAGGAGCACGACACCAGCTTTTATCTGGGCCTAAGTCGCAGTGGCGATCGCAAGTTCATCATGCTGCATCTTTCCAGCACGACCTGCGATGAAGTGCGATATTTGGCGGCCGATGATGGGAACGGTGACTTTCAGATCTTCGAAGCGCGGCAGCGCGGCCACGAGTACCGCGTTGATCACGGTGGCGGACGTTGGATCGTGCGCAGCAATTGGAATGCAGCGAACTTCCGTCTACTTGAGGTAGCTGATGAAAATGTCGGGTCGCGCAAGAACTGGACTGAGTTGGTGGCGCATGCGCCGGATGTTTACATCAGCGGTTTCACCTACTTCGACGACCACCTAGTGATTTCCGAACGCAGTGAAGGATTGCAGCGTTTGCGCATCCGCGATTGGAGTGATGGCAAGGAGTCCTTTGTCCGATCTGATGAATCGGCTTACTCGGCGAGCGTCGGCCAAAACCCCGAGCAAAGTAGCGATTGGTTGCGTTACCGCTATACCTCGCTCACGACTCCATCCACCACCTACGAGCTCAACATGAAGAGCGGCGAGCGCCGGCTGCTGAAACGTCAGGAAGTGGGTGGTGGCTTCGATAGCAACAACTACGTGACTACGCGAGAATGGGCTCCCGCTCGTGATGGCGCAATGGTTCCGGTTTCGTTGGTGTATCGCAAAGATACGGCGCTTGATGGCACCGCACCGCTTTATCAATACGCCTACGGGTCCTACGGATCGACCAGCGATCCGCGTTTCCGTTCCAACATCATCAGCTTGCTCGATCGCGGTTTTGTCTACGCTATCGCCCACGTGCGCGGCGGTCAGGTGATGGGGCGCGAATGGTATGAGCAAGGTAAATTGCTGAACAAGAAGAACACCTTCACTGATTTCATCGACGTGACTGAGTTCTTGGTGGAGTCGGGCCGTGTCGATCCACAGCGCGTGGTCTGCATCGGTGGTAGTGCCGGTGGTTTGTTGATGGGTGCCGTTTCCAATATGCGCCCTGACCTGTACCACGTGATCGTGGCGGCGGTGCCGTTCGTGGATGTGGTCACGACCATGTTGGATGAAACCATTCCGCTGACCAGCAACGAGTTCGATGAATGGGGCAATCCAAAGGAAGCGGCGTACTACGAATACATGTTGTCGTACTCACCCTATGACCAAGTCGAAGCCAAGGCCTATCCCGCCATGCTGGTCACGACCGGCCTTTGGGATAGCCAGGTGCAATACTTCGAACCGGCCAAGTGGGTCGCGAGGTTGCGCGCCATGAAGACCAATGATGAACCGCTGTTAATGCATGTTGATATGGAAGCCGGTCATGGTGGTGCGTCGGGGCGATTCCGACGTTTGCAGGATGTGGCGCTGCAGTATGCATTTGTATTGCAGCAGCTGGATATGGTGGAGGAGTAGGCTCATGGCTGGGACATTTGGTTGACGAGGGAATTTCACTTTCCCAGCTCGGCTTCGAGTTCCTCCACAGTAGGCAAACTAGATTTCCATTCTTCCGGCAAGGACTTGGTGATTTGCCGTTCCCACTGCGCCACGCCCATGGGCTTTCGAGTACCCCCAAGCGCGTATTCCACCACCAACTGATCCTTCTCTTTAACCAGCAGTAATCCAATCGACGGATTGTCATCTGAATGAGCTTTCAATTCGTCCACTGCATTCAAATACATATTCAACTTGCCGACGTACTCCGGCTCAAAGCGCCCAGTCTTCAACTCGACCACCACGAAGCAACGCAGTTTGAGATGATAGAAAAGCAAATCAATCCGAAATTCTCGTTCACCAACTTTGAGCTCTACTTGCCGTCCGAAAAACGCAAATCCCTGGCCGAGTTCTAACAGGAAGTGCTGAATGTGATCGATCAGCTTCTGCTCTAATTCGGCCTCTCGCCTAGGCGCGTCAGTGCCAAGGAAATCGAATAAGTATGGATCCTTGAAGACTTCTGCTGCCAAGTCAGATGCAACAGGAGGCATGGTTGCTGTGAAATTGTGCTGGCTCAATCCGTGCCGCAGGTGAAGCTGCGATTCGATCTGGAAGACCAGCATGTTCCGGGTCCACCCATCCTCGAGTGCCCGCTCGGCGTACCATAAACGCAAGTCAGGGTCCCGTAACTTGTTCATTAGAGAGATGTTAGTTCCCAAGGGCAATTGTGATACGAAGCGTATCACAATTGCCCTTTCCGGCCACGACCTCGCAAACATCCGCATATTGCGCAGATTTCGAACCGCGAATCCGGTCATTCCAGGGAACGCAGCCTTCAAATCGCGGGAAAGTTGTTCAATGACTTTCGATCCCCATCCCTGTTCCCCTTGCCGCGACAAAATCGATCGCCCAACATCCCAATAGAGCAAAATCATCGCGCTATTCGCCGAAAGCGCTGCCCGTACCCGCTCACTAGAAATCCGGCTCTTTATCTCGGCCAGAAAGCCGGGATAGTCCGAGGGAAGAATGCTCTTGGGGTCATTCATGGCTGAATGACAAATCCCTCGGGGGTCGGACTGCCGTGGCCAAACCTTAGCGGTCAACGACGGACTAAAACCGGATATCCAGTTTTACTTCTTCCAAATAGACAGAATCTTCATGTAACCCTTTGTCTACCGCTGGGGCCGTCGGAAAACTTCCTCTTGATGCCAAGCAATAAACTCCGATGCCGGCGCGGCGGTTTGATCAATTGGCATGCGTAAGGGTTGATTGGTTAGATCAACAATCCATTGATCCGAACCACTTCCTCCATACAGGTGTTGGGAAACAAGGATTCGCCGGTCCTCAGAAATCCCAACCGCACCTCGGTCCAAAGCAAGGTGGTGAATGGAACATAGAAGCAAACCGTTATCAGGCGAGTCCGGACCATGTGCCGCATGCCACTTAATGTGCGCCGCCTCCAATCCCAAATCCGCGCCGCCCAGTCGGCATTCAAACCCACACATCGCACATCGGTGCTCATAAAGCCGAATCATTGTCGGCCGGAAATTTGCGGAACGTGGATTCCGCTCAGCTTCCTGTCGGGCGCGCCCAGTCATCACCCACGGCATGCCGACGGCGTCAAGAATGGCGGCGTGCAATGAAGTCGGAAACTGACCGTCGAGAATTTGGCCGACGATGTCATTCACCAAATCCCCGTCCGCATGTAGTTGTTGGTAAACCGATTCCGAAAACCCACCGCGCGCTCGGTTTTCGAGGAGTGCCTTCTGGCTGACATCCCCAGATTTATTGATGCCCTTGCCGAAGGTCGCAATTTGTTCCCGCTCGGGGATTTCCCAAAGTCCACCGTCATTCAATAGACGCCAAAACGGATAGTCCAGCCGACCAGGCCGATTGGGATGGCCGAACTCCGCGGAGAGCGCTTTGAATCGATCCCGAATCGACTCGAAAGTCAGGTATCGATCCCCGCCGCGCTGCACTTCGGCCAAAGCCATCAATAACAACAGCGGTTTATGCGGAGCGCGTTGATCCCCACTCTTCCATGTCTTGATCGACCGAAAGCGCTGACGGAGATCGGCGCGGTCATTCATGAATCCGAAACTCCATCGAATCAGCCTCGGGGATGGCAGCGTCTTTGGCCAGTTGGATCAAGTTGCCTAATGCCTTCGGCGTGAACCTGCCCCAGTATTTTCGCAGTGACCAAGTCTGACCTTCGTGATGGATGAGTTGATCCTCTTCGCAAAACCACTTTTTCGGATGGAAGCGCATTCGAGTTCCTTCTACTGTTCCCTCCGCTGCCGAACAGAATTCATTTGCATCAAGCAAGCCTTCCTTGTTCATCAAGAATCCCTCGCGCTTGCGCCAAGGGATGGCGTCGGCAATTTGAATCGGATTGATCCCCGACGCCACTAAAAACTGCACCATATGCAACATCGCGGCCCGTTTCGTCAGCCGATCCCAACTCTGATCCCCAAGGGTGAGGTCAATTTTGATATGCCCTTGCCGCTTGCGCTCCGCACGCTCGCGTTGCCGCTTTTGACTGACGCGGATTTGATACTCCGCCGCCTCCGGTAAGGGAATGACTTGATCCACATTCAACACGATTTCCCCGTTCGCCAGCTTGTACGGGATCAACCGCAAGCACCGAATGTCGATCTCTCGTTCCAACAACCACATTACCGTCGTCGTCAGTTCGCGATGAAAATTCTGCGAAGCCAACACAATGCGGACGTTATCTGCAAAGCCATCTTCCTGCGATTCATCCCAACCCAAGAATTGAAGAATCGCTTGGCGCGCTTGATGCTCCACATCCTCCTCCGCCAAGTCACGCTGTTGCAAATACTGCGCATGAGCTTGAGCGGCCTGCTCAAAGGTCATCGTCGAAACCATTGCCGCGTAGCGCAGTGCTTGCAGCTCCATATGCCCGCCACTTTCGGTGCGCTTGAGTTCAACCACCACCAAGTTGGCATCCGAATCCAAGCAAAGCAGATCCACCCGACGCCGAGAGTCGTCCCAATCGCCAAACTCTTCCGCCAGGACCAGCATGGCTTCGTCCGGGAACAAAACCTCTATCTGATCGCGCAGCAAACGCTGTAAATCATCTCGTTCATAAATCTGCTCCGCACTGAAGTTGGTCGGCGGAAGGGGAGTGATGGATTCGGATGTGAGGGAGTAGAGTGGCATAGAAATTTCGAGAATGGCAAGGAAGAAGGTGCCTTCAGCCATTGTAGGGTGCGTTTTGGTGAGGGCATTCCCCACATCCAGCGGCTCACCTTCGGGCAGCCAAGTAAGTTCTCGATTGCCTCAGGGACAAGTGACTGTTTTCGGGAGTAGTCCGAAAATTTGGATAATGGGGGCGACGGATGGCCGATAATACCGGCATAGGGCACCGGAGTGCCGGTAAATTCGGAGCAATGAGCTCGCCAACCAATCTCGATCTAGACCGCCTACAACAGGCGGGAATCGGCGCATTCTTTCGCCCCAGTCAGCTGGAAGTCCTTGGAATTACCTCTGATCAACTCAAGGCCCTTGTAAAGAAGGGAGTTGTCGAGCACGTTGCTCGCGGCCTTTATCGCCACACAGGCGCCGAGGTTACCGAACACTACTCCCTCGCGGCCGTTTCCGCCCGTGTGCCAGATTCCGTCATTTGCCTGCTGTCGGCCCTGCGCGTGCACGAAATCGGCGCACAGATTTCGCCGGAGGTCTGGCTGGCCATCCCACACAAAGCGGAGCCACCGCGGCTGGCCAGCATAAAACTCCGTCTCATTCGTTTCAGTGGAAGCGCCTGGTCGAGCGGAATCGAAAAGACCACATTCGAAGGCGTCCCAGCAAAAATTACCTCCCCAGCGCGAACTGTGCTGGATTGCTTTCGCTTCGAGAGACTAGTCGGACGAGAGGCCGCGCTCGAAGCACTTCATGACTCTCTGCGCCAAAGAAAAGTAGAGGTGGACGAACTCTACAAACTCATGAACCACCTGCCGAGCAAACTACTGCGCGCCGCCCTTGAGACCATGGCTCCATGAACTCTTCCATTTCACATTCCGTTAAGGCAAGGCTGCTCAACCTCGCCAAGTCGAGTGGGGAAGAATTCGAACTGTTTCTGGTCAGGTATGTATGCGAGCGGTTCCTTTTCCGACTGGGCGAATCCGAATATCGCGGACGGTGCACTCTCAAAGGTGCTGGCTTGCTCGCGGTTTGGATGGACGATCCCTACCACGCGACACGTGATGTGGACTTGCTGGCCCGTGGTGATAGTGATGAGGAATCGGTGCTCAAACTTATGGAAACGGTTTGCCAAGTAGACTGCAAAGAAGACGGATTGATTTTCGACACTTCGACACTTGCGATTGCTCCAATCCGTGAAGGTCAATCCTATGCAGGGCAAAGAGCAGTCATTCGAGCTTACCTCGGTTCCGCAAAAACCAAGCTGCAGGTCGACATAGGCTTTGGCGATGCCATGGCGTCAGGACCTGAAGTTGCAACGATCCCCACTTTGTTAAAGCGCCTGCCGCCGCCAATTGTGCAAACCTATCCACAGGTATGCACCATTGCTGAAAAGTTTGAAGCAATGGTCAAGCTCGGCCGGCGCACCAGCCGGATGAAAGACTTCCACGACGTATGGGCTCTTTCGGAAGCCTTTCCTTTTGACGGACGCGAACTGCAAGCTGCGGTTCAGCAATGCTTCGAGCGTCGTGATACTCGTTGGGGTATTGAATTGCCGGATGCATTAACCGAGGCGTTTTTTCTGGACGGTGATTTGACGGCGCGGTGGAAGGCCTACGGAAGGAAGGGGCATTTCCGCATAGCCCTACCTGCGGACTTCAGCGAAGTTGGGCGGCGGGTACGAAATTTCTTGGGCCCAGTTCGACTTTGCATTGTTGAGGGGGGCGAGTTTGCGAAGGGCTGGCCTAAGGGCGGCCCGTGGTTGTAGCTGGTAGTAACCCTCTACGAGCCAATCAACGCCAAGTCGTGGGCGGTGGCGGTTTGAATTTCTAAAAAGGGTGACGGGCATTCACCCCGAAAGTCGTTAGCTACTTGAGGTTCCATCTACAGCCCTCCCCCCCCCGGAACGCTAGGATGGGTGCCGCAGCCTATCCCCAATAGCATGGCCAGAAAAGCTCCCCCCAAAAAGCCCGGCAAGCCCTCCAAGCCACAAAAGTCCTTCGAGGAAACCCTCTGGGACACCGCCAACAAGCTGCGCGGCAGTGCTGAGCTGGTGGCGGAGGGCAAGGACGACTACCTCGACATGGTGGAGTTCTACACCATGCGCAATGTCTTCTACCTGCCGCAGACCTCGCGCTGGTCGTACATCCAGCAGCATGCCAAGCAGGGGGATATCGCGATCAAGATTGACTCGGCTTTGACTGCGGTGGAGAAGAGCAATGCCTCGTTGAAGGGTGCGTTGCCGGATCATTACTTCTCGCGTCTTGGGTTGGATGGCAGCAAGCTGGCTGCGCTGATTGATGCGATTGACAATATTGACACCGTCGCCGACAAGGAGGGGGACACGGTTGGTCGGGTTTATGAATACTTCCTTGGCAAGTTCGCCGCCTCCGAGGGCAAGCTGGGGGGTGAGTTCTATACGCCGAAGTGCGTGGTGAATTTGATTGCGGAGATGATCGAGCCGTATAAGGGGAAGATTTATGACCCGTGTTGTGGTTCGGGTGGGATGTTTGTGCAGTCAGTCAAGTTTGTGGAGAGCCATCACGGGAGTAAGAAGGACATCTCGGATTATGGGCAGGAGGTTACTGCTACTACCTACAAGCTGGCCAAGATGAATCTCGCGGTGCGCGGGCAGTCGGCCAATCTTGGTGAGGTCCCTGCTGATACGTTCTTCAAGGATCAACACCCCGACTTGAAGGCCGACTACATCATGGCCAATCCGCCCTTCAACTACCGCCGACGCGAGTCATCCCGCTCATAGATCTGCTCTGCTTTGAAATGGTCGGCGGGAGCGGATTGATGGAATCGGAAGTGAGGGATTAGAGGGGCATCGCATTCTCTAATGGCTGTTGAATTATCGCAGTTCAGGGAGATTGTAGTTGGCCATCACACGGTTTGTCAGCCGCCACACCGCTTGGCAGTCACCGATGTTGTAAAGCAGCAAATCCTTTGCAATTTCCCTTTCACTCTCCGCCCACTTTCGCCACCATCGGCTTTCTTGGCCAGCCCGTTGCAAGCGTCGGCATGCCACTGCAGCGCCGCCTTTTGGAGCGGGAGGGTATTTGTTCTTTGGGGCAAGCGCCTTCAGGAGCGAGTCGAGCGAATGATCGGGTGCTTCGAATTTGCGACGATTCCTCAATGCTTGAGCCTTAGGTTTGATGTTGAAATATCTTTCGCTAAAGCCATGCCGAGTGGAATTGCGTTCACCTAACTGCTCCTTCACCATCGATTTCTCGTGAATCGAATACGAGATCAATCTGCAATCTCGCTCCAGAGAAAGGTCGATCACGTCCTGAATAGCCTCTTCGAAACTACATACTTTCCTTAGTTTCGCATTGCCAGGTAACCAAGGCGAGCGCTCCATCGGAGCAAGCTCAGGCTTCAGCAGCCACAAAAAGTATTTCTTTCCACGGCCGTTCAGGTTGGGGACGAAAGCGCCGAGCAACGCGGGCTGTGGCAAGTACTTGTTTTTCTTTCGACCTTCTCCTTCGAAGTCGATGCAAATGTGCTTTTTCGTGGACGAGTTCTTGGATGATTTGCCACTCACTATTCTTCCTCTGAATCAATTCGTGCCTGACGAGATACTTCGATAGTCTTGCGATAACCCGAGAAATCTTCGCCAATTGCCATGCTCAAGATCCTGCTGAGCAATGGCCAGTCTGCCGGGATTCTATCAAGCAATGCATTGATTAGTTCTGGGTCAAAGCTCTTAATTGCCAATCGCGTTGCCCGAGCATGAAGTTTGGCTTTTTGGTGTTTGCTGAGCAGATGAGATCCACATGCAAGCAGCCAGCCAAATTCCCACGGCTTAATTTGCGGTTCGCGAAACGCCTTCAAAAGTTCGCGTCTAGATAGTCGCTTTCCAAGTTCACTTTGTACGAGTTTGATTTCGTCGGCTAAATGGTGACTGCCACAGCCGCGACATGTACTTGAGGTGCACCAGCGCTTACGTTCGGCTTGTTTGAGGAGCAAAAGAAAAGGGTTTTGAGCGTCAGAGCGGTTCATTCGATTTCGGATGTTTCGGCACTGCAAAATTACAACGCCTTTACCCTTATTCGCGTGACGCGACCCCCAATGCCGGACTTACATCGGTTGAAGTTGCTCCTGACCCCTACGGGGTCAAAGTTCTCGGATATTTTCTAGGGATTGTTTGGGGATTCGCAAACAGTTGCTGGATCTCGATAAGATTGGTTCAAAGGTCATGAACCGCGCTATAATCGACGTTATGGCGAATTATCAAGCGGCACTAAAACCCTGGGAAAAAGAATACCTTAAGCCCTTACTTTACCTTTGCATCAATCTGCACCTTGAGGTGGTTCAGCCCCGGGACGACCGCGAAGAACATTTTTTAAAGGTATTGCGTGGAGTAGAAAAGCCATGGACGGCCTACGAATTTTTATACCTAAGAGTTCTTTTGAATTATCAACTTCATTGGAAAGCCGGAGCAAAGCGTTGGCGGGGAGTCTTTGTCTGTCGCGTGTGTAGCTCACCGATTTTGCAAAACGCCATTTTGGAGGGAAAGGCGACAGGGACCTGTTATTCCTGCGCAGGGGCAGAGAAAGTCCAACGTCGGAAAAGGCAAACCTCAGCGCAAAGGTCGAATCGCGTTCCAACTTCAGGGGTGAGCCCGAGGCCTTGCAGCGAACAAGCCGGCACACCGACATCGCAGCTATTTTCATTCAAATATGGAGGTGAAAGAAAGGGAACAGGCATTTACGAGGTCGGAGGATTTGCAGATTACGACTATGATCATATTTCCCCGCATGGGATTCCTCGAAAGAAGCGCTGATTCCGAATTTCTATTTGCCATGCCCCAGACCCAAGCAACTGCAACTTTTCTGCCCGAATCGCTCCCCGAATCAAGCTCTCACTCCGAGCACGAAGTCTTCCACGCCCTCCGCGACACCTTATCCCCAGGCTGGACCGTCTTCTCCACTCTTCACTGGACCCACAAAAACAGCAAGGGCAAGTTCCACGACGGTGAAGCCGACTTCGTGCTTTACCACCCAGACCACGCCCTCCTAGTCCTAGAAGTCAAGGGCGGTGGAATCGAATTCAACCCGCAAACTGGTAAGTGGTTCACCATCCCCGACGGCCAACCACCCAAACCGCTCAAGCAAAGTCCACTTCGCCAAGCGCGCTCCAATCTATACGCAATCCTAAAAATCTTGCGCCGCCACACCGGCAAACACCTGCCACTGTCCTGGGGCTATGGCGCAGTCTTCCCCAACATCACCGACCTCAGCCCACTGGCCGGCAAGCACCCGCAAGCACCGACCGGAATCCTAGCCTGCGCCACCGACCTGCCTTACCTGGGTGAGTGGTGCGAACAACTCGCCCAAAGCTGGATCAAAAAAGGCCGCGACGACTTCCAAGACTTCGGCGGCTCGCCCGGCCTGTTCGTCAGCGAACCCGGCCAGCCCGCGCAATCCATCGCCACCTTCCTGCGCGCCGCCCTTTGCCCCGAAGTCAAACTGCCGACGGAGCTATGCCTCAACCAAAGCATCGAACGCGAGCAGCGGGAGTTTTTGGAGCTGTCCAAAACCCAATCCCAAATCCTGCGCCCCTTGCGAGCGAATCAACGCCTGGCTGTTCGGGGTGGGGCGGGTACTGGCAAAACGTTGTTGGCCATTCAAAAAGCTATTTCGCTTGGAAGGCAGGGAATCCCAACCTTACTGACTTGTTACAACCGCGTGCTCGCGCAATCGATGCTGGCTGCGGTCAAACGCGGATTGCACGCTACTGGTGATGGGTGGGTGTTGGAGGATGGCTTCCTCCAAGTGCAAACCCTGCCGGATCACCTAGCCGACCTGCTCGACGGCCCCGGTGCGGCGACTGCCGATCACGATTCCAGTTACTGGATTGACCTGCCCAATCGTTTCCTGCGCTGGCGCGAGACTCACGATCTATCTGCGGCTCAATCCACGCTAGCGATCATCCTCGACG
>JACNIZ010000350.1 GCA_014382805.1 Planctomycetota bacterium
CCAATGATTTTCTAGTTCTTCAGTAGTTGGCTCTTTTCCTAATGGTGTTCCGCACCTACTCCATGCACTAGTAGGACCTCCGCTTTGGCGGCGGCATTCGGCCAGCGATAATGCGCGAGTTCCGTTCCGTCGGCATTATGTAACTTGGCGCAAGGCATTGCTTGAACCGACGCCGAGGCGGAGAAATGGTTCAAGATTGCAACGGTTGAATCGGTTTGCGCAGTTGCATGCAGGCCAGCAAGCAAGCCACGATTAAACTGCCGTTAAAGATCATTTTTTGCCAAATAATGACTACCCCAGAACCGCAGCCGCAATCAAAAGCGACCTCACTGAAGCCGATCTGATCGGCAGACATGACTGCGAAGGTGCGCATCAGGATGGCGCTGGTGAAAACCACCAGAACGACTGCCGACAGGAAACCGGCACCGCGACGCAAAACGCCAGTCAAAATGGCCGCGCCTGTGATGACTTCCAGCCACGGCAGGCCGACCGCCGCAAGATTTAAGTACAGTGGCGGATCGTTTGGCAAAATGCCGTAGGTATTCACGCTTTTCAGTAAATCAGCGGGCTCGCGCAATTTAGGAATGCCATAAATCAGGAGCATCAAACCAGCGTACAAACGAGCCGCCAAAAGCACAGGCAATCTCATGGCTGATCTCCGGTTTGTACATCGAGTCCAGCGTCGATCCATTGCTCCCAGCCGCCTTCAAAAATGGCCAGCGCATCCTTGGCGACCCCGTGCGTGTAGACCAAATCGGTTGCGAGTTGAATGGAATCTTCGCAGTTACCGCCGTTGCAATAAATGATGATGGTGTCGGCGTTGTTCATCAGGTCTAGCAAATCGGGTACATACAATTCCTGATGATAATGGTGGCAGAGTCGGGCTCCCGGAATGTGCCCCTCAACGTAATCTTTTTCGCCGCGCGCATCAAGAATGACGACGCCGCCATCTTTATCCTTGGCATACGGCTGCCAAGCCTGGACTGTGTCGAAATCCATGATATGGAAGTCATGCTGCAGTCCAGTAGCCTGCTCTGGATCAGGGTCCGACACTGGTGGGTGAGGGAAATAGTTCTTGCCCAAATCCAGACCCTTGGGATGCAATGCATTCGCCACCAAGGCTAGGGCCAAAATGCATGCCGCAAGGATGACTGTTTCACCCAAAATGGTGCGCGGAGGTTTCATTAGGTAGTCTTGACGGAACCGCTCGACCGGTAGGCCGAGTTTAGCGCTGTGGTTGCCGCTCGCCAACCATGATGCAGATGCCGATCAAAAACAGCATGGCAAAATTGGCTTCTTTGATTTCAGTGATTTGATGCACATGTTGGGCTTGGATTACCAGCTGACTAATTTTGGCTGCAATGTAATTCAACACGAACAAAATCCCTATGCCCAGCGGCACGATTGGGACCTGAAAACGGTTCACCAGGAGCCGCAACTTGTCACTAAAACGATGGGCAAGCGGTAGCGCTACGCAATATCCCATCCAAAACAGCGAAAACATTTTGCTAGCGGTCATAATCGAGGCCAAGCCCTGTTTCAGGGTGCCGTCGCTGTTTTCACGTGCAAAAATCCACAGGTTGTGCAGGTTTGCTTCTTTCTGTTTATTCCAAACCTTTAGTGAATCTGGCGTGTTCCAGCCGAACATGCGTTGACCCCAGCTGATTTCCTCGAGAAAACAGAGCAGGAAAAAAACACCCAATAAGAAGAGAAAAACGTTGCGTTGACGGCCAAATACTAAGGAAGCTCTGATTCATTCGGGCGAGTGAGGCTGTGAGTGGAAATCGTTAGATTCAAGGCGCGAATCGAAGGCTGTAGCCTCGCTACAGCCGAGATGAAGCAACGCCGAAGCTGGCGATTTACGCCGCAGACTCGCCGATCGGAATGAATCAGAGCTTCCCTAACTTATTTGTAGGCAGTTTTTGCTTCCAAAAAGCGCCCAGAGCAACCGCAGCCGCGGCCAAAAAGAATATTGCGGATGCGGTTTCAAATACGCCATCTTCGCGCAAAAACGGCGCTAGAGTCTCGTCAGACATCCCTAACGCTGCATAGGACAGCAATGCCCACAGCAGGGAGATGACGAACAGGTGGCGTCTGCCTGAAGTTTCAGGCATGGTGAGGTAGGGAGTTTGAATGTGAATTGGGGCCGTTTGGATCTAGCCGAACGATACCTTACAAAACGAGACTTCACCTAGATTTTCCAGGCTTGGCTTAGCAAAGATGGCGGAGCTTAGCCGGAAAAGCGGTCGTTGCTCCACGGTTTGGCGGAGTTGGAGTAGCCACGCTTTTCCCAAAAGCCGAGCTGCTCTTGGCGCAAAAACTCGATTTTGTGGATCCACTTGGCGCCCTTCCAGGCGTAAAGCCGCGGCGTGATCATGCGCACCGGACCGCCATGAATACGCGGCAGTGGTTGCCCTTGCCAACTATGAACTAGCAACACATCTGGGGCGACGGCATCGGCTAGGCGTAGGTTAGTGGTATAGGGTATACCCGACATAGGATCGGCGTCGTAAGCGGTGATGAGGATGTACTCCGCATCTTCGTCGGGCTGAGCCAGTGCGGCAAGCTCTTGAAAGCGCACCCCTTGCCAAGTACTGTCCAGTAGGCTCCAGGTGGTGACGCAGTGGAAATCGCTATTTTCCTCCACTTGAGGGAGGGCCATGAATTCTTGCCAATTCAAGCTACATGGGTTTTGACAGCGTCC
The DNA here is from genome assembly GCA_014382805.1 of Planctomycetota bacterium. Lineage (GTDB taxonomy): Bacteria > Planctomycetota > UBA1135 > UBA1135 > UBA1135 > JACNIZ01. The sequence goes on from JACNIZ010000350.1 coordinate 2,705, forward strand.
GCCGATTTGCAGCTCCCACGCCTCAGTCGGGATATGCGGTTGGTCGCCCAAATCCAACACCGGCCACTTTTCAACGATGTTTTGGCCGACCGGAATTTGTGGTTTGCCATGCCGGTTTTCTGGACCAGAGCCCTGCAAGTCGCCGTGGTCGTCGGTGGGTTGTTCTTGAATTGCCAACAATGCTCGCTGGCGCTCGATCCAGCGCAGGCGCGACGGCACTTTGGATTTATTGTTTGCGTCGGAAGGGGATGAGTCGGCCACGAACACAGGCTACCAAAACGCAAAAAAGAGTTCCCCGCTGGAGCGAGGAACTCTTGAATCCACTGGGGATGTTTTAGTGGATGTAATGAGCTAAGCCGTTGGACATTTTGGCCGGCACGCCTGCTGCGCCGACTGCAGCTTGGGTGTACCAAGTCATGCCGCCACCAGCGATGGCAGGAACTGAAGTGGTGTGGGTGCCGCCAGCAGAGGTACTTTCCCAAGCTTTCGAGTTGTAATCACTCAACAAGTGAGCATCCAGGCCGAACAAGGGAGTCAGATCGACGTCCACGCGCAGGGCAGAAGCCCACATGGTGGAGGCCACTGGACCGCCAGCCACAAGGTCGGTGACGGTGAAGGTCACGGTATTGCCAATTTGAGCCGGCGTGTCGATGCTCAGGATCAGGCCGTCGTCGGCGCCCAGGCCGGCGCTACTGACGTATGAGATGGTTTCAGCAACATTGCCTTCCATGAGCATGTCAAAGCCAGCCCACGGCGTGCCCCCGAACCAGTAGCATCCGAGGAAAGCGTTCCCGTTCACTGCACCTGGATCGAACCAAGTGAAACTGTCGGTTTGGCCAAGGCCGCCGCTCGCAAGCCAAGGACCTGTAGTCGCATTATCCCAGACTTGGCCCCAGCCGTGCAAACGGTTGCCGGTTGGATCGGTGGTGAGGTTGCATTCCACACCCCAAAGATCCACGTTCACTATCCAACACGCCAAGGCGCCGTTGGCACCACCCGGTAAACCGGAAATGGCGTAAGAACAGTCTGCATTAGGCCAGCTCGCCGGGCCAGCGCAGTAAATGGAATCATCATAAATGTTGATGATTTCCTGCATGCCGTTGGGGTTGGCGTCGGCGGAGCAATAGGTATACCTAAGGCCTTTCACCTGCTCAGCGTTGTCGTGGTTGCGATCCAATAAATGGAAATTGTCGATCCACTCCTGATTAGTGCCAGGAACGGAGTAGTAATTGGATAACGAGGAGTTGTTGTACAACGCATCCGGACCGCTTCTGGCGCTGGTGGTACCGCCGTTTTGGATCAAGCCTAGGCTTGGATGAAAAGTTCCGGCTAGCTTCGCGGTGACGGCTTTTTGGGTTGAAACTTGCTGCTTTTGCTGCGCGTCTGCAGCTTGAATAAGTGCAATAGCAACGACGCCGGTGAGTAGGTGCCTAAACATGATGAGTTGTGTACTCCAGAAATCCGTTGAGTGATGGGTTGTGTATCCATTCCTTCATCGACTATCTGAGGTAGACGAATTGAGCGGCTTTAGCAAAAATTGGCGCTTTGGGAGCTTTGATTGTTTCTGATCGGCGAGTTTGCGGCGAAACTCCCCCAAATGAACCAGAGCAGCCCTTATTTTGCATCGGGCGAGACTTCCGCTTTACTCTTAAACCCTCCTAGGCGCCGCATAAGAGTTTTGCCGGTATCTACCAAGTCTTCAATCGCCAGATATAAGGACGGTACCAAGATCAGGGTGATGGCGGTTGCGAAAACCACCCCGAAGGCTAGGGAAATAGCCATCGGAATCAGGAATTTGGCCTGCAAACTGCGTTCTAAAAGCAGCGGACTAAGGCCCAGGAAGGTGGTCATCGTAGTCAGCAAAATCGGCCGAAAGCGACGCGACCCGGCCACTAATACTGCCTCGCGCAATGCCAAACCGCCGGCTCGCAGTCGATTGACATAATCAATCATGACCAGCGAATCGTTAATCACTACACCGCCCAAAGCTGCGATGCCGATGACCGACATAATCGCCAAATCCGTGTCCATGATGACGTGTCCCCAGACCGCACCGACCAAGCCAAATGGAATCGCCGACATGATGATCAGTGGCTGCATATATGACTTGAGTGGGATGGCTAACAAGGTGTAAATGATCAGCAGGGCGAGCAAATTGAGCTCCATCATGCGTTTCATGAAATCGCCTTGTTCTTTTTGGCGCCCCTCCAAACCGTAGCTCAAGCCAGGGTAGGCCGCCAAAATTCGCGCCAATGGGCCAGCTTGCAAAGTGGAAAAAACTTGGTCCGGCGTGGTCCGGGCTGGATCGATGGTGGCGGTCACGCGCAGACTGCGTCGGCGTTCGGTGCGATCGATTGTGGAGTAGCCGCGTTGAATTTTGGCTTCAGCGACCATGCCGAATGGCACTTCGCGACCGTCCTGGGTGCGCACCCGCATTTTTTCTAGCGCAGCCAAACTGTGTCGGTCCTCTGCCGGATAACGCAACATGACGTCCACCTCTTCACGGCCGCGTTGAATGCTTTGCACCTCTTCGCCGTACATGCCTTGGCGCACTTGGCGGGCGAGATCGGCCAAGGTTAATCCCAGCGAAGCACCAAGCGGAGTGAGACTAAGTTGCCATTCGCGCTTGCCCTCGCGATAGCTGTCTTGGGCTTGCAGCACGCCGCCGATAGCACTAAGTTCACCGGCAAGTTCGGCCGCCGCGAGTTTGAGGTCGTCCAGGTCGGGGCCAGACAGACGCAGGTCGACGTCGCCCTCGCCGCCGATGAAGTTAGAATTGAACAGGAGTTCTTCGGCACCCGCTACGCCGCCCGCGAGCTGCTGCCAACGTCGGCCTAGTTCACTAGCTGAAACGCTGCGTTGCTCTGCCGAAATTAATTCCAAATTAACTTCGGCCAAATGGCCGCCGCTGAAATTTTCCGCTTTGCCGCCGGTCGACGATGATTGTTTTTGGCGATATGGCTGACCACCAACTGCCGTCGAAATATTTTTGATGAGGGGAATCCCATCCTCATTTAGTAATTCCTTTTGCAAATCCAGAGCCGTTTGCTCAAGTTGCGCGAGCGCGGTTTCGGTCACATAAAGCGGTGTGCCCAACGGCATGGTCAGTTCAGCGACCACGTTGTCCGCCTCAATGATGGGAAAGAAGTTGAACTTAATTCTCCCACTTCCGGCATAGGCGGCGGTAAAGATCAAGATCGCGACGCCCAGGGCTAAGGTTGCGTAGCGCCAATGCGTGGCCACTGCTAAGGTCGGTTCATAAAGGCGTTTAATTACCCAATCCAAGCCGACGTTAATCCGATCTTGCAAACGTCCCCAAATGCCTCGCTTTTGATTTCCCCCTTCTTTTGGTAAATGGCGTAGGTGACTGGGCAAAATCCATAGCGATTCAATCAGCGAAAAAATCAAGCAAGCGGTCACAATCAGGGGAATGTTGCGCGAAAATTGCCCCATGGCGCCAGGCATAAATAGCATCGGCATAAAGGCGACGATGGTGGTGAGCACCGCAAAAATTACCGGCACCGTCATTTCGCGGGTGCCGTCAATGGCGGCGCGCAAACCGTCTTTACCTTGTTGGCGGTGATTGTGAATGTTTTCCGCCACCACAATGGCGTCATCAACGACGATGCCAAGCACAGTGATGAAGGCCATGAGTGAAATTAGGTTAATAGATACGCCCATGGCCGGCATCAACGCGGCACTGCCGAGCAATGCAATGGGAATGCCGAGGGTGACCCAAAGTGCTAGGCGCAGGCGCAGGAATAAAGACAGCGCAATCAGTACCAAAACCAGGCCTTGCAAACCGTTGCGGATCATCAATTCCATGCGCTCTCCAAGCAAGCGCGAGTCGTCAGCATAAATGCTAAGGCTGATTCCTTGCGGCAATTCGTTGCGAACTTGATCCAAATAATTGCGCGTTTCTTGGGCCAAATCAATCGCGCTTTGCTCGCCGACGCGGAAGACGCGCAAAGTCACGGCGGGGGAGTGATTGAATTTGGTCAACTGGTCCGTGTCGGCGAATCCATCCACGATTTCGGCGACGTCACCGAGCAGCAATTGACCGCCATCTGCCATACTGCGCAACGGAATTTCACGGAATTGCTTGGCGTCGTAGGCTTGGCCTTTACTGCGTACCAAAATTTCGCCGCCGTCGGTTTTGAGAGCGCCACCGGGCAAGTCCAGTGAGCTGCGGCGCACCGCAGTTGCCACTTCATCAAAACTCAGTTTGTAGCGCTGCAGTTGCTCTTCACTGATCTCGATCGAAATTTCGAAATCAGGCACGTTCGACAAATTCACCTGAGTGATCGACGGTTGCAGCTGCAGACCACTGCGCACCTTTTCAGCGACGCGCCGCAAAGTCCAGGCGTCAGCCTCTCCCCAAACCGCAATTTCTAATACTTGATTATTCACCTCGACCAAGGTGACCATCGGTTCTTCGGTTTCGGTAGGGAAGTTGTCAATGCGGTCAATTTCTGCCTTAACGTCATCCAGGAAAACATTGCGGTCTACCGATTCCAAATAATCGATCGTGACCGCGCCGAAGTTCTCGCTCGCTCGCGACTGCACCCGGTCGACGCCAGACAGTCCTTGCACCGCTTCTTCAATGCGCATGCAAATCGCTTCTTCAACTTCTTGTGGTGAAGCTCCAGGGTAAGCCACTGACACCTGGACAGCATCAATTTCAGTTTTCGGAACTACTTCTTGGCGCAAGCCTTGCATAGTTGCGAAGCCAACCACCAATACCACAGCCATCAACACATTGCTGGCAACCGGGTTTTGAATAAACCATGCGATAGGACCGCGATTCATTTTTGTCCCCCAGGCACAGCGGCGACACGCACTTGCATATCAGCCACAACCACATTCAATGGAGTCAAACAAACCAATTCGCCAGCTGTCAAACCAGAGGCGATATGAACCTCGGTGGCGTCGCTACGAATGACTTCTACCGGCCGAATTTGAATACGATCATTTTTTCCAACTACCAAAACTGTACCGTCATCACGCAACACCGCCCGTGGTAGGGTGGCGACAGCCGAATACGATTTCCCTTGCAGCTTGGCGTGCAGGAACATGCCTGGGATCAGCGCTGGGTAAAGTGCGCTTTTACGCAACGCATATGGATCATCAATTTCGGCGACGGCGGTAAGCATTCGGTTGCGTGCGTCCAAGGACGCTTCGGTGCGCACAATTTTTGCCGGCCAGTGCTGCATAACCCCGCCAATGGGTGCAGACAATTCCACCGCAATGCCGACGTCGTCGGTGGTGGCGCCCAACGGCAAATCAAGCCACGCTAAATCGCGCATTTGTACCGCCAAGCGCACCTCGGCGCGGCGAGTCTCATAAATTTGCCCGACGACCGCTCCGGCGCCCACAAACTGTCCGACCTCGGCGCCTGCGGCTTGTACTCGGCCATCCATCGGAGCCTGAATGGTGCAGCGGTCTAAAGCTCGGTTGGCTTGACCTAAGCCAGCACTTGCCGCTTGAACATTGGCTCGCGCCATCGCCAATTGCGGCTCCCTTGCCACCAATGGCGGGGCTATTCCCTGGCCGTGCTCCTGCCAATCTTGTAACGCGCTGGCCGCTTCTGCTTGCTCCATTTGCAAAGCCGCGTTCGCTTGCGCCAACTTAGCTTCGGCCGACGTCAGGGCTAGTTGAAAATCCACCGGGTCTAAACGCAGCAAATCGTCGCCGCTGTGGAAAAAGGCACCGTCCTTCCATTTGGGGGAAGTCCAGATCACACGCGCGCTGACCTCGGCGGCAAGTTGCACTACATTACTGGGGCTTAATTCGCCATGGGTGCTGACATCCAACTCGCGGACTTGCAATTGCACTGGCATGACTTCGACCAACGGCAAGCTAGCGGCCGGCTGTTGAGGGTCCAGTTTCGGTGCGCTTTCCGTTAACCAGCTTGCGCCAGCAAAGCCAGCGGCCAAAATGGCAACAGGTGCAACAATTTTTAGGGCAGTCGTGATGGGTAGCATGATTGAATCCAGTAACGATTTAAGAAGCAATAGAAACGCCGTGAAAGTCTCCGCCGACGGCAAGGTAAAGATTGACTCGATTGAGTAAAAGTTGCAGATGGACGTGCAAAAAGTCCATTTGCTTTTGGGTGTGGGTCATTTGCGTTTGCAGTAAATCAAGCAAAGTGCCGGTGCCCTGTTGGAAACGTCTTTGAGCGCGATTTTGGTCGCTTAGAGCTTGGTACACAACTTGGTCCATGCTTTGCAATTGGCCGCGCAGCTCTTGTTCGGCCAGCAAAGCGTTTTCCACTTCGGCATATGCCAACAGAGCACGTTGCACAAACTGCAGCTGTTTTTCTTCAATTCCGGCAGCGCGAAGTTCCACTTGATTGCGCAGTTTGCCGCCTTCAAAAAGTGGTGCGACTAAATTGCCAGCCAAGCTCCAAACGCGCAGGTCGCCGTCGAGCAAATCACTCAGCGTATTGCTAGATGTACCGCCACTCGCGGTCAGGCTAAGGCGTGGATAAAGTGAACTGCGAGCGACTTGATGCTGGGCTTCGGCGCTGAGTATTTGCGCTTCCGCTGCCCGTAGGTCCGGCCGTCGGGCGATGGCGTCGGCGGGCAAGGTTTCAGGCAAGGGTGCTGGTATCTCGGGCAGCGCAGCCAAATTGACTTGGGTGTCACCGCCGGTCATGGTGCGCAAAGAGCGTTGCTGTTGGTCGAGTTGAATGCGCAATCCGCTCAGCCGGGTATGGGCCAATTGGGCGTTGCTTTGGGCACTTTGCATCCAATTGGCAGGTGCCAACCCAGACTGGTAGCGGTGCTGTAAATGTTGGGCGATGCGGTCAGCGTCAGCAGCGAGTTTTTCACCCAGCTGCAGTTCCATCTCGGTGGCAGCCGCGCTCAACCAAGTTTTGCCGACTTGAGCAGACAGCGAAAGTTGCGCGCCTTGCCAATCGGCTCGGCTCGCTTGCCATTGTGCGATGGCGGCATCTTCTTCTGCTTCCATGCGTCCCCATAGGTCTAGCTCCCAACTCAGGTTTAAGCCCAAACCCATTTGCGAAGTAGTGATCGGCAGCACATTCGGCGCTCCAGGAAAGGGCAGGCCGATTAAATTGGTGCGACTGCGAGCTGCTTGCATTCCCACCGACGCCGCCGGCATTTGATTGCCGGCAATAATCCTGCTTTGCATTTCCACTTGGCGCAAGCGGGCGGCTGCGGACTTCAAATCCAAATTGCCGTGCAGGGTGGCTTCCACGGCAAGGGCCAAATCAGGCCGGTCAAAATCTAACCACCAAGGCTGCAACGTCCAGTCGGCGCTGGTGGATCCGGCCTGGCCACCCTCGTTGTGAATTTGATTATGCGGTGCCTGGTTGGCGGTGGAACATGCGCCAGTCAAAAGTAGCATCCATAGACTAAAGGAGACTTTCATTATTCCGCTTGAGGGCCAGAGTTAGGTGTATGCAGGCGAAAGCCTTCCGTACAGAACTGGACCAGTTCTTCGATCAATTCTTCTGGGTCATCCATGCTCACTCGGCCTTCGGTCATCGCCGATGCTAAAACCAGGCCGTCGGACATGGCGTGTACCATGGCGCCTTTCATAAACATGGCACGAGTGATGAGTTGTGCCTCGGAAAGGTGGGGGGCGCTGCGATGCAAAGCAGTCAGGAAGCGATCTGCAATAGGTTGGAACACACTAACCACCACCTCCACGACTTCCGGTGATGGATCCTGATGGAGGCGGGCGAGTAAATTCGGCAGCTTTTGACCTGGTTTATGAAAATGCCGAATGGGCGCTGTGAAAAATATGCGCAGCAAGTTGTCGATAGCCAGCGGCTGGTCTCCTGCGGCCGCTTCGGCGGCGTCGAGTTCTGCGATGCGCAGTTGATTCAGTGGTCCAATTTGGCGCTCGATCAGAGCTTTCATCAACCCGGCTTTGGAGCCGAAGTGGTAATTAACCGCGGCTAAGTTGGCCTCGGCTTTTTCGGTGATTTCCCGAATGGAAATACCCTTGAAGCCGCGTTCGGAAAAAAGCGATTCTGCGGCATCGAGCAAGCGCGCCTGGGTGGAGGTAGGTTTCACTGGAACGTATGTATAAAACAAGCGTTTGAATTTTTCAATATTGGATTAAGAGAAATGCCGTCCAAATCCAAATAGGCGCTTTCGAGTACTGCCTAAGTCTCTAATGAGACGTGGCTTAGCTCTTTTTCGAGGAAATAAATCATGACATATTCTTCGGCGGTGCGGCGGGGGCCCGGCTCGTCGCGCATGCA
>JACNIZ010000184.1 GCA_014382805.1 Planctomycetota bacterium
GTGGCGGAGTGTGGGTGGGGGGTGGGGGTGGCGGCTTGACGGTAGCTAGCCATGGGTGTGTTCAGCGTGGATAACTGTGACATCATAGTTATGGCTATTTACGTGACAGGCCTCGTTGATTGCGAGGCGACCCATTTCATTCGCTCTATGCCGCATGGGGTAGACGTGCGTATCATTGCTTTGACAGCGCATGCGTTGCCGGAATACCAAGCGCGTTGCGAGGATGCAGGCATGGACGGTTTTTTAGCCAAGCCTATACGTAAGGAAACTATGGCAAATATGTTGAACCTGCATTTCGCTAAACAGTAAGTCCGAGTTCCCTTTACAGTTTATACGTGGTTGCGCAGCATGAGCTCTTTAGGATGAGCCCACAAATAGACCTGTTTCTCGACATAACTGGAAGGGTACAGAATGAAATAATGCTGCAGTACGGTTAACGGAACAATGAGTGGAACTAAACGAGCCTGGTAATCTTCAATCAAAGAAAGCAGGTGCGATTTTTCGGTGGACCCGATCACTTTTTTCAAATACCCCATTAAGTGTTGCATAACGTTGACGTTCTTTTTGACGGTGGTCTTTTGATTGAGTATGTGCATAAATTGATTGCCGTATTCATTGCGAAAATCGACGGCCGAATATTGCTTGATCTCAGCCACTAAACGTCCCAACGTTTTGAGGGCGGCCGGCTGATGAGCCATCAACAAATATTTATGTTGGCTATGAAATTCGACCATTTTGCCACGGCTCCACCTTTGCTTAAAAAGCTTCCTCAAACGCGAATAGGAAAAGACTCGCACCAAAAAATTTTCCCTGAGGCTCATGTCATTTAGGCGACCTTCTTCTTCAACTGGCAACAAAGGATATTGTTTCATCAACTCCGCCGCGAACAAGCCGACGCCAACCGAACGTGGTTGATTTTTGGGTCCAAATAATTTGACCCGCTCCATGCCGCAGCTCGGAGATTTTTGTTGCAAGATAAAACCGTTCAACTCCAACGACTCCAATTCGCGGACCCGGCGTTGGCAAAAGCGGTTCATTTTTTCGGTCCAATCGATCCCGCTTTTGGGAGCAACCATGCGTGGCGAGGCAATATTTTCTGTACCGAGGCCTACTAATCGCACCGGTTCTCTGGGGATACTCATGCCGACTTCAACCTCAGGGCAAACGGGCACGAACTGGAAATGTTCCGCTAAAACCTCGGCGGCAAAAGTCGAGCGCTTATGCTGACCGTCATAACGGACTTGGTCGCCTAACAGGCAGCGACTGATGCCTACCCGGATAGGGTCGGCAGGTGGTGACTGGGGATCGCTAGCGACGTTGGATGTGGAGGGCTTCGGCATCGGCGAGTTCATCTTAGCCATCCATTTGCAGCTATCCAGCAAGGCTCATTCGCGGTAGAATCAAACCGACTCTGTGCGCTTCTACAGAATCTAGAAAGCCGCAAAAACTGAGTGAATTCATGAGCAAACGACCGCCATTGGCCAAGGTGAACTTCTACTTCATCCTTGCAGCGCACCTACTAGCTGTAGCTGCGGTACTTTACATGTGCCTAGTGCAGTTTTCGTGGTGGTCCCTTGGGCTTGGCCTGATTTACGGCTTTCTCTGCTCATTGTCGATTACGGCTGGCTACCACCGCTTATTCTCCCACCCGACCTATAAGGCTCACGGCATCCTGCGGGTGTTTTACCTGTTTTTTGGGGCCGCCTCGTTGCAAAATTCGGCGCTGAAATGGTCATCTGATCATCGCATCCACCACGGCAATGTTGATAAAGAGGAAGACCCGTATAACATCCCAAAGGGATTTTGGTGGGCGCACATTGGGTGGGTTGTTTCTCAAGCTCCCGAGCCGGATCTTTCCAACGTACCCGACCTGCAAAAAGACAAAATGGTGATGTGGCAGCACCGCAATTATCTGCTACTGGCCATTATTTCCGTCGGCGTGGTGCCGTTTTGCCTCGGCTTGTTATGGGGCGACCCAATTGGCGCGCTCTTAATCACCGGCTTCCTGCGCTTGGTCATTCAATGGCACAGCACTTTTTCGATCAATTCCGTCGCCCACGTGCTCGGCCGACGTCCTTATTCGCTGGCGAATTCGGCGCGTGACTCCTTCATCACCGCGCTGGTCACCATGGGGGAGGGCTACCACAACTTCCATCACCGTTTCGCCAACGATTACCGCAACGGCGTGCGCTGGTTCCATTACGATCCAACCAAGTGGTGGGTGTGGACCATGTCAAAAATACGGTTGACGTCGGACTTGAAGCGAGTGCCGAAGCGCGCCATTCAAAACGCTCGCGAGCGCGTCAAAGCTGAGCTATTGGCACGGAAAATGGAAAAGGCTGCGGCCACGGCTGCCGGACGTTCCAAGTAAAGCGACGTGCGTTCGACCTACACCGTTGCTGCCATTTCGGTAGTAGCGGTGTTTTCTTTTTTTGCGCTGGTTGGGCCGTTGGCGCAGGACCCCGACTACTTTGAATTCGCCGACCCGCGCGCCTTGTGGGGCGTTCCCAACGCAGGCAACGTGCTCAGCAATTTGGCGTTTGTGGCGGTCGGTTTGCTCGGGCTGGTCCGTAGCGTGGCTTGGACTCCGAATTCACTCGGCGACGATGATTTGCCCGGTGCCGATCCCCAACTGCGCTGGGCATACCGCCTCTTTTTCCTTGGCATTTTCCTGACTGGGTTTGGCTCGGCATATTTTCATTGGCAACCCAACAACTGGACCCTGCTCGCCGACCGACTGCCGATGGCGGTCGCTTTCATGGCCTTGGCCAGCGCTTTAATCGGCGAAAGCACCAAGCCGGCATTAGGACGACGTCTGCTATGGCCGCTGATCGCTTTAGGTTTGGCGAGCGTGGGCTATTGGTATACAACCGAAGCCGCCGGAGACGGTGACTTGCGCCCTTATGTGCTGGTTCAATTCCTGCCGATGTTGATCTTGCCTGCAATGCTGTGGCGGTTGGGCTCGCGCTTGCAACCGACCAGTTATGCATGGGGTACCATCGCTTTTTATGTCCTAGCTAAGGCGGCTGAAGTGCTTGATGAGCAAATATTTACAGCCACAGGCACGATCAGTGGCCACGCCTTGAAGCATCTACTAGCTGCGCTAGGTTGCGGCATTTTTCTGCGCGGGATGCGTTGCCGAAAGCTGGCTGGCGCCGCGTAGTGGTCGGAATTTCAAGCGCCGCTAGGATGGAATCAACACGCAAGCCATGGAAAACATCTCTAGCATTGAAATTGATCGACCGATTGAGCAGGTTTTTGAATTCACCTTAGATCACACCCCCGAGTGGAGCTTGGTGGTGGTGGAAAATGAGGTGCTAACTGAAACACCTGATGGCGTCGGCTCGACCTTCCGGGTATTGACCGAAGATCGAGGTCGGAAAATGGAATTTCAAGGAGTAGTCACTCACCACCAACCGCCGACGGCTAGCTCGGTCAACATGGTCGGCAAGCAATTCGACATTTTTGCGGAATATACTTTTGAAGATCTCGGCGGGCGGACTCGCGTTTGTCAACGCTCGGTCGTTACGCCAAAAGGATTTATGAAATTAGTATTTCTTTTAATTGGCAGAATGGTGAAAAAGTCCAGCTGCGATGCTGCGGATAAGGAATTAGAAAATTTGAAGCGGATTTTGGAGAGTTGAATTTTTCCAAGATGAGTAGTTACTTTAGAATTTCTGGTGCCGTGCTGGCTTCGCTTGGATTGACCCTTCTTCCAGACCTTAAGGTGCAGAATCCGTTAATTGTTAGCATTAATTCTGCCGCGGAGCAAGCCGACGATTACAGTTGGCATAGTTCGATTTCGGCGGATGGGAAGGTGGTTGCGTTTCAATCTAACTCCACCAATTTGACCGCCGGCGATAGCAACGCGGTGCACGATATCTACCTACGCGATTTAGCAGCGGGTACCACCGATTTGATCAGCGTCAATCAGGCTGGCTTTGCTGGTAACGGAATTAGTGATTTTCCAGCGATCTCGGCGTCGGGTGGGCAGGTTGCATTTTTGTCCGAGGCTAGCGATTTAATTAGTGCAGACGGCAATGCCTACGCCGATATTTTTGTGCGTGATCGGCAACTGCAGCAGACCTTACGGGTGAGCCTGAGTAGCGCTGGCAGTGAAGCCAATGGTCCCAGTTATTCACCGGCCATCAGCGCCAACGGTCGGTTTGTAGCTTTTGTTTCTTTGTCCGACAACCTAGTGCCCGCCGACGTCAACGGCTCGGCCGACGTTTTTGTGCACGACCTACAGAATCAAGAAACACGGTTGGTGAGCGTCGGTGTGGGTGGGGCTCCGGCGAACGGGGCTAGCTTCACCCCGAGCATTTCTGGCGACGGCCGTTATCTTGCCTTTCGTTCAGCGGCGAATAATTTGACCGCCAACGATAACAACGGCCAGCACGACATTTTTTTACATGATTTGTTTCTGGGCACTACCGAAATTGTCAGCCTGACTGCCACTGGATTGCCCGCCAACCACCGCAGTGATTACCCCAGCCTTTCCGCCGACGGTACACGGGTGGCGTTTCGGTCCACCGCCACGAATCTGGTGCCCGGCGATACCAATCAAATCAATGACATCTTTGTGCGCGACCGCAGCTTGCAAACCACCCGCCGCGTCAACGTGCGCAACAATGGTCAACAAGCCAATGCTGAATCCTTCGACCCAGCCATTTCCGCTGACGGCCGCTATGTCGTATTTCGTTCCGCCGCCAGCAATTTGGTGCGCGGTGATTCGAATCAACTCTACGACGTCTTTTGCCACGATCTATCCAGCAACTTGACGGAACGCATTAGCGTCGGCGGCAACCAACAACAAGGCAACGGCGAGTCTTGGTACCCATCGATATCCGCCGACGGCACCGCCATAGCCTTTAAGTGCTACTCCACCAATCTCGGCGTGCCCGACCTCAACCAGCATTCCGACATCTATCTGCGCCGCCGCGCCCGCATCGAAATTACGCCATGAAAATCCGCCCCGTGCACGCTGCCGACGCGCCGCGTATTTGCGAGATCTACAACCATTATGTGCGCCATTCCGTTTACACCTTTGATGAGGAATCCGTCACCCTGGCACAAATGCAACAGCGCATCAATGTGATCAGCGCCAGTTTTCCCTGGCTGATAATCGAACAAGAGCAAACCGTTCAAGGCTACGCCTATGCCGCCGCCTGGAAACCGCGTGCCGCTTACCGCTATTCCGTTGAAACCACCATTTACCTACACCCCGACGCTGCTGGGCAAGGTTTAGGCAGGCCTCTTTACCAAGCCCTCGCCGACGAACTGCGCGGCCGTGAATTTCATTGCGCCATGGCGATGATTGCCTTGCCAAATGTCCCCAGTGTCAAGGTCCACGAAGCCATAGGCTTCAGCAAAATCGGCCACTCCATCGAAATCGGTCACAAGTTTGATTCTTGGGTCGACGTCGGCTATTGGCAACTATTGCTGTAGCGACACAACTACGTGGTTCGGTTAAGGTGGGAGCCCCACGACTTTGAACCATGACATCTTTGCTTAAAACCGGTGCCGCCGCCTTGTTAGTCGGCGTTCTTTTTGCCCGTTGCCACGCTCCGGCAGCCAATGAACCCGATTTGCGCCTGCGCATCGGCGACGAAATTCAAGCTTACGCATGGGATACCGGTTGGCTTAAAATGCCCGCCGCTATGCCGTTGGGAAATACCCACGGCGGCATTGCCGTCGGCGCCGATGGTTTGATTTATTTCAGCACCGACTCCAAGCACGCGGTAGTGGTTTGCAAACCTGACGGCAGCGTGGTGAATCATTGGGGCGAACCCCTGGCCGGGGGCGTGCACTCCATTTGCTTGAACGAAGAAAACGGCGCTGAATTTTTATATATGGCGCATCACTCCACTGGAATGGTTTACAAGTACACCACTTCTGGCCAAAAAGTTTGGGAGATTGGATATCCAGTCGAATCCGAGCTCTATCCAGACCCCAAACGCTACCACCCGACCGCCGTCGCCATACGCCCCGACGGCTGCTTTTACGTCGCCGATGGTTATGGCTTGAATTGGATCCACCTATATAACGCCGCCGCCGAATATCAAATGAGTTTCGGCGGCCCTGGCAAGGAAGCCGGCAAGTTCACCACCCCGCATGGATTGTTGTGGGATGAATACAACGGTCAATCCCGCCTAGTGGTCGCTGACCGCGGCAACGGTCGTCTGCAGTTTTTCAACGCCGACGGCACTTTTGATCGATTGATCGATGGCCATTTTCGGCGGCCGTGTTCGGTGCAGCGCCACGGCGATCAGCTTTTGGTTTCCGATTTGGCCGGCCGCGTGACCGTGGTCGATGAAAAAGCCGATCATGTGCTGCAACTCGGCGATCAGCCCGATCCGGGGCTGCGCGCCCAAAACGGCGTGCCCGCAGCTAAATGGGCCGACGGTGAGTTTCTGTCCCCCCACTTCGCTGCCTGGGACGCGGACGGCAACATCTACGTGCAAGATTGGAACTTCCTCGGCAGGATCACGCGGTTGGAACGTCTTCCATAATCTATACTCGACTTCCCCCTCCAGCTTCGTTTCTCCGCAGCATGTCGCCCTCCAAATTGCCCCTAAACCTCCTCCTGCTGACGTTATTCGCCGTTCCCGCGGCTGCGCAACAGGTTGAAACCGAGCCAATTGACTTCAACCGTCAAATTCGGCCGATCCTGTCCGAAAACTGTTTCCTGTGCCACGGGTTCGATATCAGCACGCGTAAGGGGGAACTACGGCTGGACATATTCGATGGCGCGATTGCCGACCGTGGCGGTTATGCGGCGATTCAGCCGGGTAATTTGGAGGACAGCGAACTTTGGTATCGGATCAATACCGAATACAAAAAGGAGGTCATGCCGCCAACCAAAACCGGCAAGACCCTGACCGCCGAGCAGAAGGGTCTGCTCAAGCGCTGGATTGAAGGGGGGGCGAAGTACACCACGCACTGGGCATTTGTTCCGCCAAAGGAAAAGCCGGCTCCGGAAGCGCCAGCGGAATGGCAGCGCAACAATGACATTGATGCATTCATTCAAAACGAATTGCAAGGGGCTGGCATGCAACCGGCATCGCAAGCCGACCGCAATACTTTGATTCGGCGCGTGACTTTAGATTTGACTGGCCTGCCGCCGACACCTGAAGAGGTCGCCGCATTTTTAGCCGACCCAGCCGCAAACGCTTATGAAAAAGTGGTCAATCGCCTGCTGACGACGTCGGCGTATGCGGAACATATGACGCGATTTTGGTTGGACGCGGCGCGTTACGGCGACACTCATGGCCTGCACCTGGATAACTATCGCAGCATGTATCGTTACCGCGATTGGTTGATTCAGGCCTATCAGCAAAACATGCCGTACGACCAGTTTGTGACTGAGCAACTGGCTGGCGATTTGATGCCGGAGCCTACATTGGACCAACGCTTGGCGACTGGGTTTGTGCGTTGCAACGCGACGTCGGCTGAGGGCGGCATGATTGCCGAAGAATTTTTGGCGAAGTACGCAATGGATCGGGTCGATACCTTTGGCACCGTGTTCATGGGCATGAGTATTGCTTGTGCGCAATGTCACGACCATAAATTTGATCCAGTTACGCAAGAGGAGTACTACAAACTCTTCGCGTTCTTTAACAACATTGCCGAGGATGCTAGTGATAAAAACATCGCTGCACCGGCGCCAATTATGCGCGCGCCATATCCGGAGCAGGTCGAGCAGTTGGCTGTGTTAGAGCAGAAAGTTTCTGACCAGCGCGCCATTTTGGAGGCGCCGATGCCCGAAGCCGATGCCGCTCAGGCGGATTGGGTTGAAGAGCAAACTAAAGCCATCGCGTCAGATTGGTTTGTGCCCGGGCAATGGGAAATGCGCAGCCACCACGGTTCAGAATTAGTCCCAGTGGCCGCCGGTTACATCTTGGCGCAAGGTCCAAATCCGGATAAAGAAGTTTTTGAATTGGACGCGCAGTTGCCAGCCGGACCGTGGTCGGCGTTTCGACTGGAAGTAGAGCCGGACCAATCAACTCCGACGGGTGGCGTCGGCCGCTCGACGAATGGCAACGTGGTGATGTCGGGAGTGGAATTGGAATATTCCTTTCCAGGCAGCGCGCGTTTCCATCGCATTGAGTTGGTGCAAGCAGTCGCCGATCATCAGCAAAAGGATTACGGCACTGCTGGCGTTTTGGATTTGGATCAAAATTCCGGATGGGCATTGTTGCCGGAGCCGAACAAGCGCCACACCATGGTGCTGCAGGCAATCCAAGCCATTCAAGCGCCCAAAGGCATGACTTTACGTGTGCGGCTGAAATTTGAGAGCGTGCACAAGCAGCATGTGATCGGCAAGTTCCGACTTTCGGCGACGCAGAATCCGGATTATCAACCAGTGGTCGGTCGCGCTTGGCAGCAATCTCAGTTTTTTGCCGCCGATAGCGGGGCGGTCGCATTCGAAACCGAATACGGTCCGGAGTTGACCAGTCCAAGCAACGAGATTGAATGGACCGAGCATCCAGAATACGAAGATGGTGCATTGCACATGTTGCAGGGCGACGTCGGCGTGGTGTATTTGCAGCGCGAATTGATTTCGAATGGGTCCCAGAAAATTGAACTGTCCTTAGGCAGTGATGACGCGATTAAGGTTTGGCTGAACGGCGAATTGGTGGTCGATGAAAACGTGCAGCGCGCGCTGGCTTTGGACCAAAACCAAGTGATGCTCAATTTGCAAGACGGCGTAAATCATCTGCTATATAAAGTGGTGAATTATGGCGGCGGGTTTGGCCATCCCTTTAAGCTGCCGGAATAAAAGCCCGGCGGAGGGGCGCCGGTGGGGCAGCAATTTGTCGCCCCCGCCGGGGGGAATGAGGGGGGTGCAAGAGCCCCCCCTAGCCCCGCTCCAAGCGAAGCCGAAGAGCTGGAGCTGCGCAATTATTTCCGGCGAAATTTTTCTCCTCAATGGAAGGAACAGGACGCGGTTTTACAGCAGTTGTTGCAAGACCAGGCGGCATTGGATGCGAAAATCCCGGTCACTTTGGTTGCGGAAGAGCGCCAAGAGCGTCGGCCGGCGCGGTTGTTGAATCGCGGTCAGTACGACGACCCGGGTCAGGAAGTTCAGCCTGGTACACCAGGTTTGCTGCCGCCACTGATAATTGCTGCGCCGGTTGAGGCGTCGGCTGGTGCTGAAAAAATGGCGCCGCGTGCTTCGCGCTTGGATTTGGCGCGATGGTTATTCCGCGAAGATCATCCGTTGACTGCGCGCGTGCACGTGAATCGTCTGTGGCAGATGTTGTTCGGAACTGGTTTAGTGCGCACAGCGGGTGACTTCGGCGCTCAAGGCGAATGGCCGTCGCACCCGGCGCTATTGGATTGGTTGGCGTTGGAATTCCAACGTGCCGATTGGGACCAGCACGCGTTGATTCGCATGATGGTGACGTCGGCGACTTACATGCAGGATTCGACTTGGGACCCGGCCAAGGCCGAAGTGGATTCTGAAAATCGTTTGTTGGCGCGCGGGCCGCGCTTCCGTTTAGATGCAGAAGTGATTCGCGATTCGGCTTTGGCTTCGAGCGGTTTGCTGGTCAATAAGGTGGGCGGGCCGAGCGTCAAGCCCTACCAACCTGACGGATTATGGAAAGCGGTTGGTTACACCAGTAGCAATACCGCCAAGTTTGCTGTCGATAAAGGCGACGACCTTTACCGCCGCAGTTTGTACACCTTCTGGAAACGAACTTCACCGCCGCCAACGATGAGTTTGTTTGATGCGCCGACGCGTGAGTCATGCATTGTGCAGCGCGAACGAACCAATACGCCGCTGCAGGCATTGGCGCTTTGGAATGATGTGCAGTACGTCGAAGCGGCGCGCATGCTGGCGGCTGAAATGATGAGCGTCGGCACGCAGAAAAAGCCGAAAAGCGAGCATGATCCTGGCGCATCCATTCGCGAAGGTACCTTCGAACGCGGACTGCGTTTCGCTTATCAACGCGTTTTGGCGCGCGATCCCGAAGCTAAAGAAGTCGAAGTGTTGCGCAACTTGTTGTTGCGTCAAATTGAAGTTTTCGCGGCTGACACCGAGGGCGCCAAGCAGTTGATGATGGTTGGTGAGGCCAGTTTCAACTCTGATTTCCCGGTGGTGGAACTGGCGGCATGGACTAGCGTCGCGAGTGTGATTTTGAATTTGGATGAAACGGTGACACGACGGTAAGGAGCGATAAGATGAGCAAAAATAACTACAATCAAAATCATCTAGGTGGCATCGGGCGCCGCGATTTTTTGCGCCACAGCGGTGCGATTTTGGCCAGTGCAGGCATGGCAGCTTTACTGCCGACGTCGGCGTCGGCTTTTTTCGGTAGTGCGCGACCCGCCGCGCTGACTCCGCCGCCAGTTCCTGGTTTGATGCCTAAAGGCAAAGCTAAGCGCGTGATCCATTTGTTCATGGCCGGCGGTTTTTCGCAGCTGGACACTTTTGATTACAAGCCGGGATTGACCGAACGCTTTGATCAGGATTTGCCCGATTCAATTCGCATGGGGCAGCGTATCACCACGATGACGTCGGGCCAAGATCGCCTGCCGATCGCACCGTCGACGTTTAAATTTCAACAGTATGGGCAAAGCGGCGCCTGGATCAGTGAACTACTGCCACACATCGGCGGCATTGCCGACAAGTTTGCAGTCCAAAGCAGCGTGCACACCGACGCCATCAAACACGACCCTGCGATCACCTTCACGCCATCCGGCCACCAATGACCCGGCCGCCCGAGGTTGGCAACCTGGAGGACGCACCATTTTGAGTCGCAAAGTGAAGATACGCCTAACTTCGCTGAGTGGTTGCTGACTTGGACCGACGCGACCTGT
>JACNIZ010000351.1 GCA_014382805.1 Planctomycetota bacterium
CAAATATTCCAATTGGAATATTTGGCCGGCACCATCGCGGACGCCACAGGCATGGAACTTTTAGTCGATTTTTCCAAGCTTTCGGACGTAAGCAAGAACCTGCCGAGAATGCACCCAGGATTCTCTGTTTGGACCCAACAACCAGGCAAGATCCTGCTTCAAACTCAGTCCACTTTCGGCACCATGCCCGCTAGTTCAATCATCATGATCCGTGCTTTCCAACAGCAAATGGAAGCTGGGCAACTACTGGAACTGGACGAAGACGAATTCTAAATCGACTCCCGCGCTACCCCCTCACAACTACAAACCATGCTTTCCCTGCTCACCCTTAGCGCGCTGTTGGTCCCACAAGTCCAAGCGCCTTCCGCGGCCGACGTCATGCCGGCCGACACCTTTCTTTACCTAGAAATGTCCGTCGAGCCTTTTGACCGGCTAGGCGAGCATACGATTCCTTACCAGCTGTACAAAAAAGCCCAAATTGCCGACGCCTTGGCGCCGCTGCAGGCTGAAATGCAGAAGCAGCTTGACACCATGTCGATGGACTTGGGTTTTGATTTGGGCAGCCTGATTGGCTCCAGTCGGTTTTCCTTCGGGTTGACCTGGGAGATCCTGGCGAATGAAGGCGGCTTTGTGCCCATCGGTGTGGAAATGAGCCCAGCGATTGCTCAAAACGTGCATTTGGATGCCATTTTGAATGAAGCCGGCATTGGCTCCTGGTGGCAAGGTGGCAATTTGTTATTTGGCGTGATTCACACCGACGAACTTGAGCAAATGGATGGTCCGAATCCAGCTGCTGCGCCGGTGAACAAAAAGGCCGAAGGTGCTAAATACCTGCAAGCTCTGCTCAATCGCGCCGCCGAAAAACCAGGCAGTGGCATGACCGGATTAGCAAGTTGGAAAGCCATGAGTGCGCGTTGCCGTAGCAACGACGATCTGTTCGGTGGTTGGTTGATGATGGATCATTTCAACTTGGATATGTTCAGTGAAATGATTGGCGAAGAGATTCCGTCGCAAGTGGTTGAAATATTTGAAATCCTGGAGCTGGATAAATTTAGAGGCTTGAGCTGGACCACCAGTGTGGCGCCGCCGATGCTGGAAGATCGCATCATGGTTTATGGACCAGGCATGATGCAGAAGTACTTCCCAACGCGCACCAACGAAGTTGTGAATATGCCTGGGTTAATGAACATCCTGCCGCATGATTCTTATCAAACCATGATGTTCGCCGCAAATTTTCCGCAATTCGGGGTAGACCTACAGAAGTGCATTGATTTGATGTTGGAAATGAGCGGCGAGGAAATGCCGGAAGAAGCCGCCGACATTATGAACATGGTTTTTGCGTTGTTTGCCGAGACCGGCCCAGTTTTCTGTTCGAATACTAGAGCTGAGGATTATGGCCGCAGCTTGCCAGGCGACCTGTGGGTGCAAGCTAGCCATCCTGAGAAAGTCACTGAAATTTTGGCTGCTGGATTGCCAGCTGGATTGGCCGACTCGCTGCAAGAAGGAATGATGTTTGGCCCGGGTATTCCAGAGGTCATGTTCGCAGTGAAAGGAAACCGTCTGACTGTGTTTGAATCCATTGCTCAGGCGACGACTCAAGTTTTGGGTGAGCAGCCCGAATTCCGTGCCGCCGCAAAGCTGTTTGCTAAGTACCCGGTTGCGCAGGTTTACGGTGCCGAATACCAAAGCAAAGCGATGATGGTTGAAGCCATGAATACCTTGCGCAGCGAAGGCAATTCACTGCTGGAAGCGCTTGATGCTGGCGACGTTCCGTTTGACTTCAAAATGCTGCCAGAGATGGCCGTGGTTGATGCGGTCATGCAATCGTCTGCCACCGTTTCATTGGTGACCCCAGAGGGCTACTACGCCGAAAGTCATTCTGCTTTTGGTCTTCTGATCAATCAATTATTGGTGCAGATTCCTACCGCACTGCAATTGATGAACACCTTCGGCATGGTTACTTCCGGCGAGTTTGAGGAAGAAGAGTTCTAAACATCAGCCGTCGGTCTCCCTGACAATAACGTCATTCCCTTCGACGTCATTCGGGTCTCAAGTCGCGTGCGGCTTGAGACCCTGCTAATTTACCGCTGACCCATGCCCACAAAAAATTGTGGCCGCCGATGTCGCCGATGACGTCGAGTATTTCGCCGCAAAAATAGAGGCCGGGTTGACGTCGGCTTTGCAAGGTGGAGGGGTCGACTTGCTTGAGGTCAATTCCACCGCCGGTGACTTCGGCATAATCAAAACCACGCGTACCAATGATCGGCAGCTCAAAATTAGAAAGTGCGTTAAGCAGCCGTTGGCGATCCGCTTTGCGCAACTGCGACGTATTTTGATCGCTGGCAAGCTCGCAATATTGCAGCAAAGTTTTGACGAAGCGTTTCGGCAGGTGTGGACTCAAGACCGCCATCAAAGTTTGATTGCCTGCTCGGGATAGCAGCTCTTGCCAAGCCTCGGCGTCCCAAGCATTCCACGCTACCTGAATTTTGCAGCCCTGGCGTGCAAACCAATGGCTGCAGTTCAACGCCGCCGGTCCGGAGTAGCCAAAGTGGGTGAATAAAAAATTGCCTTCGCCACTAGCGAGACGTTTTTGATTGAAAGTTGCGGTCCAACTGACGAATTGAGCAAGGCCGGACAATTCTGTCCAAATGCTGGGTTTGGTCGTCAGCGGAACCAGTGCTGGGTAGGGCTGGATCAACTCATGTCCAAGGCTTTTTGCCAAGCGATAGCCGCTTCCATTACTTCCAGTTTTTGGAACTGACATACCGCCTGCCGCCAAAATCACTCGCTTAGCTTCCAGCCATTGGCCGTCGTTATTTGCTAGCGAAAAATTGCCATCGGGGTGGCTAATCATTTCCGCCACCGGCCATTCTTTGATGAGCTCGACGCCTTCCTCTTGCAGCGCGATCATTAAAGCTTGGTGAATGACTTTGGCGCGGTTGGCTTTGGGGAATAGCTTGCCTGATTCTTCTTCCAACACCAATTCCACTGCCAATTCATTTTCGAAAAAACTCCGCACTTCGGCCAGTGGCCAAGTTTTGAAGAGTCGTCGCAGCACGTTTGCGGAGCCGGAGCTGTAAAAGGCGTCGGCTCGGAATTCGCCCGGCAATACATTGCAACGACCACCGCCGCTGATCAAAATTTTGCGCCCGGCTTTGGCGGTGGCGTCCAGGATCGTTACCCGGGCACCACCGCGCGCCGCATAAATGGCGGCCAAAATGCCAGCCGCACCAGCACCCACTATGGCGATGTCGATGGGTGGACTGCTGCTCATGGATCACAGCTTACTTCTCTTATTTAGGAAGTTCATTCACCGGCGCATCACAGGTTGCGCCGCGACATAAGTAAAGCGTGGTTTTACCGTCTACAGCCGGGCGGTTTTGCAAGATTTCAAGGGTGCTGTCCGCGACGGCGACCGGCGCAAAAACATACCAATCAGCCAACGGCGTTTTGCGGTTCAAAAGAGTGCGTCGCCAATTTGCGAGATCCGATGCCGAGCCGTTGCCAATGACGACGGCAACCGAAGGCTCATCCGTGGCCAAAGAGAATAGCGGTAGGCTGTAATTGAAGCTTGCGGGTCCGCGTTTAACGTGCGGCAAAATGGCGGCCAAACCACTTAGCGCAGGCTGTTGCCATTTTTTGTCGTGGGTGAATGCATGCAAGCCGAGCAAGGTTTCCAACGCAATCGCATTGGGCGACGGAATTGCGCCGTCCCAAGGTGATTTCAAACGATGCAGCACGGTGGCGTCCAGACCGTCGGTGTCCCAGAAAATGGCGCTGTCTTCGTCCCAGAAATCACGCAGCATGCGATCAGCAAGTTCTTCGGCGTGGTGCAGCCAACGTTCGTCGCCGGTGGTTTGGAACAAGGTCAAAAAACTGCGGCTTAAGTAGGCATAGTCTTCAAGTACCGCGCGGTGCTGCGCATGGCCGTCGCGCCAGGAACGGTAAAGCACTTTTTGCTCGTCTGCGGGAGTGTGGTCAGCCTGCTCGGCTGTAGGAGAACGCCACATTTCCCTTAGCGCAAACTCGGCGGCTTGAATCGCGGCGTCGGTGTAACGCGGCTGATCGAGCATGGCACCGGACAACGCGAGGGCATGAATGGCTAAACCGTTCCAAGCCGTCAGCACTTTGTCATCGTTGCCGGGCGGGATGCGCTTGAGGCGGGCGTCGTACAAATCTTGACGCACTTTTTCCTCAAGCTCGGCTACTTCCGCCGCACTCAAATCCAGGCCGACGTTCTTCGCCGCTTCGGTCGCGGTGGCCGACGCTTGCAGCACCGACATGCCGTGTTCAAAACTTTCGTGCTCGGTCACGCCATAGCGCACCGCGGCAAATTTGGCGTTTTCTGCGCCCAACACTTCCTCCAGTTGCTGCAGGTCCCAGGCGAAAAATTTGCCTTCCACGCCTTCCGAGTCGGCGTCCGTTGCCGACCAAAATCCACCTGCCGGATCTTGCCGCTCAAGCAACAGATAATCGCAACACTCAGCCGCGATTGCGGCAAAGCGCGCTTCGCCACTGACCCGCCAGCCGTGTAAATAGGCCGGAATCAGCGTGCCCTGGTCGTAGAGCATTTTTTCGAAGTGCGGGATCAGCCATTGCTCGTCGACCGAATAGCGAGCAAAGCCGCCGCCGATTTGGTCGTACATGCCGCCCGCCGCCATTTTTTGCAGGGTTACGGTGGCCATCTTTTGGGCGTCGGTCGATTGCTGGTGCAAGAGCCACAGCAAAGTGCCGGTGGGTGGGAATTTTGGTGCCGGGCCGAAGCCGCCCCAGGTCGGGTCGAAACGCTGGGAATAATCTGGCAGCCACTGGCGGTACAGAGTGGCGAGCTCTTCTTTGCTAGGTAGCGGAGCTTTATCGGCGGGCGGGAATTCCACCTTCAACATGCCGGTGAGCTGATCCGCCGACTTTTCAATGTCCGCCCGTCGATTGACCCAGGCGTCTTGAATATTGTTCAGCAGTTCTTGGAAGCCTGGGCGGCCATATTTGGATTCAGGCGGAAAATAAGTGCCGCCAAAAAACGGTTTGAGCTCCGGAGTCAAAAAAACTGTCATCGGCCAGCCGCCGCTGCCGGTCATGCGCTGCACCGCCGACATGTACAAGTCATCCAAATCCGGCCTTTCTTCACGATCCACCTTGATAGAAATGTAGTGTTCGTTCAAATATGCAGCGATCTTTTCATTTTCGAAAGATTCGTGTTCCATCACGTGGCACCAGTGGCAAGCCGAGTAGCCAATGGATAAAAAGATCGGCTTGTTTTCGGCTTTGGATCGCAGCAATGCCTCCGAACCCCACGGATACCAGTCTACCGGGTTGTAAACATGCTGAAGCAAGTAAGGACTGGTTTGACCCACCAAGTGATTGGAGGGACGTTCAATGGTTGTAGCGTGTGGTTCTTGCACGGGGATTCGTGGCAAAATGCAGAGTAGGGTGGTGAGGAACACGTCGGCAGGTTAACTATGCTTGTGAAGCTCCGCCCGCCGGGGCAGAATATAGGGGTATGGGCTTGTACAGACGCCTCTTCAAGGGAGCGTCCCGCGACGATGTCGCGCCGCGTTCCCCCGAGGATGCCCGAGCTGCTCTGGAACTTTCCGAAGAGCTACGGGACCTCAAAGATGAAATCCGAAAGCTTCGAGAAGCCCTCCAAGATTCTCCACAAAGCCCCCGTAGGGGTGATGTCAGGAGTCGTGGGGGACGTAGTCGAAGCTCTGGAGGTAGCCGCACACGTAGTGGTTCCTTCTCCGAGCGAGGCCGATTAGACGGTCCCGCTAAAGTTCCGCCGGACGACGCTCCGACAGGACCACTAGTTGATTACCTCAAAAAGCACCAGGTGACAGTCTTCGAAGGGCAAGATGATCTTGCTCGGAACGAGGCTTTTGAGCACCTTGCGCGCCATTTGGGGCAACATTTTTCGCTGTTGTCGGTCTTCTACGAGAAGATGAAGCGGGCTGTGGCTACTGGCCGCACCACGCGCGTCGACATCGATGGCTACTCCGAAGCCGAACGTTCTGCAGCCGTGCAGTTGGGTACCTTGCTGTACCGCCACGGCATGCTGAAGGATTTTTATTACCATCGCTCGCCGCGTAAGCAGCTGCGCGTCATCCCGACGAAAGACGGGGAGACTCAGCAGTTTTTGACCGGCGGCTGGTTGGAAATCTATGTCGTTTGGTTGCTGAGCAAGCGATTGACGGGCCATTTGCAGCCCAATCAATATCAGGTTCTATTCAACGTGAAGGGCACGCTGCCAACTGGCAACGAGTTCGAGGCCGATTACATGGCCTGCGTGAATGGGCGTCTGCTGTGGTTGGAGTGCAAGACTGGTCAATGGCAGGATTACTCTGCGCGCTTCCGCGGTTTGGTCAAGGTTTTCGGCAGCGAGCGCAATGGTGCTGGCTTGGTACTAATCAAGTCGCCTGATGCTTCTACTCGCAGCCGTGCTACCGACATGCTCGACATGACTTTGTTGTCCTTGGACGACGTTGAGAGTTATGTGGACGAGTTCTTGGAAGTACCTGCGGCTGACCGTATGCCGAAGATGCACCGAGTGCCGGCGAGTGCTCTGATTCCGGAGCGCAGTGAAAGCCAGCGTCGTCCCACACGTTCGTCCGCAGCTTCCGGTGGACCGGATGAAGAGGGTAGAGGTGGTAGGAATTCGCGCAGCAGTTCCCATCGTGGATCCGCCGCCGCTAGTTCCAGTAATGCCGCACAAACTCGTCGCAGGCCCGCCCCAGTTTCGTCGGAGGACGCCACGCCGCTCAAAGATCCAGAACCAGCCAAGCGTTTAGGCAAGGTGGATTTGGAGGAGGGTCGTGCCATCCCGCGCCGCCGCCGCCGACGTCGATCTACTCGTGGTCGTTCCGAAGAAGGTGGCACCGCAAGCAGTACTGAATCGATGCGCGAGGAATTGCCGGTCAAGCCTTTGACTGCCGAGGAAAAAGCCGCTGAATCTAAGGCTGCTTTAAGCAAAGCCAGTGCTCCGGCCAAGCCAATCATTCCTGCTGGCATGGTCGCACCTCGTCCGAAATGGCCTGAGGTCACTGAAGACAAGCAAGCCAAAAACGTCGAGGCCAAAGCCGACCGCGAAGCAAAGGAAATGGAAGAGCGGCAGGAAACTCAAGCTCCGAAAGCCAAGCGCCCTCGCCGCCGACGTCGACCTACCCGTCCAGGTGAAGCAGGTGAAGCAGATGTCTCGGCTGAAGCAGGCGCCGCAGGTGCTGATGCCAAGGCAGAGGCTAAAGCTGAGCTTGCTCCTGCCGAGGGCGATGAAGAGGCTAAGCCAGTGCGTAAGCGTCGTGCGACTAAAAAGGCTAAATCCACCCGCAAACGTGCCGCTACCAAGCTCGACGACGAGGCACGGGTTGAACCTGCTGCCGCGGCTAACTCTGTCGATAAAGCTGCTGCTGATTCCACCGCGGCGCCTGCTGAAAAGGAGGAGGACGCAAAACGCGAACCTAGGCAAAGAGCGAAGCGCACCAGCCGTCGCAAGACGGAGCCAAAGTCAAAGTCGGATGATGCCCCTGTGGCGCAGCCTGAGCTGAAGTTGGAATCTGAAGCCAAGCCGAAGGTTGAGCCACCAGCTAGGCCGAAAGTCGAGCCACCAGCCAAGCCGGAAGTAAAAGCTGAGCCTAAACCGAAGGTCGAGTCCACTCGCAGGTCTGCCTCTGGAGTCACTATCACGCCAGACTTGAGCGCGATGATGGCTGGTTCGGCCAAGCCAAAAAAATCTTCTAATCCAGAGGATTCAGACGGTAAGGAATAAGTCCTTTCTAAATTGAAAAAGTGGAGTGGGCCCTGAGGGTTCGCTCCACTCTTTTAATTTTTGGTCTAATAGTGTCTCGTGCGCACTACTAAGACATAGACCCACCCAACCTGAACCTGCTCAGGTAATTTCCCTCAATTCCCATTTGTTGCCGTGATGAACTTCGCTTCCGCAACCCAAACTTTTCTTTCGTGGCTATTGCTTCTTTCCCCAGCCTATTCCCAGGTCGTCGGCGGGGAGGTTCAAACCTATTTCAAAGCCCTGGGTGCGGCTCCGGGTGACCTCCTTGGGAGCGCTGTGGCCGGAGCGGGAGATGCAAACGGCGATGGCGTCCCAGATTTTCTCGTCAGTGCACCAAAAGCCGACTTCGGCGGGATTTCTGATTGTGGAACGGTGTCGCTTATTTCTGGGCTTGACGGGTCGATCCTTCAGCGCTGGCATGGGGACGCAACTGCTTCGGGTTTTGGATCAGCTTTGGCAGGTATCGGCGATATAAATGGAGATGGATTCGACGATTGCGCCATCGGCGCTCCTGAGGCTGGGGGTGGAGGCAAAGTTTTGGCCCTCTCCGGTATTGATGGTTCACTGATATTTACCTGGGATGGGCAGCCGAATTCGTCATTCGGAATTTCAATATCGTCAGCAGGTGACTATGACGTTGACGGATTTCCTGACGTCATCGTTGGCGCTCCATGGGATCAAGATGGAGGGGCAGCTTATGTGTATTCCGGGCGGGACGGGGCTAATTTGACTACGGTTCATGGTCGGCAATTTGCCTACACAATCTCGGGTTTTGGTCAGTCGGTGTCCAGCGCTGGCGACGTGAATGGAGATGCCATATCCGATCTTATTGTTGGCGCTAGAGACGAAATCGACGATGTTTCGGGTGGTGGTAAGGCCTTTGTGTTTTCAGGTGTGACTGGACACATTTTGCATCGATTCAAATGGAATCAATGGGGTTCCAGCTTTGGGGCTTCGGTGGATGGATCTATAGATGTCACCCTTGACCAATGCTCTGAGCTAATAATTGGTGATCCTTCTAGGAACCAAGTATTTGTTTACTCGGGTAAAACTGGTGAAATACTGCATCGGTTCATTCGCAATAGCTCATCCCATATGCGATTTGGATTCGTGGCCAAGGGCATTACTGATGCGACTGGTGATGGCATTGCGGATTGGTTAATCGGCTGGCCCGAAAATGGTTACGAAACAGGCGTTGGCTGGGCACGCGATGCAGGATCCATCGAGGTCGTATCAGGAGTGGATGGATCAACTTTTTGGAGAGTAGATGGCGGCTTCGAGGGAATGAAATTCGGTTCTTCAATGGAAGAGGTCGGCGATCTCAATGGAGATGGGATCTCCGAAATCATAGTCGGCGCCCCACTCCACGATTCACCGAACGGTGCAGTCGATGCCGGCGGTGCTTATGTCATCAGTTTTCGACCCTACCTGCATGCCAGTAATGGAGTAGTTTCGGCTACTGACGGAGGCTCTATCCAATACACGATTGACTTCCCCGAACATGCCGCAGGGTTTGAATACAAGATCCTCGTTTCCGGGGCAGGTACTGGTCCGGTTTGGCATGGCACCATGATCCCTCTCAATCTGGATGCTCTCGTTTACCAATCTTTTGCCGGCCTGTATCCCTTCTCTAACGCCAATTTTCATGGCGTGCTAGACACCAACGGCGACGCCACTGCAACAGCTACCATTTCGGCGAATTCCTTTTTTGGCTTGGTCGGATTCACCTTCTATCAAGCTGCAATTGCCTCACCCGTTGGCCAATTGCCGGCTTATAGCTCAGTGCCGGTTTCGATCACCATCGTTCCTTGATTTACGTGGGGCAAAAAGCAAAAAGCCCAGCATCCGAATCGGGTGCTAGGCTTATTGCTTTGGTGGGAAGACGCGGAATTGAACCGCGGACACATGGATTTTCAATCCATTGCTCTACCGACTGAGCTATCTCCCCAGGGTTGAGGGCGCAAAGTTTACCAGGGAGCACGGCCGTCGGCTAGGTGGTTTTGCGGCAAAGATTTGAGGATGTTGGCGCGACTTGCGGCGTGGACGCGGAATAATGGGACTATGAGTATTTCATTTCCTTCTTTCGCGGGCCGCCTGGCGGGCGGATGGGGTTGTTTTTTGCTCTGGGGGCTGTGTTCGGGGGCTGCTATGGCACAGGAAAAAGCCGATCTAGTGGTGGCGCCGGGTCCTGATGCCCCGGTCGGCAAGGTTTTGGAGTGGAATTCGGCGCCGGATAAGCCGTATTGGTATCGGCTGCCGGATCTGTCGACGGAAACTAGTAAAACTGCCGACGGGGAGGCGTCGACGTCCACTTCGGTAAAGCGCAAGCCGGCGTTGATTTTGATGCTGCATGGCACCGGCTTGAAATGGGGCTGGGCGTTTTGGAATTACTCGATTGCAGCCGGAAAGTTTCGCCCGAATGACATCGTCGTGGCGCCGGAAGGAATGACGCCGGGGCATAATGGCACTTTTAATTTTGTACAGGGCAAGAAGGATGGCGAGCACCTCGCAGGATTGATTGCCGAATTTCGGGAAGCGTATGAAATTGATCGCGTTTATCTATACGGCCATAGTCAGGGCGCGTTTTTCTGCTACTGGTTCGCTGGCGAATACCCGGAACTAGTAGACGGCATCGTTGCTCACGCTGGCAATGTGCTGAGCGTGCGCCACAGCAAACGTTCGAAAGAGAACGTCGCCATTGGGATTTTGCATGGCATCGCCGACGCGGTGGTTACTGTCGATTGTGCTTATCGCACGCAGCAGATTTATCGGGATCAGGAATACCGCAAGGTGAGGCTGCACGCGGTGGAGGGTTTGACTGAAAAATCTGGGCATTGGCCGTTGCCGGTGCAGGTTCAGCAGATGTTGGACTGGCTGGATGCGGTCACGATCACTGATTTGAAGATGGCCATGCAAGAGCTGCATAAGGAATTGGAAAGTGCAGATCCGGATTTACAACAAATCAAATCGGTGCTCGAGCTATCCGCCCCGCTGCTAAAAAAATAT
>JACNIZ010000189.1 GCA_014382805.1 Planctomycetota bacterium
GTGTGTTGTGGTTCTAGTCACACGGTCCACGGGTCAGAGGGGACCGTGTCCGCCCCCAATGTGCCGTTCGTGCCAGCGGAGCTCGACATCACTCAGAGCCCAGGTACTTGTCAACCCCCGGTGTAGATTGGGACGGCGCCGCCGTGGGTGGCATTTATGGATGCGACCTCGGTTGTGGTATTGGCAAATGGATCGTAGATCCAAACGTTCTCGACCGGAATTGGGTCATCCAAATCGCCGCGTGCTCCGCCCACGACCATGGCGCGTCCATCTGCTAGCGCAACCGTGGTGGAAAAGGCTACGGCTCGAGTCAAAGGTGGGGCGCCACTGAATGAATTAGTGGCCGGGTTGTAGACCTCCTGTTTCACGATTGGTCCGATCGAGAAGATGTCGCCGCCGGCTCCGCCTGAAAGTAGCACCTTGCCATTGTTCATCTTGGTGATCCCGAACAAGGCCCGCTTTTCATTCATGTTCTTGTTGCGGAAGCTATTGGTGCTTGGGTTGTAAAACTGGACGTCGTTGGCGAAATCGGGGATCTTGATACCGAAAACCGAGGTATAGGTGATGCCACCCGCGATCATGATTTCGTCGTTATCCAACGCAATGGAAACCCCGCCGGCTTTAGGCATGGACATGCTCGGACCTGCCGACCAAGTATTGCTAACTGGATCGTAAATCTCGGTGGTGCGCAACGAGGTGGTCATGATGTCATCCACGCTGTACAACTCGCGGTTTGCTCCGCCTTTGGTACCACCAGCAACTAGCACACGACCGTCAGGCAAAACATTGGCAGTACAGCCGGCGCGAAACTGGCTCATAGGGGCGCCATTTGTCCACGAGTCCGTTGCTGGATCGTAGATTTCAACGCTGGACAAAACCTTGGTGTAATAAGGTCCAGTTCCAAACGGTCCAATCACGCCGCCAATGGCCATAATGCGGCCATCTTGCAGCAGCACCGTATTGTGGAAAGCGCGGCTTTGCGCCATGGTGCCGCCTAACAGGGTGAACTTTTCCTTCGCTACGTCGTAGCTCCAAGCTTGATTGATCGTGGGGTAGGGAGTCAGTTCATCGGTAAGCAAGTAAGGGCCGCCACCGCAGGTGAAAACAGTCTTCGGCAGGCCTTGCGCGTCGTAGGAGGAAACCACAAAGCCGAGGTTGGCGGATGCGACCGGCGCCGGATTCAGCGATTGCCAGCGATTCGCGGTATTGACGCTAACAGTTGCAGTGTTGCTAAACTTTTCAAAGGTAGTGGCACTGGTGGCCGCGAAGGCTTGAAAATAAACAGGGACATCCAGCAGACCCGGGTTGTTGGGCAATGCCAGAGGGAAGGTGGTATGGCCGCTGCCGTCGGCAGGAGTGTTGAAATAGGTACCGCCAGTAGCCAAGTCTAGGCCGACGGTCAGAAAATCGTTTGGATCACCGGAAAGGCTGATCAGGTAATTACTTCCAGTTAATCCTAGCGAAGGAATTAGATAGGTCATGCTGCCAGCTGGAGTTCCGTCCACCTCGGCGGAGAGGGGGCCAGCAATGACGTCGCCAATCATGACGAGTTCAGCTTCGGCGTTGCTTTGGGCAGCAAGTGGGGCTGCCATGAGCACATAGGCGGCCGCATTAAGGATGTTGTATTTTTTGCACATGAAGGGAAGGGGGGAGGGATGCCTAAGGGTCTTTGCTCCTACCCTAGCATAGGCTGGGCGAATGTGACTTCCCCTTAAGTTGGCAGGAACAAGGCCGATGCGGAAGAGTCCCCATTTCGAAATCCTATGAAGCTGATTTCCGTAGGCGCAGCAATAAACCGTCTTCCTTTACCCATCCTCAACCTATGCAGTAGCTTAGAGGAGAAGAGTTCAGCTACAGCAGCCCATTGTCGGCGGGTCGGATTCAGTGCGTTGGAACTGGCCGGCTTCAGCTACCGTTTCAATAACGACGAATTGAGAACCATTTTTCATGCTGGTTTTCTGCATGACCTCGGCAAGCTAGTCGTACCGCTATCGATCCTTGACAAGCCTTCGGGATTGTCCGAGACGGAGTGGGGGGTTATTCGAGCATCGGCGATTTGCGGTGAGTCTTTGCTCAAGCCCTTTTTGCGCCCGGGCGACCCAGTCATTGACGCGGTTCGCCACAAGCATGAACGATGGGACGGCGCAGGTTATCCAGAAGGTCTTTACCGCGAACAAATTCCGGTGGCATCGCGCATTGTGCACATTGCCGACACTCTGGATGCGCTGCGTATTCACACTTCTTACCGAAGCGCCCGCGGCACGTTGGCAAGCATGAAGGTGCTGATGGATGGCGCGGGCAGCCAATTTGATCCGGAATGGGTGGACTTTGCCTGCCGACTTTGGATGCCGTCGCAAAATGGAGCCATCCGGTTGCCTCCTTCCGCAAACCTATCGAGGTCGGCGCCTGTAGCGCACAATAATCACGAATTGTCGTTCTAAGGCATTCCAAATGGAACACCTAGGCGGGCATATAATCTGCTCCATGTCCCGCCTGTTAGGTGTTGATCACATTGCCATTGCGGTCCAAGATTTGGACCGCGCCACTCTTGAATGGCAAAAACGCTACGGGCTCCGGATTGGCGAGCGCGAGGTCGTGCCGGAACAGGGCGTGGAAGTTCAAATGCTTTACGCTGGCGATACCCGCATTGAGCTGGTGCAGCCGTTATCTGATGACTCGCCCGTCCATAAGTTTTTACTAAAGAACGGCGAAGGGCTGCACCACCTAGCCTTCGCAGTAAACGACTGCCAAGCAGCCATGGATCAAAGTTCACAGGACGGGGCTCAAATGATCAACCCGCAGCCGCGAACCGGGGCGCATCAAACCACCATTGCTTTTGTGCACCCTAAATCTGCCAATGGGGTGTTACTGGAATTAGTGGAGGGCGGCGACGGCCCTTGGAACAATCACCCTCAAGCCGAGGCAGGCCATGAGTCATAAGGTTAACGAAAGGTTGGAAAAGCTGCGCGCCGCCACTCTGGCCGGTGGCGGAAACAAGCGGGTTGAAGCCCAACACGCAAAAGGCAAGCTTACCGCCCGCGAGCGTATCGACCTGTTGTTGGATCAGAGCTCATTTCAGGAGTTTGGCACCTTTGTGACTCATCGCAGCAGCAATTTTGGACTGGGTGAAAACCGCGTCCCGGGTGATGGCGTGGTCACTGGAACTGGCTTAATTGAGGGTCGGCCTGTTGCCGTCTTCAGCCAGGATTTTACCGTTTTCGGGGGCAGTCTGTCTGAAGAGCATGCTGGCAAAATCGCCCATGTCATGGATCAAGCCATGTTGATGGGTATTCCGATGATCGGCCTCAATGACTCGGGCGGAGCGCGGATCCAGGAGGGCGTAGTTTCTTTGGCTGGATATAGCACCCTGTTTTTGCGCAACGTGCAAGCCAGTGGCGTGATCCCGCAACTTTCAGCAATCCTCGGCCCCTGTGCCGGCGGCGCAGTTTATTCGCCAGCGCTTACTGACTTTATATTCATGGTCGACGGCACCAGTTATATGCACATCACTGGACCTGACGTCGTAAAAACCGTGACTCATGAAGATGTTACTAGTGAAGATCTGGGCGGTGCCAAAGTGCACGCTTCGATTAGCGGTGTTTCCCACTTCACTTGCAACGATGACGCCCATTGCCTAGCACAGGTGCGCAAATTGTTTGGATTTCTGCCTCTAAACAACACCGAAGATCCGCCACGGCGGACGTGCGACGACCCGATTGATCGTCTGGCGCTAGAATTAGACGACCTCATTCCTGAGTCGCCCAACCAGCCGTTTGATATGCATGAGGTCATTTTCGCGATTATGGACCGCGGCGAATTTTTTGAAATTCAGCCCCACTTCGCGCAAAATATTTTGATTGGCTTGGCACGTTTGGATGGCCGTCCGGTCGGCGTTGTTGCCAATCAATCGATGAATTTGGCAGGTGTGTTGGATATCGATGCTAGTGAAAAAGCGGCCCGTTTTGTGCGTTTTTGCGACGCATTCAATATTCCCATCGTCACCTTTGAGGACGTGCCCGGTTTTCTGCCAGGCACTCAGCAAGAACTGGGTGGCATCATCCGGCGTGGGGCCAAATTGCTATATGCATACTGCGAAGCCACCGTGCCCAAGCTGACTGTAATTACCCGTAAGGCATACGGCGGCGCCTATTGCGTGATGTCGAGCAAATCCACTGGTGGTGACTGGAACGTCGGTTGGCCCACTGCTCAAATCGCGGTGATGGGTGCCCAAGGGGCCGCCAAGGTCATTTTTCGTCGTGACATTCAGAATGCCGATGACCCGGTAGCCGCCGAGGCTGCAAAGGTTAAAGAGTATGAAGATCGCTTTGCTAATCCGTTTGAAGCTGCCGAACGCGGTTTTATTGACGACATTATTAAACCATCGGAAACACGTCGCCAGTTGATCCGGGCACTGTCGTTGCTGGCGACCAAACGAACTTCCATGCCGGCCAAAAAACACGGCTCCATTCCGCTGTAATCAGCTCCGCCCTCCCTGTTGCAATGTCAGTCGTCACCAAGCCTATCGCCAAAGTTCTGATCGCCAACCGTGGTGAGATTGCGTTGCGGATTTTGCGTACTTGTGAAGAAATGGGGCTGAATACAGTCAGCGTTTATTCCGACGCCGACCGCAACAGCTTGCCGGTTCGATTGGCAAATGAGGCCTACCACTTGGGCGGCCCAACACCGGCAGAGTCCTATTTACGTGGCGATCGAATGATTGAAATCGCTTTGCAATGCGGCGCCGACGCCATCCATCCCGGCTTTGGTTTTCTGAGTGAAAACGCTGGCTTCGTGCGAGCCGTCACCGCGGCTGGATTGGTGTTCATTGGACCGCCGCCGCACGCCATGGAATTGATGGGTGACAAACTGGCCTCGCGAGCGGCGATGATTGCTGCTGGAGTTCCCGTGGTTCCCGGCACAACCGAACCAGCCGCCGACGAAGCCGAAGCACTTTTGGCAGCGGAAGAAATTGGCTACCCGGTCATGCTCAAAGCGTCAGCTGGTGGCGGCGGCAAGGGCATCCGAATCGTGCACGACTGCGATTCCATGGCTAGCGCGTTTCGTACCGCTAGCGGTGAAGCCCTCAATGCTTTTGGCGACGGCCGCATGTATTTGGAAAAGTACTTAAGTCGGCCGCGCCACATCGAAGTGCAAATCGTAGGGGATAGTCATGGCAACGTGATAGCTATGGGCGACCGTGAGTGCTCTATCCAGCGGCGTCACCAAAAGATGATTGAAGAGGCCCCAGCCAACGGCTTGAGTGAAGAAACGCGAAAAAATATGGCTGCCGCCGCCGTCCGCGCAGCCAAGGCGGTGGATTATTGCAGCGCAGGTACCGTTGAGTTTTTGTATTCCGAAGGCGAGTTCTTTTTTCTCGAGATGAATACTCGCCTGCAAGTGGAACACGCGGTCACTGAGCAAGTTTTTGGTGTGGATCTGGTTGAGCAAATGATTCGCGTTGCTCGCGGCGAAGAACTTCACGGACTAGGCGATTTAAAACCGCGTGGCCATTCGATTGAAGTTCGTCTCAATGCTGAAGACCCTGAAAAGAACTTCATTCCGTCGTTAGGCATCATTGAAAACTTGCGCGAGCCTGGAGGCCGTGGGGTACGCATTGATTCAGCGGCTTACCGCGGCATGGAAGTCACTCCTTATTACGACTCTATGATCGGCAAGTTGGTATCGCATGGCCAAACTCGCGACGGCGCCATTCAATGCATGATGCGTATGTTGCATGAACTTCATATCGGCGGCATTCGCACCAACGCAACTCTAGCTTGGAATGTATTGCAAAGCCCAGAGTTCGCGACTGGGCAATATGACACAGGTTTTTTAGAACGCTACTTGGAAGAAGGGCGCGGAGGAGAAACTGAATTAGAAGAAGTTGCGGCCATTTTGGCGGTGCTGATGCGAATCAGTAAAACCCCAACTCCTGACCGCAATGGACGCAAATCAGGACTGTCGCCTTGGATAATGGCGCAGCGCGCCCGCATGGGTCGGGGGGTCTACTGATGAAGTATTACGTCGACGTAGAAGGTGGCAGCAGCTTCGAAATTGAAGTGGACCGAGTCGGTGAAACCGAATTTGTCGTTAATTGCAACGGCCGTGAAATCGAAGCGGACTTTTTGGCCGTCGATTCCTTAGGTCAATATGCTGCGCGCATAGGCAATCGCAGTTTTGCGCCGTCCATCGATGAGGTCGATCAGCAGAACTTACGCATCACGATGGGTCGCGAAAGCTTCATCATCTTTGCTACCGATGAACGCGAAAAGGCGGCGTTGGAGATTGCCGATAACGTTCCCAAGGTAGAAACTCTGTTGGCGCCGATGCCTGGCATCGTAGTTGCAGTCAGGGTAGAAATCGGCGACCGTGTCGAGGCTGGTCAATGCGTGGTGGTTTTGGAGGCGATGAAAATGCAGAACGAAATCTGCGCCAAGCATGGAGGCATCGTCAATGCGGTACTGACTTCCCAAGGGCAAAGCGTATCCGGTAACGACCGCTTGGTCCTACTCAGCAACGAAACCGAAGACGACGAGTAGTTAGGCGAAATGCGCGCCCTGTAGGAGGGCGCGGGCATTGATCACGCGCCCACTTTCGCCCCATAACCGCATCACTCGCAAGGCTAGTTTGCTTTCCAGTTTTTGCATTTCCCCGGTGCGTGTCAAAATGAGTAGCGCCGAGCCCGCCCCAGAAAGAGTGGCACCCAGGGCCCCGTTGGCGTCGGCATATTCCAACACTGATTTCGCGCCGGTCAGTAATCGCAAGCGCGATGCAACGTGTAGATCATCTTCGACGCCGATTCGAATCATGGTTGGATCAAGGGTGCGTAAACCTTCCAATAATATTGGCGTGCGACGTGCTTGCTGCACTGCCCTGGAGAAGGCTACCGACGTCGGTAATACCTCCCGGGCGCGGCTTGTGGCCAGTGGATAGGGCGGAACAACCACTAAAAATCGTAAATCTTTATGTAAATGTACAGCCAAATGGTGCCATTTACCGTCGCCCGCCGGAGCCGACCAATGGGCACCGCCGAGCAGACTCGCGGTGGCATTTTCGGGGTGACCTTCCAACGCGATCGCCTCCAAGTGCAACTCAGATTGATCCAAATTATTGCCTGTGAGCCGATTCCCCAAGAGCAAGCCGCCGACCAATCCCGCACCACTGGCGCCTAGGCCTCGGCCAGGAGGGAAACTCCCATTCACGGTGATTTTTCCCGGTGGAAGTGCCTTTCCGGCCAATATTGCCGCCCGCCGCATGCCGCGAACGATGGGGTCTCGTCCAGCGGTCAGGGTGGATTCTTGCAGCAATCCTTGCCGGATCAGCTCCAATTTTGGGTTGGGTTGCCAGTGGATAGTCAACAAGTGATCCAAGGCAATTCCGAAGCTGTCGAAGCCTGGCCCAACATTAGAAGTAGAGCCTGGAACTTGCAGTTTGAGCTCTGAGGAATGCTTGCGGGAGAAGGCCATGAGTAGGGGGCGGCGAGGGTGGCAAAAATCTACCACTAGCCAGCGGCAGGTTGAACCATTAAAATACCGGGCTCACGATTACAGGGGGGGGCGCCAAAAATGGCTTGGCGTAAGTCCGCTGACTTCGTGCCAACGCGTTTGGGAGCTTAGCTTCCATAGCTTTCAAGCTTGGGGGCTGCGCCCACAGTGCAACTAGCCCCAACGAACAAAACCTAGCACGCCGCTAATCATCATGAGTTCTCCCGCGATTTCTGCGCCTCCGGAGCTTAAAGGCTCGGAGCTTAAGCGCCTCCAAAATTTACGTAACATCGGCATCATGGCTCACATTGATGCTGGTAAGACCACCGTTACTGAGCGGATTCTTTACATCACCGGCCGTACTCACAACATAGGTGAGGTTCACCATGGTGAGGCGACGATGGACTATATGGAGGACGAGCGGAAACGGGGTATCACCATTACTTCGGCGGCGACTCAGTACGAATGGCGTAACAACCGTGTCAACTTGATTGACACGCCTGGACACGTGGACTTCACCATTGAGGTGGAGCGTTCTTTGCGTGTACTAGACGGTGCCGTTTGCGTGTTCGATGGAGTCGCTGGTGTAGAAGCCCAGTCCGAAACCGTTTGGCGTCAAGCTGACCGTTATAGCGTGCCGCGTATCTGCTTTATTAACAAGCTGGACCGCATCGGCGCTGACTTTGACTTCGCTTATGGAACCATTCTCAACCGCTTGGGTGCCAACGGTGTGCGCATGCAGTTGCCAATGGGCAAAGAGAAGGATTTCTGGGGCTTGATTGACCTGATCACGATGAAGGCGTTCCGCTTCACCGAAGGCGACGGCCCTGCCATGGAAGAGATGGACGCCATTCCGGATGAATACTTCGAATTGGCTGAAGCTCGGCGCATGGAGATGGTCGAAAAAATCGTCGAGATCGATGACAACCTAGTTGAGAAATTCCTCGAAGGGGAAGAACTTACCGAGGTAGAACTGCTCAGGGCTACTCGTGCATCCACGCTGGCTGGCCACGCCATTCCGGTGTTCTGCGGGTCAGCGCTGCACGACAAAGGTGTGCACCCATTGCTCGACGCCATTGTCGACTTGTTGCCTAGCCCACTGGATCAGGGCGAAATCGTTGGTACGGATCCAAAGGACAAGGACATTAAAATCGTTTGTCATCCGAATAGCGACGGCCCGTTGGCAGCGCTAGCGTTTAAGACCGTTGGCGACCCGAACGGCGACCTGACTTTTGTACGTGTGTACTCCGGCACGTTGACTCGTGGTGACCAGATTTACAATCCGCGTACCCGGCGCAAGGAACGCGTCGGCCGTTTGATGTTTATGCACGCCGACAAGCGCGAAGCAGTGGACACTGTGCGCGCTGGAAATATCTGTGCCGTGGTCGGTTTGAAGGACACCATTACTGGCGATACCTTGTGCGATCAGAAGCAAGTCATCTTGCTTGAGTCGATGGATTTCCCGGAGCCAGTTATCGCCATGTCGATTGAGCCAAAATCCTCTGGCGACCGCGACAAGTTGGGCGATTTGCTCGGTAAATTAACTCGTGAAGATCCGTCCTTCCGCGTTACCTCCGATAAGGAAACCGACGAAACCGTAATCGCTGGCATGGGTGAGCTGCACCTCGAGATCATGGTCACGCGGATTAACCGTGACTACAAGATCCCGATTAACGTCGGCGAACCGCGCGTTGCTTACCGTCAAACTTTGAAGACCGAAAAGGACATCGAAGGCAAGCAGGTCAAGCAGTCCGGTGGTTCGGGCCAATACGCTGTGGTCAACGTCATCTTTACGCCGTTGGACGAGTACAGCGAAGATGTGGTCTTCGAGGACACCACCAAAGGTGGCGTGGTTCCGGCGCAATACATCCCTGCCGTCGGCAAGGGCATCGACAGCTCCATGAAGGGTGGAGGTCGTTTGGGCTTCCAGTACGTTGGCATTAAGGCTAACCTGCACTATGGTAAGTCGCACGATGTAGACTCCAGTGAATTGGCGTTTACATTGGCTGGCCAACGAGCCTTCCGTCAGGCATTGGACAACAACTTCACCATCCTGGAGCCAGTGATGAAGCTGAGCGTTCAGGTGCCAGAGGAATACCTCGGCGATGTGATTGGCGACTTGAATACCCGTCGTGTGGCCATTGAAGAAATGACCATGGACGGCCTCATTCGTGAGATCAGCGGTCGCGTACCGATCGCTGAAATGTTCAGTTACGCCAGCACCATTCGCGGCCTAACCGCTGGTCGTGGAACATTCTCCATGGAGCCAGATGGTTACGATCCAGTGCCGGCTTACATCCAAGAGAAGATTCTCAAGGATGCTGAAGCTGCAGAAAAATAAGGCGGATCGACTGTCTTTCACGGGAGTACCTTCGGGTGCTCCCGTTTTTTTTTGTTTGGGTTTTTGTGTTTTGTGGGAGAGTTTGCCTCGGCGGCTTTTGATGAAGCGAAGCGTAATCCTTGCCGCCGAGGCAAACTCTCCCACAAAACAGAAACGCGGTTACTACAAATGGCACCAAGAGGGCGGTTGGGTAGTGAGGATTATTGGGGTTTTTGGATTGCGGGAATACTTGGACTTGGGGAGGACTGATTTGAGGTTTGACTGAATTCGGTTTTTGGGCTTCAGGATTTCGTGTGGGTAGACCCTAGTCTCGGGTACAAATCCAGCCCGCCGCAATGAAAGTAAATCGCGTTCCGAAAACGCTCGCGGTTCCGAAATCCGCATGCTCTACTCTTGATCTTTTGGATCTTGGAGTTGATCGATTCCGCCCCAGCATTGCTCACCTTTTTCACCACAGCATTCAAGATCCCTTGTAAGTGTTTCCCTATCATTTTCGCTGCCGATTTCATGGGATGCAATCTGCAGCGAGCTGCCCATCCAAGCCACTTCTTCCAGGCCTTCCTTGCCCAGGTGGGGTGGACGTAATCCCAAAGGCTCATGGCCACTTCCTTCATGTGCCAAGCGCGCGCAGTTTTAAGTTTGCTTGCCCGTAATTCCGCAAAAGACTGCCAGCGTCGATTCGACATGTTCCCTGGATTCTGCAGCCAAAGATATTTACTTCCTTTCAATTGATCATTTCCTTCGCGCAAAAGATCGGCGTGCTCCATGCGCCGCACCTGATCCACTGCCCCTCCAAGGTGTTTCGCCACATGGAATTTGTCGAAGCAAATCTTCTGCTCAGCGCCGGGTACATAATCCATGGTCGAGCGGATGTAAGGACGCCACAT
>JACNIZ010000353.1 GCA_014382805.1 Planctomycetota bacterium
TCTGCCCTTGCCCTTGGATCCGGCCACGTGCAGGCTGGCGTATTTGAACTGAGGCTGCCCTAATTGTTGCAATAAATCCAGAATCGCCTGGTTCGAAAAGCGCGCAGCACGGGGCCGTTCGCACTTTTCGTAGTCCGTCCGGGCGCAGATTTCTTTCCAAAGCGACGACAACCGCTGCATTGGGGTAGTCTAAAGGCAAGAGGCAATGAAAATGCATTCTCGCTTCCACCCCGACGATTTTGGTGACCACGGCCTGCGCCATGAGGTCAATGTGTTCGTTTACCGCGACACCAGCGATGGACTGGAATACCTGCTGCTGCGCCCCCAGCCCAGCGCCGAATCCCTGTGGCGGCCGGTGGTGCGCGTCATTCAGTTCCACCAAGATTTGCGCCAAGCGGCGGTTACCGCTGTGCGTGACGAAATCGGATTAGCCAATCCTTTCGACCTACATTGCCCGGCGCTGGGCATTGAGGAAGACGTCGGCGATTTGCATCTGGTGGGTTGGCCAGTCGGCTTCCGGCTGCGAAAATCTTCCGTGGCGATACCGACTCGAGGCCTCACCCGCGCCGCCGACGCCAAGCAAGTGGCTCAAATGGGCTGGATGGATTTTCAAACCGCGTTGCACGCCCTGGGGCTTTCGCAGCACCGCCAAAACTTGCTGCAGTTGCACTGGCAGTTAGCTGCCTAATTGGCGCTTAGCTAGCAACAAAAGTTGTTACTGCCGGCAAACAAACTACCGCGCCATGCGTCGAATGCGCGCCTGCATGCGCTGCTCCAACCGAATATCCCAAGCTGGATATCCGCCCACAGTCATACCGTCGGGTACATCTTTGGTGGCGACGGCAGCTCCGGCCATGCGCACACCAGCACCGATTCGTAAATGGCCGACACTGGCGGCGCGGCCACCCAAAATGGCACCGTCTCCAACCTCGGTAGAACCAGATAATCCGACCTGGGCGCAAAGCACCACAAAACGTCCTATTTGGCAATTGTGACCGATTTGCACCTGATTATCAATGATGCAACCGTCGCCTATTCGAGTCGCTCCGAAGGTACCACGATCGATGGTAGTGCAAGCGCCGATCTCTACCCCGCGGCCGATTTCAACAGCGCCAATTTGCGGTACTTTTTCATGACCCTGACCGCTCCATTCATAACCAAAGCCATCACTGCCAATAACGGCGTTGGCATGGACTACACAGCCGGCACCCAAACTTACACCAGGGTAAATGACCACTCCTGGGTGCAGTACACAGCCATCTCCTATGACCACACCTGGCCCCAAAACCACACCGCGATGCAAAGTCACACCTGCGCCTACGCGCGCGCGGTCATCCACTTCAGCGTGTTTATGAATTCCAGTCAGGCGCGGTTGGGCGAGGTGAAAATGTTGCGACAACAACGCCGCGGCAAGCGCTGGCTGTGGCACTCGGATGCAACAGACCGCCGTTTTGAGGTCAGCGCCGGGATGGGCGAAAACCAAACCTGCTCGGCAGTTCTGGTAAGAATGCTGGACCGCTTTCGGTGCTCCCGGAGAAAGATACACCGCATCGTCCGCATTGGCACCTTCCATCGACTGCACGCCAGAAATCAAAACCTCGGCGTTGCCTTCTACGCTGCCGCCGACCATTTCAGCGATCTGGCCGACGCTCAGCGGTGCTGAATTCTCGGGCGCTGGAGCTCGATATTCCATGGCGGAATCTTATCACCGCTGGATGGCGCACCACCATGGCTGTGGCAAGATGAAGCGCTGCTGATCGACCGTCACCTGGTTATTGCGGAGCGCTACCTATCCACCACGCCGAGGCGATGTAGCCAATGATCAAAAGCAGGCCACCGAGGACGCCGGTTTTGGTGCGCCGGCCGCCACTGCGACGGAAAATCATTGGCAGTAGCAAGACTAGACAGAATGCCAAGTTCACCCAAAGTTGCGGCTTCACCTGTTCTGGATTCAAGGGCACGCCGGCCCGAAAGCAGACCACCCCACCTACCACCAGTAAGTTGAATGCGTTGGAGCCCAGCACATTGCCAAACACCGCGCCGACGGCACCTTTGCGCATGGCCTTATAGGAGGTGAAAAATTCCGGCGCGGAAGTGCCGGCGGCGGCAATCAAATAGCCTGCAAAACCTGCCCCCCAGCCCAAAGCCTCGGCGATGGCGAGCGCTCCCTCCAAAAACCAACCTGCGGCCAGAGCCAACATCGCAAAACCGGCTCCAGTGATGGCAAAAGCGCGCGGCAAAGTGGTGGCCAATCCCTCCCCCGGAGCTCCGGCTTCAGGATCATCTGGAGTGCTCGGTGTTCCACTCAGCACACTTGAAAAAAACAGCGCCAAGTACATCGCCATTAAGGTTGGGCC
Organism: Planctomycetota bacterium; assembly: GCA_014382805.1. Lineage (GTDB taxonomy): Bacteria > Planctomycetota > UBA1135 > UBA1135 > UBA1135 > JACNIZ01. The sequence goes on from JACNIZ010000353.1 coordinate 2,358, forward strand.
TGCCCAAGCTGGAATCTCGGTGCTGCCAAAGGCCCAAAATGAAATCACGCTTCCCAGCGTCAACATGATGAGCGCCACTAACGACGTTTGCCGCAGCGGAATGCCGCCACGCGATTGTAAAACCAGCATCATCGCCAGCACCCCGCCTACGTTAATGGCGTTGGAACCAAAGATGGCGCCCAACGCAAGGTCGGGATGTGCTGGCGCACTAGCACCACTCACAAACAACTCAGGCAACGATGTGCCTAGCGCCAACAAAATGACGCCGGTGACCCAAGTCGGCCACCGCCAGCGGTGAGCCAGGGCCAAAGAGCCGGTCACCGCCAATTCGGCCCCGATCAAAAGGCCGCCCAAACCAAGCAGAAGGTACAGAAGAGACATGGGGCGGCTTAGTATAGGGGCCATGGCCGACGCCTCCCGGGTTGTGATCGGGCTAACCACCGAAGTCATTGCCCCGCCCTGGTACCAAGGGCGGCGGCGCTACCAGCTGTTTACTGACTACAGTGAATGTTTGCGTCGCGCTGGCGCCGTGCCGGTTTTGATTCCAGGCGACGCCACTGCCGAGGATTTGGATTTGCTGCTGGATCGGGTCGACGGCATAGTTGCCACCGGTGGCGACGACATGGATTTGCGTTTCCAGGGCGGGCCGGCGCCGACGCCGGAATGCAAGCCGGTGCCTGCCGAGCAGCAACAGATGAACCTGGACTTATTGGAGCGCGTTTTGCAGCTAGACATGCCCCTGCTAGCGGTTTGTTTTGGCATGCAAGCTTTGGGTTTGTTGCGCGGATCTGGTTTTGTGCAACACCTCAGTAGCCACCACCAGCACACCAAAGGGGTGGAACACCAGGTGCAATTACTCGAACAGAGCCATTTGGCCCAAATCACTAATTCACGCTGTTTGACGGTGCCTTCATTCCATCATCAGGCGCTCAAGGACGTACCTGGCGATCGTTTGCAAGTCACTGGCCTAGCTGATGATGGCACCATTGAAGCGGTGGAAGTACACGGCCAAACTTTTGCCATTGGTGTGCAATGGCACCCTGAGCGGGCCCCCGATTCTAATGCGAGTAAAGCCATTTTTTCGCGTTTCGTCGCCGCAGCAGCCGCATACCGTAAATAGATTTCATGACTTCCTCAACGCCCCCCAAACTTAGCAAAAAGGAAGAACTAGAACGACTTAAGCGGCGCGGGCCGCTGCAACGTCGTGAGCGCGTGCGCTTGGTTCTGCTGACCGCCGGCCTGGGCTTGGCCATCGGTGTATTCCTATATATCCAAAACCGCCCCTTGGACAAGGATGACTTCCGCTTGCCAGGGCCGATTACGGAAGACCAGGCCGGACCGGTTGATGTGGTATTTCCGCCAGTAGATATTGATGAATTGGCTGAAGCCAAAGATGCCACTGCGTCGGAGCGGTTGGTTTTGGAATCCCTGCCGTTTTCACGCTTGCTCAGCTTGTCGCAATCTCTGCACCCAGGCCACTTGGATGCAATTGGCTCACCAACCTTGGATTTCGAAACCGTTGAAGCTAATTCCAAAGAGATTCGCGGCACTCCCTATCGTTTGCGCGGCGACGTCAAGGATTTACGCATTCAAAAGCGTGCCGTCGATGGACCTGAAGAGACCTGGACTTGGATCCGCACGGACGAAGGCAAAGACTTTTTTTACGTTTCGCTAAATCCACCGGAAGAATTGTTTGGCAGCGACGGCATGTACGTCGTTGTCGAGGGTTTTTACTACAAGATTTATTCGCAACTGATCGAAGGCGAAAAAGTAACCGCGCCACTATTAGTAGGTCGCGGGTTGCGGCCATCGGTGCACAAAGATCCGCCAGCCACCAATCTCGATTTTGCTCTACTTGGCAGAGTGAAAGATGACGTCTTCGGTGGCCGTACTGAAATTGAGGATGCCGGTTATTGGCACCTATTAAACTTTGTCTCCACTCTGGCGACAGATGAAAAGCGCTATGACGAGGAATTTGACAACGCGGTTCACTTCGACAAAAAATTGCTGTTAGCGTTGGCGGCCGACCCCGCACCCTATCGCGGCAAAGCCCTAAAACTGTACGGAAAACCTGTTTTGGAGTGGTCTGAGGCAAGTCCAGAAAATCCGCAACGTTTACGATTTGGCAGCCATGCCTTTCTTAACAAGTACGAATTCGGCGATCAATTTGTACGCATTGCCGCGCCCAGTCGTGATGCATTCAAAGGCTTGGGATTGCGCCATGAGTTACTTGGTTACTTCTTGCGCATGTGGGCATTCGAAGACAAAGAAGGCAACCAACGTCGGACGCCGGTATTTGTGATTGCTGGGGTACGCGAACGCAAAATCGAAACCTCGATGCTAGAAAGCCAAATCATGCAAGTCTTCTTGACGCTGTTTTTGGTCTTCGTCATTGGCTTTGTATATTTGATCCGCCGCGACAAAAAGCAGGCGCAGCAAGCCATCATCGAACTGCGTGAACGTCGCAAGCGATTTAAGAAATGATCGATTTAGCGAATTACCCTAACGCAGAAAAATCATGACTCTCAATCCCGTTTTTGGCCTCGGCATGGTCGCCAAGCGTTTACCGAAATTGATCCGTCAGTTGGAAACGCCGCCGACTCGTGTGGTCGCGGTTTTGGATCGCGGCGCCAAAACAGCAATGCACAATTCCCTGCTGGCCGGATTGCAAATGCTAAACGTCGAATCCAAAATTCTGACGTGGTCGCCGAGCGAAAAGCGCAAGAGCTTGGCCGAATTAGAAAAGCTGACTCAGCGCATGATTGGTGCTGGTTTAGATCGTGGCGGTTTGTTGATTGGAGTAGGCGGCGGCATCACTACCGACATGACTGGATTTGCCGCCGCCACCTACATGCGCGGAGTGCGTTGGGCAGCCCTACCAACCACACTGCTAGGCATGGCCGACGCTGCAATCGGCGGAAAAACTGCAGTTAATTTGCCGCAGGGCAAAAACCTGCTCGGTGCCTTCCATATGCCGCAATTTGTACTCGCCGACGTCGCCAGTTTGAGCACCTTGGCCGAACGCGACTGGAGCTGTGGCATGGGCGAGGTGGTCAAGGCGGGAATGATTGGCAGCCCCAGCTTGTTACGACGTCTGGAAAAAGCTAGTCGTCCGCAACTACGCAGTTGCGGCGCCGACATGCTGGCGATTGTCCGCGCCACGGCGAAGGTGAAATGCACTATCGTCGAAGAAGATCCGCTCGAACACGGACGTCGTAAGTTGTTGAATTTGGGGCACACCTTTGGGCATGCTATGGAGACGGCAGCGGGACCGAGACGGCTGGCGCACGGCGAGGCGGTGGCGCTGGGCCTGCAATGCGCATTGGATATGGCGGTGGATCAGGGCCTTGCCAAAGCGACGTATCGGCAACGCATGCTGGAATTATTTGAGCATTGCGGTTTACCGGTGAAATACCCAGGCAAGCTGCCGACAACGGCCGAATTAACGCGTTTGATCGGGCGTGACAAAAAAAAGGCAAAAAGCAGCGTAGACGTGATTCTACCGCTCCAAGCAGGCGAATGCGTCATTGTGCCAGGGCAAGCGCCGCGCGATTTAGCGCTGCAGATTCAGCGTAGTTTCGGCTGATTGAAATTGGCGCCGGGATGCTGGCATTTTGGCCGTGGGTTGCTGCTAGAATGATTTAAATCGGCTGACATCCCCCATGCCCAAAAGAACTGATCTGGATTCCATCCTCGTCATTGGCTCTGGTCCGATCATTATCGGTCAAGCTTGTGAATTCGACTATTCCGGAACCCAGGCCATTAAGGCGCTGAAGGAGGATGGTTATCGAATCGTGCTGGTGAATTCCAACCCGGCGACGATCATGACCGACCCGGAATTGGCAGACGCCACCTATGTCGAACCCATCACGCCGGAGTTCGTCGAGAAAATCATCGCCAAGGAACGCCCGGACGCCATTTTGCCGACGCTTGGTGGTCAAACTGCGCTGAATACTGCACTGGCGTTGCATGAAAACGGAGTGCTAGAAAAGTACGACGTCGAAATGATTGGTGCGCGCGCAGATGTGATTTACAAGGCCGAAGATCGCGACAAATTCCGCAAGGCGATGGACAAAATTGGGCTGAACAGTGCCCCGTCGCGTATTGCGCGCACCCTGACCGAGGCCAAAGATGCGGTTAAGGAGATGGGAATGCCCTGTGTGATCCGGCCAGCTTTCACCATGGGCGGCAGCGGCGGCGGCATTGCTTTTAATCAGGAGGAATTTGAAACCATCGCGGCGCGCGGCATTCGCTTGTCGCCGGTCGGCGAAATCCTGATCGAGCAGAGCCTGATTGGCTGGAAGGAGTTCGAAATGGAGGTGATGCGCGACCACGAGGACAACTGCGTGATCGTCTGCTCCATTGAAAACCTGGATCCGATGGGTGTGCACACCGGCGATTCGATTACCGTCGCCCCAGCGCAGACGCTGACCGACCGCGAATTCCAGCGCATGCGCGATGCCAGCTTTGCAATTATGCGTGAAATTGGCGTCGAAACGGGCGGTTCAAACGTGCAGTTTGCGGTCAATCCGTCCAATGGCGATTTGATCGTGATCGAAATGAACCCGCGTGTTTCACGCAGTTCGGCGCTGGCGTCTAAGGCGACTGGATTCCCAATTGCCAAGTTCGCCGCCAAACTGGCCGTCGGCTATACCTTGGACGAAATTCAGAACGATATCACCAAAAAAACGCCTGCCTGCTTTGAGCCATCGATCGATTATGTAGTCACCAAAATGCCGCGCTTTGCGTTCGAAAAGTTCCCGATGTCAGATTCGACTTTGGGCACGCAAATGAAATCGGTGGGTGAAACCATGGCGATTGGGCGCACCTTTGAGGAGTCGTTCCAAAAGGCTTTGCGCGGCTTGGAAGTTGGCAGAACCGGCTTTTCCGGCAAAAAGCGCGACTTCGCTGCTGACGAACTGGCTTACAAATTGGCGCGACCTGCGCCCGGGCGCCTGTTCGCCATTTATGACGCATTTGTACAACGCTACAACGTGATGGAAGTGGCACGACTTACCGGCATCGATCCGTGGTTTTTGGCTTTTCTCGAGCGTCTGGCGCAAACCGATGTTGAGATGGATCAACACAATTTCGCCGACGTCACCGCCGATCAATTGCGCACTTGGAAACAACGGGGTTTCTCCGACGTGCGCATCGCACAAGCGTTGGGATGTGGCGAAATTGAACTGCGCAAAAAGCGCCAAGATATGGGCGTCAACGTGGGCTATCGATTAGTTGATACTTGTGCCGGTGAGTTTGCGGCTGCCACTCCCTACCTTTATTCCAGTTACGATTTCACGCGCGATGAAGTCGCGCCTTTGGAGGGCAAAAAGGTCGTCATTCTGGGTGGCGGACCGAACCGCATTGGCCAAGGCATTGAGTTTGATTATTGCTGCGTGCACGCGTCGTTGGCGCTGCGCGAAATGGGCATTAAGTCGATTATGGTCAACTCCAACCCGGAAACAGTTTCCACCGACTTTGACATTTCCGACCGCCTTTATTTCGAGCCACTCACCACCGAAGACGTGCTCGCGATTTGCGAACGCGAAAAACCCGACGGTGTGATTGTGCAATTCGGTGGTCAAACGCCGCTCAACCTGGCCAGTTCTCTAGCTGATGCAGGCGTACCCATCATGGGCACCCCGGTCGAAGCCATCGACCGTGCCGAAGACCGCGGCCGTTTTTCCGAAATGCTCGACAAGTTGGGTTTGTTGGCGCCGCCCAACGGCATGGCGACCAACACCGAAGAAGCGCTAGCTGCAGCGCATCGCATTGGCTTCCCGGTTTTGGTTCGACCGTCCTATGTACTCGGCGGCCGCGCAATGGAAATCATTTACGACGCGCGCGATTTGGAACGCTATATGAAAGAAACCGTCGTCGCGTCGGCCGAACGGCCGGTGTTGATCGACCGCTTTTTGGAAGACGCAATTGAAGTCGACGTCGACTGTGTTTGCGATGGCAAACGAGTCGTAGTTTGCGCGGTGATGGAACACATCGAAGAAGCTGGCATTCACTCCGGTGACTCCACCTGCGTGATTCCACCAATTTCACTGTCCGATTCACTTGTCCAACAAATCTGCGACTCCACCCGTGCGATGGCGCTGGAATTAGGAGTCATCGGTTTGATGAATGTGCAGTTGGCCGTACGCGGCGAAACGCTTTATGTGCTTGAAGTCAACCCACGCGCATCGCGCACTGTGCCTTACGTCGCCAAAGCAACTGGAGTGGCGTACGCTCGCATCGCAACCCAAGTCATGGCCGGCCAATCGCTGGACGAGTTGGGCGTAGAAGAAATCGTCTCGCCGCAACACATGGCGGTAAAAGCGCCGGCCTTCCCGTTTGCCAAGTTCCCAGGAGCCCGCGCCGACCTCGGTCCAGAAATGCGCTCCACTGGCGAAGTCATGGGCATCGACAAAGATTTTTCAATGGCAATGGCCAAAGCAAGCAGCGCGGCCGGACGCACCTTGCCGACTGAAGGCAAGGTTTTCCTGACCGTGAAAGACGCCGACAAACGCAGCGTAGTCATGGTTGCGCGCCAATTGACCAGCCTGGGCTTTTCTTTGGTTGCCACCGACGGCACTTACAAGGTGCTGCAGCGCCACGGCTTGGAGTGTGAACGCATTAACAAAGTGCACGAAGGCCGTCCGCACGTAGTCGACTTGATCAAAAACCGCGAAGTAACCCTGATCATCAATACGCCGCTAGGCAAAGTCACCCGCTACGACGACGGCATGATTCGCTCCGAATCCTATCAAGCGAATATTCCGTGCTTAACCACGATGTCGGCCGCGATGGCCGCGGTCGAAGGCATTCAGGCCCTCAAACTAGGCGCTGGCGACGTCTGCTCGTTGCAAGAGTACTACGCAACGTCGGCAGTAAACCCGATTAGCGTCGGAGTTTAGACCACAGCTGAGCGGCTTCGTCGGGCAACGCTTTCCAGGCGGTGAGGGCTGCTGCAAGGACTCCAGCCATAATGCATAAAGTGAGCACTACCCACTCTGGCAGGATGGCGGCGGTGAAATAAAGCACGAAGCCAGCAGCTGCGGTGGATGCTACTGCCGGAAGCAGCAATTGCGGCAGGCGAGGCAGACGTACCGGCACACCGATACCCAACTTCGGTAGGCCTGCGGTGAGCAACAGGAATTGAACCGTCAAAGCGACGGCGGTGGCGTAACCGGCTCCGGCAACTCCGTATTTGGGCAGCAGCAGGATGTCCAAAACCAAGTTGATCGGAACAACAGCGATGGCGATGCGCGCCGGTCCGCGTAAATCGCTACTGGCTTGGCGCACGCGGGCGGTTAAACCCATCATTGCGGCGGCCGGCAAAGACCAAAGGTAGGCGCGCAAAACCGGAGTTAACGCGACAGTGTCTTCGGAGCTGAAACGGCCGTGTTCGAACAGGACGCGAATCACGGGTTCGGCGAGCAGGAACAAACCGGCGCCGGCGGCCATCATCAGCATTAACGTCAACTCACTGCTCTTTTGCAAAGCTGACGTTAGGTCGCGCTGACGATTTTGCGACGCCAATTTCGAAAACAGGGGCATAACTCCGGTAGCCGCCGAAATGCCAACCAGGGCCATCGGTAACTGAATCAATCGGTTCGCGGCATAGGTAAAGGAATTGGCCTGTTCACTGACCATTTCGCGGACCAGGATTTGGTCCACCATCAAATTCATTTGCACCGCAGCTAGGCCCAGCACCGCCGGGGCAAAGGCCTTGAGGCTGGCGCCCAAACGCGGATTATTGAAATCCAATCGCGGCAACAGCGGCCAGCCACCCGCGCGCAGGCCGGGAAATTGCATGATCCATTGCAACAGTCCACCGATAAGCACACCTATAGGTAGCAGCAAAATGCTGGCGCCCTGCCCCAGGATGACCAACCATGTAATCCAAACCACATTGAGCACGGCTGGAGCCAGCGCCGGCAAGCTAAACCGGCCGGACAACTGTTGCGGGGCGCCAGCCAACGCGGTCAAGCAGATCGGGAGTACATATGGCAGCAGTGAGGCCGACAAAACCAAAGCTTCCAAGTCCGAATTGCGAGCGGCCAGCGCTTCTGTGACGTCGGCCAATGGCGCGGCGGCGAGCTGATGGTGTAAAAGCAGCAAAAACACCTCGCCAATCGCAATCAATGCGATGAGAAAGACTGCAAAAACTCCCTGAAAACTGGCAAATAAGCGCGCTGCGGCTTGGTGTCCTTCCTGTTCCTGGGCCCGCGCCAATGCCGGTTGGATGGCAGCACTGACCGCACCTTCGCCAAACAGGCGGCGGAAAAGATTTGGCAGCATCCAGGCGATGACGAAGTTGCCTGTTTCAGC
>JACNIZ010000158.1 GCA_014382805.1 Planctomycetota bacterium
ACACCACACCGTCGGCCGATTTGTTGCAAAACTGGTTGCGGGAAATTCAAGCAGCGGGGGCCCGTGCGGTGGTGTTGGAAGCTTCGTCGCACGGAATCCATCAGCAGCGCTTGGCCGCCACCGAGGTTCAATGCATGGGTTGGAGCAACCTCAGCCATGATCATTTGGATTACCACCATGACATGCAAAGTTATGCCGCTGCAAAGGCTGAGTTAATTCATCAGCAAAGCAGTGCCGGGTTGGCGTTCCTGCCGTTGTCGGATTCGCGCATTTGGGACGCGGTAGATGGGGCGGCGTGCCGGCTGCTTTCCTGGTCTTTAGATGATGTAAATGCCGACGTACACGGACGGTGTTTAGCAGTCACTAGCAAAGAGCCAAATTCGATCGACGGAACCCAACAGTCGTTCTCTCCGTTGCCAATCGGTATAGCGTTGCAAATTGACGGTGCCTTCGGTGCCTGTGAAATTTCAAGCACCCTAGTCGGCCGCCACAACGCGGAAAATCTGTTACTTGCTTTCGCACTGTTACGCGCGTCGGGATTGACCCTCGAGCAAACCGTTCAAGGCTTGCAGGCAGCCACCGCTGCACCCGGGCGATTGCAACAAGTAGCGGCGCAAAGTCCGTGGCGTTTATTTGTGGACTACGCGCACACACCAGAGGCACTACAACGGGTATTAAAAGCCTTGCGCGTGGCCTATCCGCAGCAAAGAATTGGCATCGTTTGTGGTGCTGGCGGAGATCGCGATCCGATGAAACGAGGGCCGATGGGGCAAGCTGCCGCCACTGGTGCCGACTGGTGCATGCTGACGTCGGATAATCCGCGCAGTGAAGACCCAGACACCATTTTGGACGCAGTAGTCGCTGGTGCCAACTTGGCCATCGACGGCGCCCAAACTGGCTGCAACGACCTCCAATCGGCAATTCACCGCCAAGTGGATCGCCGCCTTGCTATCCAAAAAGCGGTCGCTCTACTACAACCCGGCGACGTCTTGCTCGTCGCTGGCAAGGGCCATGAGCCTTACCAGGAAATTAACGGCGTGCGGTATCCCTTTGATGATTGCCTAGTTTTGGAGGAGGCGGTGCAGTGTTGCAGTTAGACCTTTCTGGAGTCGCTCATGCGATCGGCGGTCATTTGGTGGGCGACGGCTGCGGCGTGGTGCAGCGCGTGATCACCGACAGCCGCATCGTCGGTGCCGGCGATTTGTTCGTAGCCCTGGATGGCGCCCGCACGGACGGCCACCAATATTTGCAGCAAGTGATGGATGCCGGTGCGGTTGGTGCTCTGGTGATGCCAGATCGATGTCCACGACCAGCCGGCTTGCCATGCGTCGTGGTCACCGACACTTTGCAAGCGCTGGGCGCATTGGCGCGTTTTCATCTGGGCCGTTTAACCGCAAATGTTATTGGGATTACCGGCACCGTCGGCAAGACAACCGCCAAGGATATGTTGGCACATTTGTTGGGCGGTCCTCAAGCCGACGTGCACGCCGCACCGGCTTCCTATAACTCCGAATGTGGCTTGCCATTGGCGATCTTGGCCGCGCCTCTAAGAAGCCGATTATTGGTGCTTGAATACGGCGTCAATGCGCCCGGTGAAATGCGTCGTTTGTTGGAAATTGCGCAACCGCAGTGCGCTTGGATTACCGCTCTGACTGCGGTGCATTTAGAAGGCATGGGGTGCTTGCAAACCATCATTGATGAAAAGCTCCTGCTCGCCGCCGCAACCCGAGGTGGGGGCGTGGTGTATATGCCGAAGTCCGTTGCCGAACTAGCACAGTCGCAACTTTCGCAGTGGCAAGCCGCCGCCGATGTAATTGCTGCCCCTGCCTCCAAACTATTGCAGCCGGGCCGCTTTGAATTGGATATTCCCGGCCTCGGAAAATGCGCTCTAGATTTGGAGGCTGCACACGAGGCCCAGCAAGTTTCTATTGCTTGCCACGCTGCTTTGAAATTGGGAGTGAAGCCTACAGATTTGAGAGCAAGGGTGCAAAGCCTGCCGCGGCCTCGCGGCCGCTTGACGCGTCATCAATTTGGAACGGTTACGGTCCTGGACGACGCCTACAATGCTAGCCCTGCGGCCGTTAGCGCTGCCCTAACGGTTTTGGCGCAACAACCCGGCGGACGTCGCGTGGCAGTACTGGGCACTATGCACGAAATGGGAAATACTGCAGAAAGCTACCATCGTGCGCTGGGAATTGAAGCCGCCGAAGCTGGAATCGAGCGATTGATTGGCGTCGGCGTTGGTGGTGCTTGGATGGTCGAATCTGCTGGCCGTGCAGGCCTGGACAGTCAGCACGCTCCAACTACCGCCGATGCCGCCAAACTGTTGCGTGAAGGCTTGCAAGCTAACGATCAAATTTTGCTGAAAGCGTCGCGCGCCGAACAATTGGAAACTCTGTTGCCCGACGTGGAACAGGCTGCATCCGCTCTTTCTGCCGTCGCGGAGGGCGCAGCATGATTACTTTTTTGTTCGATTGGCTGCAATCTATCTGGCAGCCTTTTCACGCCTTGCAATATACGTCGGTGCGCACGATTTTGGCTGCGGCGTTGTCCTTTGCCATGGCATTGAAATTGGGCAAACCAATGATTCGACGTCTGCGCGAAGCTGGCGTCGCTGAAGCATCTGCACTGTCCGACAGCATTGAAGTTTCCAAAATGTACGCTGCCGCCAATAAGGACCGAACGCCGACGATGGGTGGCGTTTTTTGGGTTGCTGCGGTGATGTTTTCCACTTTGGTTTGGGCTGACCCAACCGAATTGATGGTAGTTTCGGGTGCCATCTTGTTGGTCGGCATGGGGGTGATCGGATTTTTAGATGATCACATCAAATGGAAACGGGATAAAGGTCGAGACGGGTTGTCGCGCGCGGCCAAATTTATTCCTAGTTTGTTATTAGCGGTTTATACCTCCGCAGTGTTATGGATGATGGGTCAGCAGACCGGCCGCCCCGAAATAGGAACGATTTATTTTCCCATGATGAAAGAATTTTTCGCATCATGGGCGGACTTGGGCATATATGGTTTTGCACTTTTTGTTGCATTTGAATCATTCATCATTTTGGCGTGTAGTCATGCCGTCAACGTAACCGATGGACTGGATGGATTAGCCGCTGGTTCCGCCCTGCCAGCTTACGCGGTACTGGCCTTTGCATTGATAGCCGTCGATACGCCGACTCTGGCCGAATACTGGCACTTACCTTTCATTCCAGGCGCTGGCGAAGTCGCGGTTATGGCTGGAGCCGCCCTGGGCGCATCCACCGGATTTTTGTGGTTCAATGCGCACCCGGCCCGGATTTTTATGGGCGATAGCGGCTCGTTGCCGATGGGTGCTTTACTTGGTTATTTTGCTATCGTTTCCAAACAAGAGCTGGCCCTGCCGTTGCTCGCCCTAGTTTTTGTGGTTGAAGTTCTGAGCAGTTTTATCCAGATTACTGGTTTCAAAGTGACCCGCATCCTAACCGGCAAGGGGCGACGAATTTTGCCGGTCGCGCCGATACACCATTATTTTCAACGCACCATTCCCGAACAACAGTTGGTGGTGCGCTTCTGGCTAGTGGGTGCCATCGGCGCCATGCTTGGCTTACTCTCGATGAAATTGCGATGAACGCAGGGCGATGCTAAATCCAACCGCTTCCACCAAGCCTGGCGCCGCTTCGGCGTTGGCCGGAATGATGGCATGCATCGTTGCACTTGCCGCCATCGGAGTAGTTGCTGGCGTTTCCGCCGCCCGTCCCGGCGACGGCTGGTCTTCATTGTCCTTACATTCCGGCCACCTCATCATCGCCTTATTCGGTTTTCTGATTTCGTACGCACTGCCAAGCGAACGCATGCGCAGCGCTGCTCCCGGACTACTCTTTTTGGTTTTCCTGATTTTAGTGGCGATGTTATTTACCACTTTCGGCCACAGTAGTCACAATGCTGAGCGTTGGATTCCGCTCGGGCCAATCAGTATGCAACCGTCGGTTTTGTTGCAATGTTTATGGCCAGTTGCCATGGCCACTTGGGCGGCACGCGACCCGTTGCGATTAACCCAGCCATTACAACTCACCAAATTGATGGGAGGCTTTGGGATTTTAGTACTCCCGGTGCTTTTGCAACCTGACCTTGGGTCGGTGTTGATCCTGATCATGGTCACCGGCATCACTTTGTTTTTCGCCGGTGTTAGCGTACGCTTTTTGCGAGTTTTAGTCCCAGCCACCGTCGGCATTTTGGTTGCCGCGGCATACATGTTTGACCACGTTTCGTCGCGTTTGGTCAAATTTTGGCAGTCAGAAGCTGATTTCCAAGTCTCGCGTGGATTGGAAGCTTTTGCCACCGGTGGGCTTGCGGGTCGCGGCCCAGGTCACGGCGAACTTAAGTTTGGGTGGGTGCCAGAGGGCAACACCGACTTCATTTTTGCCCTCATCGCAGAAGAATGGGGCCTGTTCGGCACCGGCGCCATTTGGCTATTATTTGCAGCATTCACTGTTTTTGGCGTGATTGCAGCTCGTCGCGCCGAGTGTCGATACGGCGCCATTCTTACCGCCGCCGCAACGGTTATGATTTCGGTACAGGCGGCGCTCAACATGGCCGTCGTCACCGGCATTGCACCGCCCAAGGGCTTGCCGCTGCCGTTCGTGAGCCGCGGCGGCACCTCTGTACTGGCGCTGTCCGCGCTGTTGGGCTTGGCTGTCAAAGCCTGCCTAGATAAACGTAAATCCCAAGTTCCTGTAGAGGAAGTCATTCCATGGACCGAGTCCAGCGCAGCGGGTTAATCGCCCTCGCCGTCTTACTACTGACTGCTTTAGGTGCTCATTATGTGGGTTCCTTGCCGGGCAGCGATGCCACTATTCCGCCACGCTTGGCAGCTCAAAATCCTGCCACCCTTGAGGGAGTCAAGTTTCTGCCCCCTGAGCAGCGCAAGTTTTTCGTCGGGCCGGCAGATTTTGTACGGCCGCCAGTTCGCAATCCCATGCTGGGATTAAATGCCGCCAACATCAATGCCGGCAATGATTTTGGACCCGAGTCGGCCTCCGCGGAACAGCAAACGGAAGGGGGTGCCATTGCAGAAAAGGATCCGCAGGGACGCCATGGTGTCGGCACCAAGGTTCCCATCCCGGATATTGACGAACCACCGCAACCGATTGGCAATGAGCCGCGGCGTACCGATGCGCGCTACATCCGAGTGCAAGAAAACGACAACCTGACACGCATTGCCAAGCGCGAATTGGGCGACGCTGATCGATGGAAAGAAATCGCCGATTTGAACAAGCTGGAAGCGCCTTACCGAGTGCGTTTTGGGCAACGCATCCAGTTGCCCGCAGCGACATCGATTCAGGCAGCGGAGACTTCAGGCTCCGACTCTGGCGAGTTAGAGGAAATTCCAAAGCAAGGCAGCCTTTACAAGGTTGCGCAGAATGAAACGGCGATGCATATTTCGCAACGCTTTTACAACACATCCAAGCATTGGCAGCTCATACTCGATTACAACGGCATCAAAGATGCTCGCGACCTTCGAGCCGGCCAAACCATCCGAATTCCGCCGCAGCCTTAGATCACGCCGATGCGATTTTTATTCGTCGGCGGGGGAACTGGCGGACACCTAACCCCAGCCATCGGTCTTGCTGAAGAATTACGTCGGCGTGGTCATAGCACCTTGTTTTTGTGCAATGGCCGCGGCGTGGAAGCCAATTATTTTGGCAAGGCTGAAGTGGCACATTCTTTAGGCATCGACGACAGTAGGCTGCCACGAACGGCCGCTTTGTTGCGTGCTATGGTGCGCGCCCGGCGGCAGGCGCGTGAGTTCTTGCCTGATTTGGTGTTTGCGCTTGGAGGGGCCGGGTCTACCGCCGCTTTGGCGATTTCCAGCAAAGTGCCAATGGTCACTATCGAAAGTAATTTAGTGGTTGGCCGCAGCGTCAAATTGCTCAATCGATTTGCCCGCCAAACCTTCACTCTGTTTCCGCAAACTGCCACTCAGTTACGGCGTGCACGCTGCATCGGTCCGATTGGTCGCGACGACCTTAAGCCGATGGCTAAAGAGCTTGCATGTGCGCAATTTGGATTAGCACCTGATCGCCCCATTCTGCTGGTGCTGGGAGGTAGCCAAGGTGCGCGCGACCTGAATCTTTCAGTGGCAAGAATGGCGCCTGAACTCGCCCGGCAAAATATGCAGCTACTTGCTATTTGCGGCCCCGGCAAGCTTCAGGATTTGCAGGGTCCGTGCAAAAACGCGGGCCTGACGGCTTGTTTATTGGAGCACTGCCGAGAAATGGGTGCGGCCTATTCGGCAGCCGAGTTTGCTTTTTGTCGCGGCGGTGCGGCTACGATCGCCGAGCTGTGGTTGAGTCACCTGCCGGCAGTCATCGTGCCCTATCCCTACCACAAAGATCAGCAACAACAACGCAATGCCGAAGCTTTGATACCGGGAGTGAGCATTGAAACCAAACTGGATGCCGCTGCCGAGCAACGCATTTTGCAACTCCTGAGCAACCCGCTGCAACGTCGCCGTATGTCCAGTTTCCTTAAGCAAGTTTGCCCGCCCGACGGAAAGTCGTCGGCAGCAGACTTGATGGAGGAAATTGCCCTTGGAAAAGCGTAGGCTGTGGCCATGCCGAATGCCTCATCAGACTTGGCTAGCCCGTCCCCATCCGCGACTGGGGCGCTGTCGCCACTTGCAGGGGATTTCGGCTGCACTGCCTACCTGGCGGGTGCCGGCGGCTGTGGCATGCGCGGTTTAGCAACACTGCTTTTGCAAGCCGGATGGCAGGTGTTTGGTGCTGACCAAAATAAATTCCAGGTCGACGATCCATTAATTGCAGCAGGCATGCAAGCTTTGGCCGAGACGGATCAACCGCCTGAAGTCTCCCTCTGTATACGCTCAGCCGCCATTTCCAAAAAGGAGATCGCCATTCAACAATCCATTCAACAGGGGGCCCGCTCTCTGTTGTATTCCGAAATGCTGGGCGAAATCTCCAAGCTGCGACCAGTTCTGGCTGTCGCCGGTTCCCATGGCAAAACGACCATCACTGCTTGGTTGGCCTGGGCATTACGCCGCTCTGGCGTCCCGGTCGGATATTTGGTCGGGGCCGAAGTGCCACAGCTTAAGGGTTCAGCGGATTGGGGGAATCCTGACCTGCCGTTAATTTTGGAAAGCTGTGAGTACGCGCGTTCATTTCACCATTTATGGCCAACCATGGTCGCACTAATCAATGTCGATGCTGAGCACCCGGACACTTATCCGCGAGGATTGCCGGAAGTAAGGCAAGCATTTTGCCACTTTCTCAGCCACGTCAACGACTCCGGAAAGGTTTTTGCCGGGCCAGAGGCACCAGATTTGTCGTCGGCGGGGCCAGGGCAATGGCATCGCTCGGTGGAGTTGGGTGCGCAGGAATACGTCGGCCTGCCTGGTGTGCATAATCGCAGCAATGCTGCATTGGTAGCCAGCGTGCTGCGCCATTTTGGTTTGGAGGAATTGGCTGTGCAAAGCTCGTTGGGTGAGTTTGAGGGCGCGGCGCGGCGCTTGGAGCGCATCGGCCTTTGGCATGGTGCGACCGTAGTTAGCGATTACGCCCATCACCCGGTGGAAGTCCAAGCTACTTTGCAGGCTGCTAAGGAGCGCTGGCCTGACCGTAAATTGCATGTGGTTTTTCAACCCCACCAAGCTCAGCGTTTTCATGCTTACCGCGACCAGTTCGCCCCGGCATTAGACCTAGCCGACGCCCTCTATTTGCTAGAGATCTATCGCGCCCGCGACCCACAGCAGCTGCAGGCCAGCGTTGAAGAATTAGTGCCGGACTTAGTGCATCGACGGCCAAAGCGCTATTTGAAACTTGTCGCGGATTTTGCGATTGGCCAAAGCTTGCTTCAGGAAAATATCGAGCCAGAAGATGTCATCCTCTTTTTAGGAGCTGGAAATGTCGACCGTTTCGCCCGATGCTTATGCTGATCTGAGCCCGATGCGCCTACAGGTGCCGCTGGCCGAATGGACTACGCTGCGCATAGGTGGGCCGGCTGAGTACTTTTTTCAACCGCCTAAACCGGAACAGTTCGCCGACCTGCTCACTCGTCTAGAAATGGACGAGGTGCCATTTCGCTTGCTGGGGGCTGGTGCCAACGTTTTGGCGCCCGATGGCGGTGTGTTGGGTGCGGTCATTCAAAGCGGCGGTTTACGTCGTATGTTTCGCGAGGAAAACTGCCTGCGCTTATGGCCGGGAGTGACCTTGCCGCAATTGGTTCGCTCGGCAACCGAACTAGGATTGTCCGGGGTTGAAAAGCTGATTGGCGTGCCCGGACACATCGGAGGTGCTTTGGCCATGAATGCTGGTTCCTCCGATTGGGGGATCTGGCAGCAGGTAAAAGAAGTCACCCTGTGGCTGCCGGGTGGTGAATTAGTGGCAAAAACGCCGCAACAGATTCAGCCAGGTTATCGCAATGGCAACTTGGGTGAGGCGGTGGTCCTGGAAGTGTTGCTTGAGCTTGAAGTCAAGCCAAAGGCCGACGTTAAAAAGGAGCAGGAAGCCTACCTACGCAAAAAGAATGTGAGTCAGCCGGTGACCTTGAGTACTGCAGGCTGTGCATTCCGTAATCCACAAGGAGGCAGTGCTGGTCAGCTAATTGAAAGCGTCGGTCTGAAAGGTTGGCAGTGCGGCGGCATTCAAGTTTCGCCTTTGCATGCCAATTTTTTGGTGAATACGGGAGGAGCCACCGCTGCCGACGTGCGACTAGCGATGGCTCACATTCAAAAAACCGTTTTGGATCAAGCAGGGGTAGCGCTGCAAACCGAGTTAGTGATTTGGCCAGAACCCCTACCTAAGACCGAGTCTAGTTTTTAGACGACGCCAGCTGCTCCTTGAATTGCTGCCGGTACTGCAGGACCAATGGATCATCGCCCATGGTGCGTCGCAGTTCGGTGATTTCACGCCGTAGAGCGTCCATTTCACGCCGCATTTCCTCGAGGAGCTGACGTGCATCTTGCTGGCTAGGCTTTTCGGCCGTCTGACGGGGTAGACGCTTCACTCCGACTTGCCTTTCGGGAGCCGTATCACCAGGTGCTTCTTCGCATTCGACTTCGCACTCAACTTCGCATTCGGTTTCACATTCCGAAGGGAAGTTCGCGTCATTTTCGATGATCCATTTGAGCTCAATTGGGGAACCGTCTTCGCCTATGGCGATTTGCCGTTGCGAGTTGCCTGTGCGTAATTGGTAGCGACCCTGTGGCAAAGTAGCACCTGGAATGCGCAAAACGCGGACGTCGTGGTTGCCTTCCTTCTGAATCCATTCACGAGGCTGGCCTTCGCCGTGCCATTGCATTCCCTTGGCGTCACCGCGCAGGCGCATTTCAATTTTGACTTCGCCTTGAACATTGCCGTCTTCGCCTTTGAAAAAGAAGCTGTTGCCGCCATGCTCTGGGTGCGGAGCGGTGCTCCAAATGCCGTGGGCTTTGCCATGCTCGCCACCAGGTAGGGGTGTAGCCCAAATGCTTGCGTGCTCGCCTTCTCCACCTTTGAACTTGAAGATTTTTACATTGTTTGAACCATCCTCAAAGAAATAGTCACCGTCGGATTCTTCATTCAAGAGAAAAATGTTTTCTAGATCAATGACCTGATTCGACAACCCATCTGAGAAATCCATTTCGCGCAGAACTTGAAATTCTTCAAGCTGTTTCAAACCTTCCAAATTGTGAAGTACCTTCAGGCCTTTCAATTGGTCTAGGTTCTCAATATTCAGATTGTGCAATCCTTTCAACCCTTCAAGTCCTTGCAATTTACCCAAATGCTCATGCAAATTATCCATCAGGATGGCGTGGTTTTCATGGCCCTCTAGGGCTTTCTCATAGGCTTTCCGGGCATCGGCGTGGGTGTGCTCAGCATGCAGGCGGGCAGCATGTTCATGCGCGCGCACTTCTGCTTCTTTTTTCTCAAGGCGAACTCGAGGAGTGAAATGAACGTCACCCAATACCGTCGGAGCCTCTGGTGAAACTGTGACTTCCGTGTTTTTATGATATACACTAGACAGCAGTTGAGCGGCTTTTTGCGCCATTTCGGCAGCTTCTTGGTGTTTTCCTGCTGCAGCCAATTCACTGGCTTTGGCGCTAAGCTTGGCAGCTTTTTCAAAAACTTTGCTTTGCTTTTCTTGGCTGGCCGCTGGGGCAGTTTGGGTCTTGACTTTGTACTTGACCTTCGGTTTTGCGTCCTGGGCAAGGAGCTGATTCCCGCTTAGGGAAAATGCGGCGCCTAGTAGGCCCGTGAAGAGTAATTTTTTTGCATCCATGATGATGGTTTATGGTTTGGAATCTGTAGTTTGCGGTGAGTGTAGTACTACTTCATCGGAGGAGGGCCCTTCCTCCGGGTTCAGCAGCAAGAGGAGCTGATGTAGCAACCCTCTGAGCCGCAGAATGCTCTGCAGCTGTTGATCCATTCTTTTTAGAATGGGTTCGTACTTGGGATGTTCGCTTAGCGGCCCAAGATCGCCACG
Organism: Planctomycetota bacterium; assembly: GCA_014382805.1. GTDB lineage: Bacteria > Planctomycetota > UBA1135 > UBA1135 > UBA1135 > JACNIZ01. The sequence continues at coordinate 10,455 of JACNIZ010000158.1, forward strand.
TAAACCCTCTACTTCTTGCTGGAGGTGAAAGATGAATTCATCGACCTTCTCCAGCCCGCGGGCGTCGCTTTGATTTAGACCTGAAACATCGCCGGCGGAAGCAAGCGGGGCCTCGTCCTCAAACAAGATCTCGCTTTTCATTAAGGATTCGTCGAGCCCAGGATTCGGGGACGCGATGACGACTTGCGGCGCCAGGATGGGGGCTGTTATTAATGCC
>JACNIZ010000355.1 GCA_014382805.1 Planctomycetota bacterium
ATGCTGCGCAGTAATCGCCATGCCATAAAAACTGGCGGTGCCGTTGGGGTCAGCGCCGACGCGTGGTTTGCTCCCATGGCAAAAGTGGAAGTGGAACGATTGTTCCCAGACAGACTCGTGGTTGGTCGTTGGCAAACGGTCAGCATGCGCATCATTCATAAAGGTGGTTCGCCAGTTGAGTTGCTGCTTTACGATGTTTGGCCGCCTGAAATGGAAGGCGAGCCAATTTTGCCGACGCAACGATTGGCCAAAGAGCAGAGTCGGGTATGTGAATTTGCGATCCGCCCAACCACTCATGGTCATTACAGCTTCGGACCGGTTTATTTACGCCAGTGGACGGGCTTGGGACTTTGGGAACGTCGCCAGTGCGTGGATGAAAAATTTGACCTGCGCGTATTCCCAGAATTCACCCCCGGACGTTCTGCGCTGGAACACATTCGTGAATTAGGCGATTTGGGATTACGACGCACTCGCCAGCGCGGTGAGGGCACCGAGTTTGAATCCTTGCGCGTTTATCAACAAGGCGACGACTCCACCCATATCGATTGGAAAGCTAGCGCGCGTCACGGCAAAATCGTAAGCCGGCAATACACCATCGAAAAAGATCACGACGTCATGATCTTGCTGGATTGCGGGCGTTTGATGGGGGCTCGATTCCGTGGCACGCCAAAGTTGGATTTTGCTATGCGTGCGGCGTTGGCGCTGGCAGAGGCTGGAATTCGACTTGGCGATCGCGTCGGCTTGATGGCTTTTGATGCGCATATACGTGCTTATTTACCTCCAGGTCACGGGCCGGGGCAAATGGCGTCGATATTGGAACGGGTGAGTGAGTTGCATGCAAGCAACGACGAAACGGCATTCGAAAGAGCAGTGGCGCATCTCGATATGAATCAACGCAAGCGTTCGCTAGTCGTCGTGCTGACCGATTTTGTAGACCGCTATACCGCCGCACCGATGCTGCAAGGTTTAATGACCTTGGCGCGTCGGCATGCGTTTTTGTTTGTAGCAGTGGAAGATCCGAGCATCGAAGAAGTGATCACCGAACACCCTCAATCGCGAAGTCAAATGGCCAGCCAAGCGGTTGCCTATAGTATGCGGCGGGAGCGGGCTGTGGTTTTGGAGCAGTTGCGACGCAGCGGGATATCGGTGCTCGACTTGTTGCCCGATCAACTTACGGCGCCGATGTTGAATCAGTATTTAGAGTTGCGAAATCGCGGCGCGCTTTGAGCCACGGCATGGCGCCAAAGTAAGCCAACCAAAGCAGCGCAGAAATTCCTGCCACCAGAAAACGCACCGTATTACTGGCCTCGCTTTGGCGGAAAAATGCTTCCAGTAGCGCTGCTACAAATAGCATCACCACGGTTCCGCCGACCACCGCAAGCGCAGGTTTTGCTGCGCGATTCAATGCTTCGGCCCGACTCCGATTTTTCGGCCACAATACCGCCTCGCCGAGCACAAACCCGGCTCCACCTGCAAATACAATCGCCGTCAATTCGGTGACGCCGTGGCCAGCAATCCAAGCCCACCAGGCCGTACCCAAGCCAGCGCTTTGAAACACCGACGTCATCGCGCCGAGCAGCATGCCGTTATAAAAAATAAGCAGAGCCGTGGGGATTCCGGCTAGCACTCCCAAAGCAAAAGCCAAGAGCGAAATTTTCACGTTGTGCTGCCACAGAAAACCGAAAAACACTGTTTTACTGCCGGTCGAACTATCGCGCCCCGCAGTCAATGACTCTTGCAGCTCAAGTGGGCTAGCGCCAGGGCTGCGTAACTCACCGATCGGTACCGTGGCATAATAAAGGTCGGGATTTTGATTCACCGCCAACCAGGAAATGAAAAATCCGCCCACCAATAAAAGGGCCGACAGCAGGATATGGCGAGGGAAGTGTTGCACCGCCTCGGGGAATCCATGCAATAAATAATGGCCCAGCCTGGCCCAAAAGCCGTTGGCGGTGGGGCGGTACAGATGACCATGTGCTCGGGTTAGCAGCTGGTTTAGCATTCCCTCCAGCCGCTTTTCTTTGGGCCGGTTGCGTACTTGAGCTAGGTGGGCGGCGGTCCGCCTATACAGGGCGCCAAAATTCTCCAGTTCTTTCGCCGGAATTCGCTTCCAGCCATTCTTTTCAAAGCGCACACAGAGATTCTCCAGATCTTTCCAATCGTCCTCGCGACGGCGACGAAACTCGATGGTGGATAGTTGGTTCATGGCGGCAGTGGCAACCAGAATAGTATTTACCTTGACGTCGGAGACAGTAAATTGGATTCTTGCAGCAGCCATTTTTCAGGCATGCACCCCCAACACCATTTTGAAACTCCCGAGGACGTCGACCTCGGCTTTACTTTAGCGGGACCACCGGCTCGTTTTGGGGCCTATGTGATCGACTTTTTATGGCTGTTGTTGATCCGTGGCCTGTTCGTTTTGGCGGGTATTGGAATTGTCGTGAATTTCAATTTGGTGGCGTTGCAGGAGGAAGACTTCATCGACAACGTCGACGGTTGGGTCATTACGCTGATTTTGATCCTCTATTATTTCAGCGAGTTTTTGTACTTCGGATATTTCGAATGGCGTCGCAATGGCAGCACTCCGGGCAAAAAAGTTTCGGGGCTGCGCGCAGTCATGGATGGCGGCTATAGATTGACTCCGACCGCCGCCTGGCTACGCAATCTTTTACGTCCGGTCGACGTCATTCCACTGTTTTGGTTGGTACCATTGGTGGACAAAAAAAACCGTCGGCTGGGTGATTTTTTGGCCGCCACGGTGGTGGTGACGGAAATCACCGAAACAGTGCCCAAACTACCTCTTGCCGAGCATTCCTACGGCAGTTTGTCAGTGCGATATTTGGATTTGAGTCGCAACCAACTCATGAATTTACGACGCCGTGACTACCTTGCTTTGGAAGAATATTTGGTTCGTTACAAGAGTGTACCGAAAGCAAAGTTGGGTCGTCTGCAACGCTTACTTTTGGCGCCGCTATTGACACGCCTAGATACGAAATTGCCGACCGGCGCTCGACCCGGTGAGGTACTGGCCGAAATTTATTTGGCCATGCGCGACAGCCCAGGATTATTGGATCAAGTGGAAGACTAGGTTCGAATTTTCCTAATAGCGGACTATCATAGTAAGGGAGAAAGTCGCTGCCCCAAAAAACGTTTGACCCTAACCAAACTCAAATTTCCCTACTACCAAGTAGACGCATTCGCCAGCAAAGTGTTCTCCGGTAACCCGGCCGGCGTTTGCTTGCTTGAACATTGGCTGCCGGATGCTTTGCTGCAATCCATAGCGGCCGAAAATTACCTGCCCGAGACAGCATTTTTGGTCCTTGGCGACGAGGGCTACATGCTGCGCTGGTTCACGCCGGTAGTTGAAGTCGATTTGTGCGGCCACGCCACCCTCGCTAGTGCGCACGTGATTTTTGCTGAGTTGGGCCACGCCAGCAATCAGGTTGACTTCACGACTAAAAGTGGATTGCTGTCGGTAATTCGAATGGCCTCCACTGGTGCAGGGGCGTCGGCCGATGAATCGATTCACTTGAGCCAATTGCGGATGAGCTTGCCAGCACGCAAACCGCTGAAAATTGAGCCGCCCGCTCTGCTGCGAGAGGCACTCGGCGCCGACCCGCTTGAGGTTTATTCGTCTGTAGATTTGATGGTGGTACTGAACAGCCAAGCCGACGTCGAATCCCTGCTGCCCGACATGCGCGCACTTTTGGATTACGACGAGCTGACCGTCGTGGTGACTGCGCCCGGTCAAGATTGCGACTTTGTCTCACGGGTTTTTGCGCCTAAAATTGGGGTGCCGGAAGACCCGGTCACTGGTTCCGCCCATTGCTCGTTGATTCCTTATTGGGCCGAGCGTTTAGGGAAGTCGGAAATGGTTGCCAAGCAGCTGAGCCGTCGCGGCGGCGAGTTGGAATGCACGCTGAAAACAGGTGGCGATTGGGTTACCGTCGGCGGGCGCGCGGTCACTTATTTAGCGGGGGAGTTGACGATTTGAGTTGGTTGCAGCCGATGGAATTGGGCGGAGAGCACGTGGTTTTGCAGCCGCTCGCTGCGGATCACCGCGATGCATTGGTAGCGGCCGCTGGCGACGGCGAGCTTTGGAAACTTTGGTTCACCGGGGTGCCGTCGGCGCAAAATATTGACGCCTATTTGGATTTTGCTTTGCAAGAGCAAGAGCTAGGCCGAAGTCTGCCTTTTGCCGTGATCCACCGGGCGGATGGCAAGGTGGTCGGCTCGACCCGGTTTTGCAACGTGGAAGGCCCGCATCGGCGTGCCGAAATCGGCTACACCTGGTATGGCCAGAGCTATCAGCGCACTCCGGTGAATAGCGAATGCAAGTTGCTGCTGCTCGAACACGCCTTCGACCAGCGCGACGCCGTCGCCGTCGAGTTCCGCACCCATTGCATGAATTTCAAATCACGTGAGGCAATTTTGCGTTTGGGCGCGAAGCTGGATGGAGTGCTACGCAACCACCGCATTGAGGGTGAATCCTTCCGGGATACGGCGGTGTATTCCATCGTGCGCGATGAGTGGCCGGCGGTGAAAATGGGATTGCTGGCAGGTTTGGGCCGGCTTTAATGGCCAGGCTGCTATAGGTCACCGCGCCTGGTAAGCAGGCAAGAATTGAGCGTCTTGTGACGGCGTCGCATTACAATGGCGGCATGACCTCCGTCACTGAGTTTCTCGATTCCCTGCCCGAAGAACGCCAAGCGCCAGTGAAAAAACTGCGCCAGGTGATTCGCAAAAACATGCCAAAGGGCTTCAAAGAAGTAGTGTCTGGCAACATGCTTAATTATGTGGTGCCGCACTCAAAATACCCAGACGGCTACCATTGCACTCCAGAAAAACCGCTACCGTTTGTAAGCGTGGCGTCGCAGAAAAACTTTATCGCTTTGTATCACATGGGCATGTACGCCGACCCGAAGCTGCTGAAGTGGTTTGAAGGCGAGTGGCCGAAGTACGTCAAAACTAAGCTCGATATGGGCAAAAGTTGCGTGCGGATTAAGAAGATTGAGACTTTGCCCTACGAGCTGATGGGCGAGTTGATGTCCAAGGTGACGGTTGACGATTGGATACAGACTTACGAAAAGAACTTGAAGTCGTAGCCGCTGTTTTGTGGGATAATTGCGGGGTTCCGCCTTATAAGGTGGATTCATCATGAGCCATTCCTCGCTTCCAATCATTGGCCTTGCCGCGCTAGTCAGCGTGGTGACCGCTGCGGTGACGGTTTTTCTTTTTGACCCCGGATTAGGGGCCGAAAAAGGGATTTCGTTGCAAGCTGCAGGACCTAAGGATCTCGGACTTGCCGAGCGCGAGCAGTTGTTGAATCAGGTTGATCAATTGCTGCTGCAAAATCAGCAGTTGTCCGAGCGGATCAAAAACTTGGAAGGCCAGGCGAATGATTCCGGGCGCTCGCCAATCGAGGGCTGGGTAACGCAAGATGACCTAGACGCGCTCAAAGCTGAATTAGCAAAGAGCGAATTCGGCTTGCCGACGGGGTCGCAAAGTGGTGAAGAATTTGAAACGCGAGTTGCGACGGCGATGGATTCCATCCGCGAAAAAGAGGTCATGGCCAAGGTGGAAAAAAATGTGGTCAAAAAAGCGGAGCGCCTTGAAAGTCGTGTCGGTGAGATGAGCAAGTGGTTGAACTTGGACGCGTCGCAAACCAATCAAATGCGAACTGTATTGGCCAGCAAGGACCACCGCGAACAAGAACTGATTTCCATGTGGAAAAACGGTTCCGACAAAGACCTGCTCGGCCAAATCAAAAAGTCCAACGAAGAAGTCTGGAAAAACGAAGTCAAGCAAGTCCTCAGCGCCGAACAGTTAGAAAAGTTCAACAACTTCGGCCGCAAGGGTCCGGGCGGTGGCGGTCGGGGGAAGAATTAATTTCCGGTTACGTCGAACTCACTGGCATCAAACGTGATTTCGATTTGTTCGCCGGCGGTCAGGTTGAAATCTTTTATTGAACTGGCTAGCACTCGGTAGTCAAAATTCTTCTCTGCAGTTAGCAGCACAAATTCGAGTTTTCCTTCGCCAGGCTTTATTCCGCGAAAGATTTTTGTGCTGTTCTCGGAAATTGAGGAAAGAGACGCACTGAAGTCCTTGTCGCCAGACTCGTAATGAAAGCTAATGACTGCTTTGTTTAATTTGCGTCGCAGTTCGTTAAGGCCAGTAACAGTTATTTTTATTGTGGATGCTTTGATCAGGCTTAGAACCAGGTCCGACTTGCCACCCTCAGGAATCGTGACCGCTTCCGGAGTTTGCAGTGGCTCAGATTCATTCCAAGCCATGATCAAGTACTCTCCTGAAGCAGGCGCGTTCATTGAAAAAGTCCCGTTCTCTTTTACTTGGGTTAGGCCATAATCCCACGATTCTTGAACCGGGAACGGCCAATTGATACCTTTCACGTTGGAAAAATATGCCTGGATTTGTTCGATGTTTGTTCGACTAGATTCCGATGCATGCTTCTCACTTGCTAAAATCACCCAAGTCCCCTCAACGGAATTTTGAACGATGCCTTGAACCATAATGCCGTTGAATTCGGTTTCAAGAGCAACTTCTCCTTCCTCGATAGTTACGATTTGTTGGACTGGTTGATGTCCTCCTAGGGAAACGGTGAATTGATATTTGCCGGGAAAGACTTCATTGAACTTTGCTATTCCATTGTCCTCGGTTTCGGCCTTTTGCCAAAACGAGTATGGGGAACGTGGGTCTCCAATGGCTCGTTGAAGCCGGATCTTGGCGTCTTTGACCAGTCGGCCATTCTCTGTGACCAAATAATTCACGCTGGCCAATTCCGGTATCGTGATGACATAGGAGTTTGCTCCATGAGTCAATGAAAGTTCTTTGAGTGATAAGCCCCAATAGCATTGACTTCCGGGTTCCAAATTCCAAACCCCTGGAAGTAGGTCTTTGATCTCAATTTTTCCATCGGCGTTGGTGCGGAAAGTGCGGAATTGAGAGATGTTCCTAGCTGCTCGATCTATTCCGAAAATGGACAAACCATCGGCGGCCAATCCAAACGCGCGGTTGTTCGCTGGGCGACCATCGCTGAACTGGATTTCCAAAGAGAGCTTACAGGATGGGCGGAGAGCCATGGTGTGATCTTGCTGGCTCCCTGCGACCAATTCGAGTGTAGTTTCTTTGCTCGTGTATCCGGATGCAGTGGTGACAAAGGTATGTATTCCTGGGAAAAGAGCGCTTGTTTGAAAACTACCTTCGGAAAAAATCATCCAATGAACATTGGACCTAGCTGCGGCCAACATTCGCTTCCATTCATCGGAGCCGGTTCCCACATCTTGTGTATACACCTGCTTAAACTTTGTAGTTGCGCTATCAATTGGCTTGCCGGTCAATTCATCAACGATCGTCACGTTTAGCTGCGATCCATCAGGAATTTGAATTACTCCTAAGTCCAGATCTTTGTCGACCTGAATGGACTCGGCGCTTTGAAACCCTCCCATAGGGTGAGTCGCCTCAAATCGGTACTGGCCAACCATGAGGGGGACGTCTAACTCTCCACTTTCACCCAACTCGAGGTATAGGTCAGGTATGGGCGTTGGATGATTGATGTCAATAAAGGAAACCTTTGCTCCAATGGCAGGATTTCCGTCGGCTGTGATGAAGGTCGCCTTAACATGGAATGATGGGGACAAGCGGACGGTGAGTTCGTTTACATCGGGAGGTATCGGCGCATCAATCCAGGATGCTCCGCGAACCACATGGATTCTGTTTCTTCCGCGCTCCGAAAGTCCGCCAATCGTTAGTTGGCCCTTGGCATCGGTTAAACCTCGGAAGGAGCCGGAGAGCTTTCTGAGATTCTTCACTGGATTGACCCATTCCGATTCAGAAAAGTAAATCTCGGCGCCTTCAATGGGGGAGCCGTTTATGGCCATTACTCGAACGGATATCTTGCGGCCGGAATCAAGAACGATTTTTCGGACATTTATATTTGGGGATGAAGATACGCGTATTTGCTCTTGCCACTGTAAATAATTGCCTTGATAGTTTCCGAAGCTCAGCTCGCCTGCAGGTAGGTTAGTGAACTTGGCAATTCCATCTGAGCTGGTTATGAGTTGATGGGTAGAAACTGTCCCGGGAGGTAAGAGTTCGCCGCCTTCCCTTGATTTGGAAAAGTCCTTAGCATACGCTTCGATGTTTGGAACAGGAGTACCGGATTCATCGACAAACTGAAGGGTCATTTCCCCGGCGCCGTCATGCAAAACGATTTTGATAGCCTTCTTTTGAATTTGAATTGTGTCATCTTTGGATTTCACCACTACCCCCCGGAGCACGTATCCGTCGGCGCGAGCAAAGGCTAGTGTGGTTTTCTGCGGGTGCAAGGCGGGGAGTGCATACTGGCCCAAGTCATTGGCGATTCCTTCCGAAGAAGAAGCCTCACCATAGAATCTTGGCGTCGGAATTTGGCTAATTCGATTGGTTTGAAATGGATAATCAATTTCATAAGTAATCACCTTGGCATGCGGAATTGGAATTCCATTTACATCCACAATTTCCAGGATGGTTTGACCATCGGTTTGAGTCCTTTTCAACGGATGAGGAGTCGTGCCGATTTCAAATTCAGAACTCTTTGAATCCGACGTTGCTGAGCTGGAATCCGCGACAAGCAATGCTGGGCTCAAGGCTTCATTCGAAGCATTTGGTGCTGGGTTTTCAGTGTTCCAAAATGGAATACTGCAGACCAGAACTGCCGCAAGTGTAAGTGCAATTTTCAAAGAGTTATTCATGGCAAAAACAGTAGTAGTCGCCGTCGCCAAGCTCACTTTTGTAACACCCGCAGAAATCGGAATCGCCAGCATGCGCCAGTCGCTGCCTAAGGAAGATTGCAGCTGGCTGCGCAGCATCGCTTTTGCACGATGAATGCGCAGACCGGCTGCGTTATTGGATATTCCAAAGGCCTCGGCAATTTGAGCAACGGATTGTTGCTCGTAATAGCGCAGGATTAATAACCGGCGATGCTCCAGCGGAAGCTTGAGGACCGCACGGGCGACCTGTTGCTGGATTTCGACCCGTTCCATCAGCTCGTGCATGGGCGGATCAAAATCATCCCGCTCCATCGCCACGCGCTGTTCGCGTTGTTCGCGACGGATTTGGCCGCGATAAGACTGACGAAGCAGGTTCTTCACCACACCTCTTAACCAGCGGCGTATGTTGCCGACGGTTCCGACGTCGTGGCGCAGCCCAATTTCCAGGGCGTCTTGAGTGAGATCCTCAGCTAACGTTGGGTCCGACACCATCTCGCGAACCATTGCTTGCACCCAAGCAGCATGGGCGAGAACTTCGTCGGTGTGGTTTGAGGGGTTTGGCAAAACGGCTTATTAATACGTTGCCGCCAGCGCAGAAATCAGTTGCGAATAATTACCTTAAACGTCAGCGCGCCGACGCCGCGGCCGTTTTTGAGCCAGGCGCCGTCGTGGGAATGGCCTTGGTAGGCGATGGTGGCGGAGGTGGTTGGGCCGCTTAGATTGAGGCGTACGGTATTGCCGATGACGTCTGCGCTGAGCACTTGCACGCCGTCTTCCAACTCAAAGTCTTGCTCGGCGCCGGGCTCGAAAATGAGGCGGTCGTCTTGATCGGCGAATATCAGCACGATGGAATTTTGTTGCGGGTTGGTGAAACGCGCTTTGAGCAAATACGGCGGGTCGATTTCGTAGGTGTCGGTCCAACCGTAAAGGTCACGGCCCACTTGCAGGGAAATCTGGTCGCCCATCTGGCGATAGCCACCCCAAAAATAATGGCAGCCGTCGTGCGCGCGAATGGCCGAGGTGGACATGACTTCGACCTTGGACAAAAACTCCTTCAAGCGGCGCTGCACGTTGCGCAGTTCTACCGACGGATTGCCGCAGCCGTTGCGCACTTGGAAGACGTACACCTTTTCGACGGCGGAATAGTCTTCCAGCCAATCTAAATAAAGCTTTTTGAAAGTCCACGCATAGTGAACGTGGCGCGCGCCATTGGCCTCGCCTTGGTGCCACAAAATCGCGCGCACCGAATCTTGCAATCCGGCATTTCGAGCACGCGTCAGTAAACGACCATAATTGGTTGAGGGGTCATACGGATCGCTGTCATGGCGGACGTGGAAAGCAATCGGCGTCGCGCCAACCGCGCCGTTCAAAATTGCGACCGGAATCCCAGTGGTGCTGACCAGTTGATGGCCCATGCGAATTCCCCATTGACCGATCGCTCCTTCATCGACCGTCGATTCGCCGTCGGCCATGTACCAGGTCACATTTGTCACCGCCTCGAGCGCGTCCAAACTTTTGGTGCCGAAGGAACGAATCCAATTGCTTTGATGTTGGTTGGCAAAACCTTGGCCGTAGGAATCCCAGGCGACCGCGTTGGACTGCCCCTGGATCAAAAACGCATCACCCGCGACGACGTTTGCAGCCTCGGCAGCTTTGAGTCGTTGA
>JACNIZ010000139.1 GCA_014382805.1 Planctomycetota bacterium
AAGAGCAAAACGCGCTATTGCTCTCTGATTACCTTCAGACCCAGACTCTATTGAAAAATTTTCGCTTTCCAGTTGCTCTGTAAGGTGAACAAGCGCGCATTCATAGCAGCCAATCCAACGGCCCAGGCACAGTGCTAAGCTTTGAAACTGGCTGCGTGCAAACCAGTGCCGCCTGGATTCGACACCTGCAATGTTTTTCCATCGCGGTGAGCTTCGGCAGCCTCGAATCCACGGTGAGTCTGCCGTGCCGCATGTCACACGCAGCGATACCCAGCGCCGAACGTGCCGCGCTTGCCTTACCCGAAGACTTGATCCGAATTTCCGTCGGCGCCGAACACGGACCGGATTTAAAAAACGACTTGCAGCAAGCCTTTGCCGCAAGTCGTTTTGAGCGCAATCCAAGTGGATTAAGCTTTGGCCTGCTCCATGGCAGTTAACACGCGCGCCTCACCAAAACGGTCGGCCGCAACAGCGGTGCAGATGCCTTCCTCGCGGGCAAGTTGGAAAATCTGCAGCAGGTTCTGACGAATCTTGTCCATCTGCGCCATTGCCGCCTCTTCCTTGTAACCACCCGGTACCAACTCATGGTAAACATTGATCAAGCCACCGGCATTGACGACGTAATCAGGAGCGTACAACACGCCGCGCTCGCGCAATTTTTCTCCGTGCTCAGGGCGCAGTAATTGGTTGTTCGCTGCCCCACAAATCACGCGGGCCTTCAGGTTGGCGATGGTTTCATCGTTGACCGAACCACCCAGCGCGCAAGGGGCGTAAACATCACAATCAATAGAGCGGATTTCGTCGGGTGAAACTACGCTGCCACCGGTAGATTCGGCGACGCGGTTGGCTGCTTTCTCTTTGATATCGGCTGCGATGATCTTGCCGCCCTCTTTGGCGATCAAATCCGCATAAACCCGACCCACAGAACCAGCACCTTCCAAGGCCACAGTCAAACCCTTCAGGTCGGGTGAGCCGAACTTTTCTTCAGCAGCAGCTTTCAGACCTAAATAACAACCCCAAGCCGTTTTCGGCGATGGGTTGTCGGACTTACCTGCCAAGCCGACGACGTATTCCGTCACCGTGTTTACGATCGCCATGTCCTCCACCTTGGTATTGACGTCCTCAGCGGTGATGTAGGAACCCTGGAAACTTTCCACGAACATGCCCATTGCTTCGAACATCTCCTTGGACTTATTTTTCGGGTCGCCAATAATGACGGACTTGCCTCCACCCAGATTCAGGCCAGCGCAAGAGGCCTTGTAAGTCATCCCGCGCGACAAACGCTTAACGTCGGTAAGAGCTTCTTCTTCAGAAGCATATGGCCACATCCGCATGCCGCCCAGGGCTGGGCCCAAAACGGTGTTGTGTACAGCAATGATGGCGTGCAGACCCGATTCTGGGTCGATTCCACGGCAAACTCGTTGGTAACCCTCAACAGGGATGACGGTGATTTCAAGCATTTTGACAGCTTTCTGGGGAGAAGGCGGAGTGGCCAGACCGTGCATTATCGCGGCGCCTACCCTGCGAGGCAAGCCGCCGATCCGACCGGTGCACTCTGAATAACCCATAATTGAGCGAGGCGGAGGCTAATTTTCCTGTTCCCGCTCGGTTTGATCTGTTACCAATTCTTGCTGTGCTGGCATCCACTGACCCCGTCTTCCTAATTTGTGATACCACTGGCCCCGATCCAGTGCGTGATGGGGTGTATTTCATCGAGGCGTGGGCTTTTCCTGACGATGAAGGACCGACCGCAATCCTGCCACCAACCTGGCTAATGCCGTTTCGCGACCTAGCACCAGGCTCACCGTTGTCCAAAAAACTGAGCGATCTTGGCCTGAAGGGCGAAAAACTCGACGGATTACCTCTTTGTGCCGACGTTTTGCCCGATTTGCTGCTGCAGCTCGAAGCGCGACCGGTCATTTTGGCCGAAAATCAGGACGAATTCCTGCGCCGATTCCGTCAGCATTGTCCAACAGCGGTGGAACCAGTGGCATTGGATTTGTGCAATTTGGCCAGCTTTGTGCACCCGCAACGCGGTGAAAAAAACGCTGCGGCTTTGCACAGCCGTTACACCGGAAAAATTGCTCCCATACCTTGGCGAGCTGCCCAAACTCGCGCCTTGACCGAAGCATTGGTGCGGGCTCATTTCGACCGCGAAGAAAACGTGCGCGCTTTATTCTCGCGCGCCTTTGAGGGGTTGCAAAATACCTGCGAAGGCAGTGATTCACGCGCCATTGAGTGGTTAGAACTAGGCCGACGTTTATTGGATAGACCGAGTCGCTATGCAGCCGGTGAAGAGGATTTGTACCGCAACTTACCGGCGGACGGTTCGTTCAGCGAAGACTGCGACATGGCGCCATTAGACGCCGAACGTGTGCTCGCCGACATCCAACCCGAGTTCCTGCTGCAATATCAGTTGGACTTTCAACCTTATGACACGCTGGAAAGCCGGCGTGATCAAGAAGTCGGCTTACATCCGGATGATGAGCCAATTTTGGAAGCCTTTTTTGACTTGTTGCCTAAGCACTTTGCAAAGGGCAAAAAGGCGAACGACGAGCGCCCCGGTCAGCGCGCATTGGCGCATGCCGTCGAGCAGACTTTGGCCGGCAGTGATTTTTTATTGGCCGATGCCCCCACCGGTACCGGCAAAACTCTGGCCTACCTCGCGCCGATGTTGCTGTGGGCGGCCCGCAACGACATACGCGCCGGTTTGTCGACCTATACGCGAGCCCTGCAAGAGCAGGCATTTTTCCGCGAAGTGCCGCGCGCGCTGGAGCTACTGCGCAGCGCCGGTCAGCCCCCCGAGCGCATGCCGCGCGTAGCCATGATGAAGGGGCGGGCGAATTACATCTGCGGACGCGCGATAGTCGATGCCGCGCCGGAACCGGGAGCTTCGAGTGCCGTCGCCAGGGCGACGTGGATGCGCTTGGCGTTATTTTATTGCGAAGATCCATCGGCAGACCTCGATGGTTTTTCGCTTCAACCAGGAGTTCCATTTGGCAATCCGGCGCGCATCATTCGGAGCGCTGCAGCGATGACCTCGCAGGTGCGGGCAATTCCGACTTGTTGCCATGGCAAAGCGGCGTTGCGATGTGCCGCTGGCGTGCGCGGATTGCGCGCTGATCGTGCTCATTTAGTAGTGACCAACCACGCTTTCGTACTTTCTCGACCGGACTACTTTTCACACCTTATTTTTGACGAGTGCGATCACTTGCATGAAGTCACTTTGTCGGTGCGCAGCTACGACATTGAGCTGGATAAGGTCACCGATTTGGTGGCCAATTTGCTCACTGGCCGTGGTCGCGATCGCTCGCCCCTGGAACGTTTGCATCGGCTGCTACAACGGCTAGCCGACGGCGATAAAAGCGACGCATTAATCGAACAAGCCAAGCTCGCTGTCGAAGGCAGCCAAAAGCTCGACGTCGCGGCACATGAATGTACCCGTGAATTGCGCGTATTCAACGAATTCCGCAAGGAAGAAGGCGCTAATCGCACACCGGAAGAACGCGCCTTTTTGCTCCACGAGTACTTAGAAACCGGTCGCGGCGACGGCTTGGCCACCGCTCTAAATGCGCTGCGCCGTGCGGTCGATCAATTGGATAGTGCGCTGCGCTATTCCATTGAAGAATTGGGCGACGTGCCGCTACGCGACGCACTTCGTTTGCGCTGGGCATTGCGGCGGCCGTTGGACTTGCTGGGACATTGGCGCGAGGGCTTGGAATTGTGGCTGGGCGGCGATTCTCAGCAAGGCGACTTCTCCGATCAATTCCATTACAACGCCGTCTTCGAAGGCCGCCGTCGACCGATGTTGGTTTTGAAATGGATCCTGCCGCAACAATGGCTGGGCGAGGTTTACTTTCCGTCGTTGCGCAACGCCGCTTTCCTTAGCGCGACGGCCCGTTTACGCGGCGGCTTCAAAGCGATGAAGGGCTATTTGGGTTTAGATATTTTGGAGGAGGATAAGTTGGATTCGCCGGGACGGCCGGTTGCGGAATTCGTCGGACCGCCGACCTTTGATCCCAAAGCTGCGCTGATCGCTGTGCCCGAAGACGCCCCACCTTATGGATGGCGCGGGCCAGCGGCTGAGGCTTGGATGGAATACATCGAGGATTGTTTGGTGTATTTGGCCGAGCGTACTTGCGGTCGGGTTTTAAGCTTGTTCACCAATCGCCTCGTGTTACAGCGCATGGGCGAACGCTTGGCCGGGCCATTCCGCGCGCGCGGCATCCCGCTTTATTGGCAAGGCATGCCAGGACTGGGCAAGGAAGAAATCATGGCCCGCTTCCGCAACGAAAAGGACAGCGTTTTACTTGGCCTCGACACCTTTTGGTACGGTGTCGACTTCCCGGGCGAGACCTGCCAATACATCGTAATGACCAAACTGCCCTATGGCGCATTGGACGATTATTCCTACGCTCAAAAGGCGCGGATGGGCTCGGGGCCGCACCGCAATCGAATTTATCTGCCCAAAGCGCTAGCGATGTTCCGCCAGGGCTGTGGGCGGCTGTTGAGAAACGAGCGCGACCGTGGCGCTGTGCTGATTTTGGATCGCCGTGCATTGGAAAAACGGCATGCTGATTTTTTGAAGGAGCTGCCGGGCGGTTTAGAAGAATGGCAGGATCCCAATTTGCTGGTTGCCGACAGCGACCATTGCTTCCAGAAAATTTTCAGCCACATGAAGCTAGGCGCTGAAATTGAACGACGCGGCTTGCAGGAAGATTTTTCCAAGGCTCGGCGCTCGCATTTGAGCGAACCCGCCTAACCTTGGCTATGCTTAGCGTCATGGACGCGGCCCCTTCCCTGCACGGCAAGTACATTGGTCACCTGCTGCTGCTGACCGAAGATCAGCCAGCCGACGCCCCGCCGTTGCCGCACATGGAGGATTGTGCAGTCATCGACTTGAAACCGCTGGCCGACAAAATCCCAGCCTGGCACGCCGACGGCTCCTTGGTTGGATTGCGCTTATTGGTGCCCATGGTGCCGTTGCCGACCGCAGAACTCGAAAGTTTGCACCTGGTGGTCGTCGGCAGTGGCGCTGAATTGATTGCCCGAGCCGCCCGCCAAATTCGATTTGGCCGGGTGGAAATCGCAGATGAATCCCCGGCTGTGTTAAACGCCGCGACGCCCAGCTTTAACCGCGCCTTTTACGGCTGCGGCGGCCACGTCCCTAGCGTCGAACAGATCCTGCCCATGCTTACCCAACTGCAACCCGACGGCCATTTTGCGCTGTTTGGCTTGCTGGAGGAGCATTTGTCGCCGGTTCAAAAAGGGTTGTCCGATTGTGGCTTTTCGATGCGCAGCGCCGGCGTTGAGCACGGCTTCGGTTTCTTGTCAGGATCGGTGGAAAGCTTGCAGCGTCTGCGCCAAATACAAAGTCTGGTTTAGTAACTTCATTTCTTGGATGGGTTCAATGCTTAACGAAACTTTTACCTACCTTCCCCGCGCCTTCCGCAAGGTGCTTGCTTTTGTTCTGTTCAGTTTAGCTTTCGCCCAGGTTGCGCCGGCTGCACTTGCCTGCTCAGATGAGGCCATAGCCATTCAAGATTTGGAAAAAATTGCCAAGTCGCAACGCCGGCTGTTGAAAAAATTGGCGGAGGATCTGGCCAAAGACGGATTGTTGGAAGCGTGCCAGGAGTCGCTGCAAGTATTTGAAACACTCGCACCTAGCAGCAAAGAAATGGCCGACCTTAGAGCCAAAACGCAAAAGTCTTTATTCAAAAGTAAAGACAATCCAAAAACGAAACGATTAGCTAAGCATATGGCCAGCTGCGAACAAATCGCCATGAAGTTGGCCGATGCTGCGGCTGCAAATCCTGAAGCCGGTGAGGCGCTTTCCAAGGCCGCACTCGCTTTGGATCATTCATGCGTAGTGGTTCACCAAAGCTTAGGGCACATCAAAGGTAGCGACGGCGTTTGGCGCACGGAAAACAGCGCAGGCATGCTTGGAACTTGGCAGACCTGGAATGCCGCTTGCCTCAAAATTGCCCGCTATAAATTGGAAATTAAAGAAGTCATGGCTCCCAATTGGGCACGCCGTTCGGTTGGCCAGGAAGCGAAGGGATTTGAAGTTTTAGGAGTGCACGTATGCGGCTTACAAAAACCAAGTTTGCTGAAGGAGCGCTTGCAATCGTTAGTGAGAGTGCTGCAATTCGTAAATTTCCTGAAAGGTAATGATTATGAAAAAACTGGACGCGAATTATTTCACCTATGCGCAGGCTCTTCGGAAAAAGTTTATGAACTGGCGTTGAAGAACTTGCAAGAGCAGAAGCTGGTCACCTTTGGTGACTTAAACTATGAACTGCAATGGAAAAATGGCTGTTTTTTTGGCTTCGGCGTAGACCGCTTGGATAAGGAAAAAGAATGGCTATTTCCTGTTGCGACTTCGGTTTTGGCGGAAGATTGGTCGGCGGGACTGCCGCCCAATTGGTTTGCAGCGGGCTTGGCCAATTATGCAGCTTTGATGGCAGGCAGCGTCCCTATAGAATTGGTTGAAAATACTGAATGGAAGGCTGATCCCGAGCTTGGCCTGAAACGACCGTTAGCTTTAATAAATGAGGTGGATAAGCCTGTGATCGAGATGATGAAAAACCGACAGCTCTCCAATTTTGATCGTATCAGCTTCGTCCCCATCGAGGAGTTAAGTCCGAATGAAATAGCGCTTTCAACTAGCTTGGTAGAATTCATTCTTTTGCGCAAAGACGGTATGCAATTCCCCTTGAAATTTAATGCCGCAGCGCAAGAAATATTAAATGGCCAAACTCCGCAGCAAATGATGGATTGGGTGCCGATTATGGATAAAGCTCTCGGTCAGCCAATCAAGGAATTTGAAGCAGAATGGCGCGAATGGCTAGCCGCAGGGCAGAGCCAATCGCTGAAAACGACCTTGGCTAATTTGGAATAGCTAGGCGTCTTTTGGGTTGGAAGCCGGCGGCGGGGTGGCGTCTTCTTGTTGACGGCGGCGATGAATTTCAGCGCGGATGTATTTCAGCCGCTCCGCGATGCGCGCCTCTACGCCAAAGTTGGTAGGTTCATAAAACACCTTGCCAGCCAATGCATCTGGCAAACATTCCATCGTGGTGATGGAGTCTGTTTCAGAATGTGCGTACTTTTGATTTTCAGCCCAACCTTTTTCTTTCATCATGGCCGTGGGCGCATTACGCAACCGCAACGGCACTTCGCAGGCGTAGCCTTTGTCGATAAGAGAATTCACTTTTTTAAATGCGGCATAAACCGCGTTGGATTTTGGCGCCACCGCCAAATAAACCACTAGCTGGGCCAAAGACAAATCGCCTTCTGGGCTGCCCAAAAACTGATAGCTCTGCTGCGCGGCCATCGCCAGGCGCAACGCGTTAGGGTCGGCCAATCCGATGTCTTCGGTAGCCATTCGAATCAAACGTCGTGCTAAATATCCTGGGTCTTCGCCGCTTTTGAGCATGCGCGCGAACCAGTACAAAGCAGCGTCAGGGTCGGAAGAACGAATCGACTTGTGCAGCGCGCTAATCAAGTCAAAGTGGTTTTCGCCATGCTTGTCATAAAGCAGGGCACGCCCTTCAAAAACGGCATGAATAGCCGAATCGGGCAGGGTTTCGCCGACATCACATTGACGTACTGCCCCTTCCAAAGCCACCAAAGCGCGCCGTGCATCGCCACTGGCAAAGTTGGCTATGCCAGTTAATTGCTCCCTGGTCACCGTAACCTTGCGCGCGCCCAATCCTCGCTTTGGATCTAAAATGGCACGTTGCAAAAGATCCACTAACTCAGCTTCCTGCAAGGGCTGCAAAATATGCACCGTCAACCGCGAAAGCAGCGGGCCAATGACTTCAAAAGATGGGTTTTCAGTTGTCGCGCCAATCAAAACGATGTCGCCGCGTTCCACGAACGGCAAAAACGCGTCTTGCTGGGCTTTGTTGAAGCGATGGATCTCATCCACAAACAACAGGGTCGGTCTACCGCTGGACTTGCGCACCCGGCTCGCCTCTTCCATCGCCGTGCGCACTTCCTTGATTCCGGACAAAACCGCGGAGTACGTCAAGAATTCCAGATCGGCGCTATAGGCCAGCAAGTTGGCGAGCGTGGTTTTGCCGGTGCCGGGCGGCCCCCAAAAAATCATCGAGGTGATGTCCTCTTGTTCCAGCAAACGACGGATCGGCCCACCCGGTCCGACCAAGTGCTGCTGCCCGACAATTTCATCAAGGGCCAAAGGCCGCATGCGTTCGGCCAACGGCGCGTTATCGGCAGCCATCTCGCGCTTGGACCGAGTCGGGCGCTGATCGTCGAACAAGCCTTCCTTCATCGAAACTTAGCTTAACGCGTGGATCAACAAAGCGGCGGCGGTGGCAACGTTCAAACTCTCCACGTCACGCTGCAGCGGGATGCCAACCATTTTGTCGAAACAACCATCCAACTCCGCTGGCAATCCACCGCCTTCCTCGCCTAAAACTAAGGCCACTGCCTGGTCTCGTCGCACTTGATGCAAAGCCTCACCCTCGGTCGACGTCGCCCAAAGGGCTAAGCCAGCTTCTTGACAGAGTGCCTTCAAATCTGCGGCTACTACGCTTTCGGCAACCGGCAAACGGAAAGTGGTCCCGCTGGCCCCACGCAGCGCACGCGGATGCCACGGTGAAACTCCGCCCTTGAGAAACAGCACCCCAAACGCCCCCAATCCAGCGGCACAGCGAATCAGGGCTCCAGCGTTGCCAGGATCTTGGATACCAGCTGAAACTACAACCAATCCATTGGCTGCCTTAGCTTGCTGCAGCAGATCCTCAGCCGCCATTTGCGGACGTTCGGCGCACCCCAAAATACGCGAAGCGGTCTTCAGGTCCCCGCCAAGGGCCAGCAATTTGGGAGTGCATGGCAAACATTGGATTTCCTTCTCCTGCGCTAGCTTGAGCGCCTCGCGGGAAACACAGCTTTGCTCCTCAGCCTCCATTTCCGCATCGTAAAGCACCCAACTAAGCTTAATTCCTGCTTGAATTGCGTCTGCCACGACTCTGGCGCCCTCAAGTAGGACGAAATCTCGCTCCTTTCCGGCACGAATTGCGCGCAACCGTTTAAGCTTGGCGTTCTGTTCCGATTGGATCTCCGTTTCGTCGATCATCGGACCATTTTAGAAGCCATTCCATGGATCATGTGCCACCCCTGACCGGGACTATTGTGCGGGTGGATTCCCGCCAGTGTGAAGTGCTGCCCGACGGCCAAGAAAAAGTGCAGCCGGCCTTGATGCGCGGCAAGCTTTTCGGCGAACGCAGCAACGACAAAAGCCCGGTTGCGGTAGGCGATCGCGTCGACTTGGAAGAGACTAACTTGGGCTTCTCAATCGAAGCGGTACATCCGCGCCGCAATCTTTTTTCACGCCGATCGGCTGGCGGAGACACTCGCCGCCAACCGTTGGCTGCAAACGTGGATCAGGTGGTATTAGTCGCCTGTTTCGGCACACCGCCGTTTTCTTCGCTGATGACTGACCGCATTTTGGTGGCCACCAGCTTTGCCGACATTCCGGCCTTCCTGGTGCTGAACAAGGTCGATCAAGCCAAACGCAATAAGATCGAAGAGATCGCCACAACCTATCGGCAAATCAACCAGCCACTACTATTGACGTCGGCGGCTACTTGCGAGGGGGTGGACGAACTGCGAGACCTGCTCAATGGCAAACTATCGGTGTTTTACGGGCTTTCCGGCGTTGGTAAGTCGTCGCTGTTGAACCTGATTGAGGACGGCTTAGGCATTCTCACCCGCGAAGTTTCGGCGTCGTTGAATTCTGGCCGCCACACAACCACCTACGCCCGACGTTATCCCTTACAGGCTGGTGGCGCGGTCATTGACACTCCTGGGGTACGGTCGTTTAAGCCGTATGGCATCCCACCAAAGGAGCTTAGGCTGCATTTCCCGGATTTGAGCGCGGTGGCCGGAGGATGCCAATTCCACTCTTGTTATCACCGTGGTGAACCTGGCTGCTACATTCCGGCAGCGATCGAGCAGGGTCTAATTTTTGAAACCCGTTACCGCTCTTATGTGCAGATATTGGCAGAATTAGAAGAGGAATATGGGGCCATCCGCTGATTTTCGAAAATAATTTTGAAAATTTGTTCGGATTTTTTTGGTCAAAAATGCTGTTGCCGATGGCATGTGTATCAAATGTAGACACTTTCCAATTTCAAGGAGAAACTTTTCTGCTAGGCTGAAAAGGACTAATAAATATGCGGGATTTTGCCCCTACCGCCGACAAGTTAAAACGATCGTTTTAAATGAAAAGTGACTTCCAAAGGTTTTCCACAATCCTATCTTCCTAAATAGAGACAACTTGAGGCCGCAGATTCCAGTTGACGCCCACTTCTCAAATTTCCGGTTTGGGTTTACCCTCGCCGACGTGCCGAGTTACTCCCTTCGCCAATCCAACTGG
>JACNIZ010000360.1 GCA_014382805.1 Planctomycetota bacterium
TGGTGCTCGATGGCGAGGCTCATTGCGAGCATCGCGAATTGATGCATACCAAAGTCATTCGCGACCGCGCCACCGTGCTCGATACCCATTTGCTGAACGAGGCGGTGGTCTCACGTGCTATGGGCAGCTCCCTAGTGGAATGCGACCTTTTGGTTGACCGACGCCCAGTTTGCACCTATCGCGGGGATGGTGTCATTTTGAGCACGCCTACTGGAAGCACGGCCTACAATCTTGCTGCCGGCGGCCCGATTTTGAGCCCTGGCCTAGACGCGTGGGTGGTCACTCCAATCGCTCCATACATGCTTGGTATGCGCCCCTTAGTGCTTCCAGGGCATAGGGTTGCGACGTTACGTGTGCATCAGCCTGCGCTCTTTCATGCGGACGGCCACGTTGAATTTGGCTTGCATGCCGGCGATACGGTGCGGGTCGGACCCTCGTTGCGCAAGTTCCAGCTAGTTGTGGATGAAAATCAGCGCTTTTTCTCGCGATTGCGTAGCAAATTGCACTGGGGAGAAGGGCCGACCGCTTAAGCTTAGCCATCGGCGTGATGTGATTTCCGGTCCAGCGTGGTATGGTATTTCCTGTCATGAAACGCCTACTCACTCTGACGCTGGCCGGAACCGTGCTAGCTGTTGCGCCGACACTGCAGGCACAAGTTGCCGTCGGCGATCAACCTTCTTACAGCTTCCGCGCGCCGTTGTTCAACGGCATGGGAGCAACCAGCCTCGAAGATTTCCGCGGCAAACCCTTATTGATTGATTTCTGGGGCACGCGCTGAGGTGGTTGTATTGGGTCGTCCGTGCCGACGGCCGTTCGTATGCAAAATGAACTTGGAGATAAAATCCAAGTTCTGTTCGTGGAAAGCCAAAACAGCTCAGACGAAGCGATTGCTGAAAAGCAGTTGCAACTCAAGTGGTTAGGTGGCCGTGCCATGTGGACCAAGGAGCGCCCCTTTGATACTGGTGCTCGCGGGTTGCCAAGCTTCGCCCTGCTCGACGCTGATGGTAACGTGGTGCTGAAAGGCTCCAGCAACGCGATGCATAAGCAAATCGTGGAATCCATCGACGAAATGCTGAAGGCTTCCAATGAAGCACCAGACGACATGCCTAAGGCCGTTGCTAAGGCGATGGTGGACATTCGTAAGGGTGACTATGATAAAGCTAATGCGGTGCTGGCGAAATTGGTCGAAAAGCCAAATGGTCCAGATCCAGCTTCGATGAAGACGGCTGCCGAGGGTGCGCAAGTACAACTCATGGCCCGCGTTGAGGGTGAATTGAAGCGAGTGCAGTGGATGATGGAGAACGGCTATCCATTGGCAGCTGAAGATCATTTCAAGAGTCTTTCCAAGCGCAGTAAAGGCTTGGTTGGCATCCAAGAGGGCATGAAAGATTTAGCCGCAAAACTTACTTCCGCAGACTTCAAGCCTGAGCTGGAAGCTGCAAAAGCGCTGAACAAATTGGAGCAAAAATTCTTCTCTGATTACAAAGGCAGCTACAAGAAGAAGTTTGAAAAGCTGGTCGAAAAGTACCCTGATACCAAAGTTGCAACGCGTGCAGCGTATTGGACTGAATTCGCCAAATAGGCGGTTTGAATAGCAAAAGTCCTGGACTGCATGTGCCGTCCAGGACTTCTTTTTTTGGGCTACGATTTCGATCGTGGATTTATCTAGACAGTTAGGAATAAATGCCGCGAATCTTGTCGAAGTAGGAAACTCGTTCTACGCCCAAAACGCAAGTGGCAAGGCGCAAGCCGATGTTGTACTTGCGCGCTGTTGCGGTCGAGCGGTCAAAAGCATTGAGCAACATGCGATCCAACCGTTCTAACACTTGTTCGCGTGGCCACTGGTATCCGGTTCGATTTTGCACCCATTCAAAGTAGGCAACCAAAACCCCTCCCGCATTGCCGAGCAGGTCGGGTACTACAGGAATGCCGCGCTCTAGCAGGATGTTATCGGCCAATTTGGAAGTTGGGCCATTGGCAGCCTCTACGATCAGTTTTGCCCGAATTTGGTGGGCATTTTTGCTGAGGATTTGTTTGGAACATGCCGCTGGAATCAGCACGTCGCAATCCAGGGTCAGCAATTCCTTGTTTGGCAGTTGCTCGCCACCGTCGAAGCCTAGCAAAGAACCATTTTGTTTGCGGTAAGCCAACAAGGCCTCTACGTCAATGCCATTGCGGTTGACCAACGCTGCATTGAGATCGCCGGCAGCAATGATCTTGTGGCCGCGGCTTACCGCTGCGCGCATGACTTGGGCTCCAGCATTGCCAACACCTTGCACCACTATTTCGGCAGGGCCAGATTGGGTGTAGTGCGCGCGCTGGCGTTCCATCAGTACGATGGCGCCGTGACCCAGTGCAATTTCACGGCCGTGACTTCCGCCGAGCCCCAACGGTTTACCAACTACCACCGCGTTTTCGGTGTGGCGTTTGTGCATGGAATAGGTGTCCAAACACCAGGCCATAATTTGCTCATCACAACCGCGGTCGGGAGTCAGGATGTCCCGCTCCGGTCCAAGGATGTCAAACAACGACGCAGTGTATCGGCGCACCACGGCTTCGGTGGTCTCGGCTGTGTTGGTGCGTCGGTCAAAGTCAATGCCGCCGGCGGAACCACCAAAGGGAATGTTCATCGCAGCGCATTTCCAAGTCGTCCAACCTGCCAAAGCGGAAATTTCTTCGCGCTTCAAAGTAGGGTCCAAGCGCAACCCGCCCAAGCACGGCCCTAACGAAAGGTTGTGGCGAATGCGGTAGCCGCTGTGCACCCGAATTTCACCGTCGGGGTAGCGTATGGGTAGCGCAAACTTGATTTCTCGATCCGGCGTGCGCAGCAAAGAGTAAGCGTCCGGTGACAAGCCGAGCACGGCTGCGGCATCGTCGTAACGCTCCATCATGGAAGCGAACGGATTCTCCTGATCCAAATCGATGGACGGATCTTGGGGCTCTTCCGGTAACATGTTTTCGTCGGGATTAGGCATAGATTCCACGCATCTTCAGGCAGTAAGCAACGCGATCCACGCCCAGGCAATAGGCGCCAATTCGTGGGCTGGTTTTGTACTTTTCGGCTGTGGTGGCCACCGAATCAAAGGCTTCCACCATGATCCGTTCCATCCGGTCGAATACGTCTTTTTGCTCCCAGAAGTAGCCCATGCGGTCCTGGACCCATTCGAAGTAGGAAACCGTGACCCCTCCGGCGTTGGCCAAAATGTCAGGGACCACGTAAATGCCCTTGGATTCAAAGATGGCATCCGCGTCGGCAGTAGTGGGGCCGTTGGCGCCCTCGACAATCACCTTGGTTTTAATGCGATCCGCATTGGCCGACGTCAATTGGTTCTCGGTAGCAGCTGGGATGAGCACATCGCATTCCAACTCCAACAAATCTTTGCCGGCAATGTGATCGGCTTCGGTGTATCCCTGCAGCGAACCTTTTTCGCCGATGTACTTCAGAACCCCCAGGATATCCAAGCCATTTTGATTGTGCACCGCGCCGTAGATGTCAGAAATGGCAATTACCTTATGGCCCATTTCCTGCATGAATTGAGCGCCCAAGCCGCCGACGTTACCGCAGCCTTGCACTACTACGGAACAGCCTTTGTCCGCTAAGCCGATGTGTTTCAACGCCTCACGCGCCGAAAAAGCAACACCCAAACCTGTAGCTTCGCGTCGTCCTTTAGAGCCGCCTAGGCCAATCGGTTTACCGGTAACGATCGCGGTTTGGGTCGAGCGTGCATGCATGGAATAGGTATCCATGAACCAGGCCATAATTTGCTCATTGGTGTTCATGTCCGGCGCTGGAACGTCGCGCTCGGGGCCAATGATGTCGAGCAAGCTGGAGGCATAGCGCCGCGTCAGGCGTTCCAATTCACCTTGCGACATGCGCCTTGGGTCACAGATGACGCCACCCTTGCCGCCGCCAAATGGCACGTTTACCACCGCGCATTTCCAGGTCATCCATGCCGCCAAGGCGCGCACTTCGTCCAGGTGGACGTCGGGTGCGTAGCGGATGCCGCCCTTGGCCGGGCCACGCGCAACTGAATGCTGCACCCGATAACCTGTGAAAACGCGAGTGGTGCCATTGTCCATCTGCACCGGTAGCGCAGTCGTCAGCTCTTGGGCTGGTTCAGACAAAATGGCGTACAGACCTGGGTCCAGGTCCAGTAGGCCAGCAGCCTTATCCAGCCTGTGCTTCATTTGCACAAACGGATTCGATTCTGCACTCGAATGAGCGGTAGTCATTTTCGTGGTGGGTGAACTCCCCATTCCTAAAGGGGGGAGGGGGGAGCGAATCTGGAAATCGTAATCAAGGAATCACTTGATGGGGAGAGTAAACCTAGGAAAGTCTTGCAGCGGGAACCCGGTTTAGGGAATATCAGAGGTATGGAGATGCCCAGGACCGCCCGCCTGTACCAAGCCAAGCGCCGCCCGTTGGTCGCTCTGGACGAAGGCCGCGTGCTGGCTGCGGAAGACGAATGTGAGGAATTGGCGGAGCTAGGCCTGGACACGGTTCGCCAGGCCATGGATTACAGCGGCGGCGTCCTGGTCCGCGAGGCCGGAATCCGAACCACTCACCGCATCGAAGGCCCGCGCAGTGTATTTTTTCTGAAGCGCCATCGTGGTTTGTCGATGATGAAGCGGTTTTGGCCGATTCGCAATACCAATTCCAGCCCAGCGCGTCTGGAGTGGGATAACCATCTGATCATGCGTCGATCCGGGTTTGACGTGCCGGACCCCGTCGCCATGGGTGAGACTCCCGCCAATTTTTCTATTCCGGCTGATTCGTTTTTAATAACCCGAGAGGTGCCCGGGCCGTCGCTGGATAAAGTATTGGTCCACGGCCTACCGGGCCAAATCGGGCGACGCGACCAAAAGCTAGTGCAGTCGGTCATTCGCGACCTTTCCGGCCTAGTCCGACGTCTGCATAGTGCCGGTTTTTACCACAAAGATCTGTATCTGCAGCATCTGATCGTCAAAGACGACCCGCGCTGGGGGCGGCCTTACATGGTCGATTTGCAGCGCGTAGAGCAGAAATTTCCGCCGCATAGGCGATGGTTGATCAAAGATATTGCGGCGCTGCACTACTCAGCCCCAGCCAGCTTCAGTAAAGCCGACCGACTGCGGTTTTTGTTGCAGTACCTTGGAAAAACGCGCGTCGATCCGTTGACCCGAAAGTGGATCAGTGAGGTGCAAGCGCGCGTGACCCGAATGAAAGGCCATACCCCTGCTTATCCCTAACCGGGAGCGGGGGTGGCCGCACAATGAAAATGCTGCAAAGGCCCAATAAAACCCTGCAATGGGGTGATCTGCGGGAACCGTCGGTTCGCCAGCAAAAGCAAGCGCTGCGCAGCTTTTTGTGGCGCGAGTTTGTGTGCAAGAATACGCCGGTGGCGGTGAATGGAATCCTGCGGCGACGTTTTTATATTCGACGGCTGAAAATGTGGGAATACGCCCGTGGTTTAGCTGCATTGCCGCCAAATCCTGGTGGCCGGGTACTCGATTTTGGTGGTGGTGGAACTTTGCCGCCGTTTTTTATCGCCGCCCAAGGCATTCCGGTGCAAGTGCTGGATATCGATCAAAATCTCAACCAGCACAGCGTCGATTTGGCCCAAAAACGCAACTGGCCCCTTTCAGTGGCCCACTTTGATTTGGGCGAACCCGATTTGGAATTGCCGGTAGATTGGGTAGGTGCATTCGATCGGATTTTTAGTTATTGTGTGCTTGAACACATCACCTTCGAGCGTCAAAAACGAGTGTTAACGCAGCTAGCAAAGTCACTTATGCCAGGTGGAGGGATGGCGATTAGCTTTGAGTTTGGCAGCCATGCTCCAGCCGAGGCGCCGTGGCGCGAACTGGGTGTGGTTGAAGAAATGGCGCAAATTCTCCAGACCCAGGGGGTCAATCGCGTCGAGCCCAGCCTGTTTGTGGATGGCGGCGAGCGCTACCTGCTTGACAAGAGTTTCCCCGATGCACGGTTTACCTTTGGCATGCTGGTACTGGAGAAACCAGCCAACCCGGCCTAGAGGTTGCGACGATGAAGCCACTGCTCTGGCATGAGGTCGCCCCGCGTGACGGTCTTCAAAACGAGACCAAAATTCTGCAGTTAGAGGACAAATTAGCTCTCTTGCAACACTTGGCTGCAGCTCGGCCCAGCTCGATTGAAGTCACCTCGTTTGTGCGCGGCGACCGCGTTCCGCAATTGGCCGACGCGGCCGAACTTTGCCAGCGATTGACTCAACAGGATTGGTACCAACAAGCGCGTGGGAACGGCATGCGCTTCACCGGTTTGGTGGCCAACCAGCGTGGTCTCGATCGACTGCTTCAGTCTGGGTTGGACAGCATCACGGTATTGGTTTCCGCCACCGAGTCCCATAGCCAGGCCAACGTCGGTATGTCGCGCCAGGCGGCCAAGAGAGTGGTCGCGGCTTTGATTCAGCAGGCGAAAAGTGCTGGGCTGCAAGTGCGGGCTTATGTCTCTATGGCCTTTGTTTGTCCTTTTGAGGGTGCAGTCGCGCCTGAGCCAGTGCTCGAACTCATGGCCGAATTTGATGCCCAAGGTGCCGACGTCATTCTGCCGGCGGATACTCTAGGGGCAGCTCATCCGGAGCGGGTACGTGCCCTATTGCAAAGCGCTCACAAGCTAATCCAGATCAAGAAACTAGGCATGCATATGCACAATACGCATGGCCGCGCGTTGCAAAATTGCCAGATTGGGTGGCAGCTCGGTGTGCAACATTTCGACGCCGCCGCCGCTGGAACTGGCGGCTGCCCATTCGCTCCAGGGGCTGCCGGTAATTTGGATTCAAGCTCGCTTTTAGAATGGGCAGTCGGCTGCAACGCCGACCTCCGCGTAGACCGCGCTGCTTTGAATCAAGCTGCCGACTTGCTGCGCCAAAAGTTGGCCTAAGCTCTTCGACTAACTGCCTTGCCTGCAAACATGACTGAAGCTCAACCTGTATTGCTGGAGCGTCGTGGCCACGTCGCCGCTCTGACCCTAAATCGCCCTGAATCACGCAATGCGCTTTCTGTGGCCATGATGCGTCAACTGCGTGAAATACTGCAGGAGTTGCGTGACGACGCTTCGGTTTGGCTGGTTACTCTGACTGGAGCCGGTGGCAAAGCTTTCTGCGCTGGGGCCGATCTCAAGGAACGGCGCACTATGCCAGAACAACAGGTGCCCGAAGTTTTGGCCCTGATCCGCGGCTTAATGGACGACATCGCAGCATTACCGCAACCCTCGCTGGCAATTCTCAACGGCCACGCTTTTGGTGGCGGTTGCGAAATGGCTTTGGCCTGTGATTTACGCGTCTTGGCCAGTGAAGCCATGATGGGTTTGACTGAAACCAGTTTGGGCATTATTCCTGGTGCCGGTGGTTGTGTACGCCTGCCACGTTTGCTCGGGTTGGCCAAAGCCAAGGAGTTGATTCTGCTAGCTAAGCGGCTTTCAGCAGCCGAAGCCCTACAGGTCGGCCTAGTCCATGAAGTTTGCCAGGGCACCGAAATCGACGCCTTGGGCCAAGCCTACATCGACGCTTTATTGCGCAACGGACCTCTGGCATTGCGCGCCGCTAAGCGGGCGATGGAGGGCAGCTGGGACCTACCCGCAGCAGACGCGCTACGCTTCGAAACTGAGTGTTATATGCAGATCATTCCGACCCAAGATCGGCTTGAAGCTTTGGCCGCTTTCGCTGAAAAACGTGCGCCAGTGTTCAAGGGATGCTGATCCAAAACCGTTTCAAACTTGCCCTAGTTGCTAGCGCGGCTGTGCTTCTTGCCCTGATTGCCGTTGCTTTGCTAGGGGAGCATTCCGGGCAAATTTGGGCAGCGGCAGTAGCCTTTATTGCTTTGCTTGCCCAGCGCTATTTGTGGCGCTGCCCGCAGTGCAGTCAGCCCCTGTCGGCCCTGCCGAAAAAAATCAGCCAGTGCAAGCATTGTGGGGCTGAGCTTTAAGAATCGTGGCTTGGCAGCGATTTTCAGCCCGGGTTTAGGCTGCGTCGCGACGTTTTGACAACTCTTTCCAGCGCTCCGCCTCTTCCATATTTTGGTCCACGCCCTGGCCGGTGGCATAAAGCACCGCCAAGTTGTGCTGTGCCGACACCAATCCTTGCAGCGCCGCGCGTTCCATCCAAACCCCGGCCTCTTCCAAATCCACCGTCGTGCCTTCGCCTTTCAAATAGGCAATCGCGACGGCTTCCTGCGACGGTGCGTGCTCTTGCCGAGCGGCTGCTAAAAACCAAATCAGGGCTTTTTTCAAGTCCTGGGTGGCACCGGCGCCTTCCAAGAACATCAATGCCAGGTTGTATTGCCCAACCGGGTGACCTGCTTCGGCTGCTTGTTGGTAACAATCCCTGGCGGCCTTCATGTCGGCCATCAGACTGTCGCCTTCTTGCAGCAAAATACCCAAATTGACCAGGGCGTCTGGATAGCCGGCGTCGGCTGCGGCCTGCAACCAATGCAAGGCTTCGGCATGATCCCGTTCGACGCCTTCGCCGCGCCGGTAACCCAAGGCTATGTTGTATTGCGCTTCAGGCAAGCCTTGATCTGCAGCTTTGCGGAACCACTGCATGGCCTTGACCATGTCCTTGTTCACGCCTTCGCCTAAGAGGTAGCAAATGCCTAGGTTGTACTGAGCAGCAGTATGGCCTTCTGCGGCCATATGCAGGATTCCGTCGAGATTGTGGTCCATTTTTCGGATGTTTGCCGGTTGAGCACCCATTTATCGACGGCTGGCCACAAAAACCTGATTGCTTAAATCGTCAGTTTGCGGTATTTCGATGCCTTGGACTCGTATCCCACTTCACCAGCCGCTTGGCGTTCACCCAGCCAGGTGGTGTAGTCGGTGTAATTACCGTAGTAAAACTCGACGTTGCCCTCACCCTCAAAGGCCAGGATGTGGGTGCAGATGCGGTCGAGGAAATAACGGTCGTGACTGACGACAAACATGCATCCGGCGTAATGTTCGATGGCTTCTTCCAGCACTCGCGTAGTGGGCAGGTCCAAGTCGTTGGTCGGTTCGTCCAAGATGATCACGTTGCCGCCTACGCGCAGCATTTTGGCAAGCTGCACGCGGTTGCGTTGACCACCCGACAAATTGCCGACCAGTTTTTCTTGATCCGCACCTTTGAAGTTAAAGCGCGATACATAAGCTCTTGATTGAATCTCACCGCCACCGAAAGGCAGGAATTCCAATCCACCGCTGATTTCCTCAAACACCGTTTTATGATCTGACAGCTCAGCACGACGTTGATCAACAAAACAAATTTCTACCGTCGAGCCGCGATCAATTAAACCGCTGTCCGGTTCTTCATGCTCGCAAATCAACTTCATCAAAGTGGTCTTGCCAGCACCGTTCGGGCCAATCACACCGACGATCGCGCCCGGCAAAATTTCCAAATTCAACTTGTCTAATAGGACCTGATTGCCATAGGCCTTGCTGACATCAACCAGATTGAGCACTTTGTTGCCGAGTCGTTCGCCGGTCGGAATCACTAAGTCAATTTTGTCAGGCTTCAACGACTGTTGCTCTTCGACCAATTGGTCGTAGCGCTGCATGCGCGCCTTATTCTTACGCCCACGCGCCGACGGGTTGGTGCGCACCCATTCCAATTCGCGGGACAAACGTTTTTTGCGCTTGTCTTGGCTACGTTCACTAGACTCCAGTTCCTTTTGCTTGGCTTCTAAGTAATCTGAGTAGTGGCCTTTATAAGGAGTGCAAACGCCGCGTTCGACTTCCAACATCCAATCCACCACGTTGTCCAAGAAATATCGGTCGTGGGTAATGACGATGACCAAACCAGCGTAATTCGCCAAATGGTGCTCCAACCAAGCTGTGGTGTTGGCGTCCAAGTGGTTGGTCGGTTCGTCCAACAGCAAGATGTCCGGACTTTCAATCAGCGTTTTACACAGCGCAACCCGACGTGCTTCTCCACCCGAAAGAACTCCACACTTACGCTCCATCGGCGGCAAATCCAATGCGCCGGCTGCAACCTCGGTCAAGCGATCCACCTCCCACATATTGTGGGTGTCGATTTCATGTTGCAGGTGCTCAAACTCATTGGAAAGTTTTTCCAATTGGGCACCGTCGGCATCACCCATGAGGACGCAGACTTCGTTGTAACGGTCCAAAATGCGGTGCACCCCGGCGACCGAATCGTCGAGCGTTTCTTTGACCGTTTGGGTCGGGTTCAGCGCTGGTTCCTGCGAAACATAGCCCAGCGACAAATCCTTCATCTGGATGCGCTGGCCTTCGAATTCCAGGTCCTCGTTGGCGAGGATCCGCAAAAGTGTCGACTTGCCGGAGCCGTTGGCGCCAATCACGCCAATTTTGGCTCCTTTGAAAAATGCCAGCGTTACGTCCTTCAGCGCTTGGCTGCGGTCGTAAAACTTGTTCAGGCCTAT
>JACNIZ010000265.1 GCA_014382805.1 Planctomycetota bacterium
GCAGCGGCCAACAATTCAGCACCGCTTTCATAAACGGTTGCTTCCGGAGCACGCTTGGCGCCACGTTTGCGGCGGCCTTTATCGACGTCGGCGATGGCGACGATTTTTGCGCCCTCCATGGTGGCGAGTTCGTCCAGCGCTTGGTTGCCGCGATGGCCGGTGCCAATCACGCCAATTTTGACCGTGTCGGCCAGCGGCGGCGGAAGCATGGCTTCCAATTCCGGCATCAGCGCTAGCGCAGCAAGGCCACCAGTGGCTTGGCGGAGAAAATTACGGCGATCTAAGGTCACTGTAGGTGCTTCCAAGTGAAGGGTTCGGAATGGCGAAGGAGGAGGGCGGTGGACCAGGCGTCGGTTAGGGCAGCGGGCGATTTGTCATGCCCGTCGCCAGAGCAAACAGCGGCCGCAAGTCGCGGCAGGCGGAGGACGTCGCCATCGGCGGGGTTGATGATATGGCAGGTGGCATCTTTGGTGGAGCCGCCACCGCTAAAAGTATGAGAAATTCCCATTGCTTGATCGCGCAGACTTACGCAAGCCTGATCACCGATGTTGATTTTCCAGCCCGTTTCCCCGGGCGGTTGCCCAATCGCCCGGATCGAACTGGTGCCGCCATGCACCAACGCCGACGTCACCCCAGCTTCCATTAACGCCTCCAACGCAAGGTCAATCGCCCACCCCTTGGCAATCCCACCAAGGTCCAACTGCACCGATGGGTGGAGAAACAACACTCGACGGCTGGCGGGGGACAGCCTTACTTGAGCAAAGGTCGCCGACGTTGACGCTACCGCCGGATCAAAGGCTCCACCGCTGTCCTTGTGTACGCGTTGACAAAGTTGCAGCAGCTCAAAAACGTCGGGCGGGACCCGCACTGGCCCCTTTGCTGCGTCGCGATTGATTCGGCTCAGCCAGCTTTCGGGATCATAAAAATTAAAACGCTGCTCGGCGTCCGCGATCTCGGCCAATGCCGTCTCTGCAGCAGCACGAAGCCGCGCAGTTTGTTGCTGCGCGGCTTTAGGAGCTGGAGGCGAAAGCCCGGCGTGGCCATGCACAATCACGTCGAAACGCGTGCGCATGGCTTGCAAGCTCAGCGTTATGCCGGCGAAGCTTTTTTGGTCTTCGGGTCGAATTTGAATGCTTTGCCCTCCCACATGGAACGCGTGGCCAAATCGACGGCAACCACAACTTTGGTGCCCAATTCAACCGAACTAAACGGCTCGCGACGTTCTTTCACCGCTTCCATCCAGTCCATCCGCAACATGTCTTGATCGGCGACCGGTTTGGCCGGAATGTCCAGTGGCTCGTGGTCGTCGGAGAAAATCCGTTCAGGCTGCACGCGGCAGTTAGTACCGCCAAGGTAAATCGTGCCCTCGTGGCCGCGGATCATGGTTTCCAAGCCGATTTCATTGCAAGTCGAACCGGCAACAATCATGGTGTGGCCGTCTTCAAATTCCACCGTCATATTGACCTGGTCATGGTTCTCCATATCCATGTCAATGTGGTGCGCGCCATGCGCGGTCACCCGCACCGGCCAAGAGGAATCCAGCGCAAACATCACCGGCGTCATTTGGTGCACCAGCAAGTCGCCAACAATCCCAGTCGAAAAATCTCTATAGCGACGCCAGCGTGCATACACCTTCGGATCCCAGTCGCGATCGCCCATCCAACCTAGCCATTCTTTCCAATCCAAGTTGGTTTCTGGATCCCATTTCGGATCCAGGCCATAGTAGTTCCATTCGCCAGTAGTCGAGTTGCGGCAGTAACTGGTTTGACTCCAAATCGGCTTGCCAATTTCACCTTCGGCAATCAAGCGCTTGGCGTCGCGGAACTTCGACAGCGCCATCTTTTGGGTGCCGACGCAGAATACTCGGTCCGACGCTTTGACTACCTCACGCAACTGCATTGCGTGCTCGGTGCGCAAGGTCATCGGTTTTTCAAGGTATACGTCCTTGCCAGCATGAATCGCATCCATCGCATTCACGTGATGCTGGTGCTCAGGCGTGGCAATCAATACACAATCGACGTCGTCGCGGCCCAGCAATTCGTGGTAACTGCGGTAACCATCCACGGTCACGCCTTCTTGCTTAGACCGGGCGACATTCAACGCATTGTCCAAGCGCGGTTGGCAGACGTCGGCGAGGGCGATCAGGTCGTACTCAACTTTGGAACCGCCTTTAAGCCGGCAAAAGGCGTCGACGTGGCCGGTGCCCATGCCGCCGGTGCCAATCACGCCCATGCCGATGCGATCATTTGCACCAAGTATGCGTTTGTAAGTTCGCGCACTTACCGACGGCGTTGCAGCCGCGGCGATGATGCCGCTAGTCTTCAAAAACTGGCGACGGCTGGCACGATCCGGTTGGGTAGCCTCTTGACGCGAGGATGAATTTTGCTTGGAAGAATCAGACATTTTCCGCAGTGGTTAAGGAGCGTGGAGGGCGGTTAGGGTAAAAGGCGATCAGCGCCACCAAGCAAGCCAGGCTGGCCCACATTGGGATGCTGAACAAACGAGTGTAATCCAGTTCGGTGGCGACTGTCCCGGTTTCGGTCAGGCTGCCGTCTGCAACAGGGACCGTTGCCCAGTCAGCCACCCAGCCAGCGATCATCGAGCCGACAATGATGCCTAGGCCGATGATGACCAGGTTAAACAACGACTGCGCGCTAGCGCGCACGTCGGCAGTGGTTTCTTCATCAACCACCATGAAAGCAACGAAGATGAAGCAGCCGAAGCACAGGCCATGCAGCGCCACACCAGCCAGCACTGCAATCGTGCTGAGGGAGCCTCCGCCATCATTCATGACATTCGTGAGAGTCATGGCAGATTCAGCTGCAAGGGCATTATTGCCGTAAGCAAACAGCGCCATGCGCAATCCGTAAGCCGCCAAACCGACGCCTAACAGGGTTTTTCGTGACACCTGTTTGGCGACGAGTGGAATCGCCGCTAGAACCAGAATTTCCGCCATCTGACCGATGGTCATCAAACCACCGCCGCCGACGCCAAAAATTCGTTGAATGGAATCCGAAGCAGCACCTTGGAACTTGCCGAGGAAGCCCGCGGTGTGCACAAAGTAGAACTGGTGGATGCACGAAACTGGCACTGCCAGCAGAAACAAGGTCAGCAGAGGCTGCTTCTTGATTTCGCCGAGCGCTTCAAAGGTCGCATTCTTTTGCTCACCGCCTGCAGGTGGGGTTGCTGGTAGCAAGAAGCAGAACAAACCCATCAGGCCGCCGAGTATTCCCGACAGGCGGAAGGCGTCGGCCATGCCGATGTATTGGGCCTCTGCAATTTCGGCAGCATTCGTAACCAAATCATTGACCACGATTTCTGTAGGCGTATGCATGTGCAACAGCCATTGACCAATCGCTATGCCGACGGCAATCCAACCAATCGTGCCCCAGACGCGAACCTTGCCGAAGTCGGCGTCGCGGTCAGGAAGGTGGTGGAAGGCGAGTGAGTTTGTGAGTGAAAGCGTCGGCGAATAAATCAGCGAGTACAGCAGTGAAAACATCAGCAGACCATTGAAGGACTCAATGGTGGCTAGTTGCCAAACCAAAACACCGCCAAGCAAATGGCTGATGCCAAGGAATTTTTCCGTGTTGAAATAACGGTCAGCAATTTGCCCAGCGATGAACGGGGCCACAATCGCTCCAATCGCGCCGACAGCAAATATTTGACCGATTTGATCACCTTCTAGGTCGCGCACGTTAGAGAGGAATGGCCACAGCAACGGTAGCCACGCCCCCCAAATCGCGTATTGCAAAAACATCATCAGCGACAGCCTGGTTTTCACCATGGCTGGCGCTGGTCCAACGATGACTCGGTCCAAGATTTACAACTCCGTGACGCGAATGTTGCGGTAACTGACAGGTGATTCATCGTCGTGATTTTGCACGCCGATGTAACCCTCAAGGGTGCGGTCGCCTACGAACTCGTTGACGAGTTCACCGTTGATGCGGATGGTGTATTGCTGACCGACCACCTTGATGGAGTAGTGGTTCCATTCTCCGTCAGGCTTGGTCGGGATGTGGCTGGATCCTTTAAAGCTATAAATGGAACCAGTATTGTGCTTGGCCTCGGCGGCGTCGCAAATTTGAATTTCGTAGCCTTGGTTGACGGCAACCCATGGATCGTTGCCTGGGTTTGGGAAACGAACGAACACTCCCGAATTGTCGGTCGCGTCTTGGGCTTTCCACTCCAATTCCAACTCAAAATCCTTAAAGCTCTTTTCGCCGTACCACCACAGGCCCATGCCGCCTTGGGCATAAAAGGTGTTATTTTCGACGATGAATTCACCCGGTCCGGCCATGCGCCAACCACTTAGGTCGGAGCCGTCCCAGAGGGTGTGAACGGAGTCGTTGCTTTGAGGGGCGTGGCAGGCCGCGACGGCCAGCAGCAGAAGAATGGGGGTGCGAGGAATCTTCATTTTCTAGGAGGAAGGGACATGATAGGAGGGGCGACGAGGATGAGGCGAGCGAAACTGTGCGGGAGGCTACAATCTGCGGTCATGTCCACCCCGCAAACCGTCGAAAAAACACTACTCCTCGGCCACAGCCCGGACCCAGATGATGCCTTCATGCATTTTGCATTGGCGGCCGATCGCATCGATACTGGCGGCTTGAAATTCGAGCATAAGCTGGAGGATATCGAAACATTAAATCGCCGAGCAGTGCATGGTGATTACGACATAACCGCAGTATCTATCCACGGATACGCCTTTGTGGCAGACAAATATGCGCTCCTGAACCACGGTGCTTCCATGGGCGAGGATTATGGTCCGCGCATTGTTGCCCGCGAAGAATTCGGCTTGGAAGAGCTGCAAAAAGGTCGCGGCAGACGGCTGGCGATTCCTGGTGAATGGACGTCGGCGCACTTGGCGGCGCAGATGCGGATCGGCGAATACGACTACCAAATTGTTGAGTTTGACCAGATTCCAAATGCTGTGGCCGAAGGGAAATACGACGCTGGCGTGCTGATTCATGAAGGTCAGCTGACTTTCCAGGATCAGGGTTTGGTGCTGCTTGACGACCTAGGTGTGTGGTGGGGCAAAGAAACCGACGGCCTGCCGCTGCCGCTAGGCGGAAACACGGTGCGTCGCGATCACGGCGATTTGATCCCAGTGATTTCAAAGCTGTTGCAGGATTCCATCCGTTACGGCCTCGAGAATCGCGAGGAAGCGGTCAAATATTCGCTGCAATTCGGTCGTGACCTAGACCTAGCCAAAGCCGACGAATTCATCGCGATGTACGTCAACGATCGCACCCTGGACTACCGTGATTCAGGCCGCGAATCGGTCAAACTGTTTTTGGAACGAGCCCACAAAATGGGTTTGATCCCGGCGGTTCCGCCGTTGGACTTCGTGCGCTAATCGAAACTCGCGGACATACCTTTCATGATCGCGGCTCAACTCCTAAGGAGTGTGGCCGCGATCATCTTCGATGCCGAACAGCGCTTTATGCTCGCGGTAAATGCAGTTGCCGACGATTGCAATAAGGCCCGCGTCCGTCGCGGTCATAGCAGCCTCAGGGTTTTCGGCGCCTGGTTGCATCCAAACCACTTTGGCGTGGGTGGCCACAGCAGCCTCGACGATGGCTGGCAGGTGCGGCGGCGCGCGAAAGACGTCGATTATGTCCACTTGCTGCGGGAGGTCGGCGACGGACGGGTAAATCGGGATTTCGGTCGAGGATTCCATCACCGGATTGATTCGAAACACTTGGTATCCGTGCTCCTCAAGATAGTCCGAAATCCAATGGCTTGCTCGATCTGGTTTGGCCGAATAGCCCACGATGGCTACCGACTTGCTTTGCTTCAAAATCTCGGCGATGGAAGTCATGCCAAATTATCCAAGCTTGGACATCGGGGCGTAGGGTGGAAGTGGCTGAATTTGAGCAATTTCCCAAAAAAAATTGAGTTCCGGGGATTTTTCGGGCCTTTCTTTGCCGATTGCAATATGGGTTTCGCTCGCATTCCCCTCCCTGAATCGTTTTGGAAGGTCAAACCAATCCTGCCGCGCCCGTTGTTCACGTCCTAGTTTCAGAACCATTTTTCTGGGACAAGGTGGAAACTACCCTAACTGCTCTCGGCAAGTTGGCTTTAGCCCCCGATTGGGATGGCGACGTCCTTGCTCAGCTGCAAGCTAGACAGCCAGTAGCCATGGTTGTGGACCTTGAAAACGACCTGATAGACGCGATTTTTTTATTGAAAGCCTACAAGGCGGACGGTTGCCGCCGTGATCTACCCATTTTGGCTTTTGCATCGCATGAACGCGATGATTTGCTCGCCGCCGCAACCAAGCTAGGGGCGATGGCCATTGCGAGATCTACCTTCGCTAGTAGCCTGGTTAGGATGTTGCAAAACTTATGCGCCACAGATCCTGAAAACGGCGGTCAGGCTGAAGCCTCCTAGGGCTTTTTTGTGGGTTTCGATATCGGCGTATACCTCCGCGCTTCAATTAAGACAAAGGGAATATTCTCGTTCCCTTTGAAATCTGGTAAAATGACCGGCCACATTGGCGTAGCCCATTCCCATTAACACGTGATGGGTCTCTTAAGCCCCCAAGGCTAAATAGGTTACGGTCCATTGTGAATAACTAAGATCAATCCTGATGAGCGCTGTAAAACTCTACCTCAAGCCCGGCTGCAAGACCTGCCAAAAGGCAGTGGCCTATTTGGAAAAGAAGAAGTTTGACTTCGAGGCCGTAGACATCTTGGTGACGCCCCCAGCTAAAAAGCTGTTGGAAAAGGCTGTAGACGCACAAGACCCCAAGGGCGCTTTCAACAAGCGAGCTAAGGGTTACAAGGATCAGGACATCGCCAACACCGACTTCAAAACAAAAAAAGAAGTGGTGGATTTGTTGCGCGCCAACCCTGACATGATTCGTCGGCCTTTACTGGCACGCGGCGAAAAAGCCATTCTTGGCTTTGACGAGGCGGATTACGCCACCTTCCTCCGCTAAGGCGGAAGATTGAACGAATCCAAGTCAAGCCCTGATGGCTCGCCACCGCGAGCAGCTGCTGTAAACATTTCGAAGCACCAATTTCGCGCAGGCGAAGTGGAGCAGATTTCGGATTGGGTCGCAGTAGAAGAGCCGCTGGAAATCCGCATTCAAGGCGAACCGTACGCGGTCCTTTTGAGAACTCCTGGCGATGAGCAAGCGCTTATCGCCGGGTTTCTTGCATCTGAGGGAATCATTGCCGGTCTAGAAGACCTTGCAGCAGTATCGCCATGCCCAAATGGTGAGGCTAAGCAAGCGGAATTGAACTATTGGAACGTCGCCTTGGCCGACGGCGTGCGCTTTGACCAAAGCCGCCGCAAATCCAGTACCGTAGGCAGTACCTGTGGTCTTTGTGGAGTCCGTGCCATCGAAGAAATTCAGGGCGCGTTGCCCAAGGCAAATATTCAAGTTGAGACCCTGACGTCGGACTTTTTTGGCAAGGTGGAGCAGCAAGTCCGCAAGCAGCAAAAAATCTGGCACAAAACCGCCGGCGTGCATGCCGCCGCATTAGCTTGCCCAGCCACCGCCGACCTTATTGCTATAGCCGAGGACGTCGGCAGGCATAATGCGGTTGACAAAGTATTGGGATCCCAGATGCTGGCCGATGCTTACCCCGTTGAGCAAGCGGCAGTGTTGTGGGTGAGTGGCCGACTGTCCTTCGAATTGGTCCAGAAGGCTGCGCTTGCGGGCGTGGCCGTGGTGGTGGGCTTGGGCACGCCTACGTCTTTGGCCGTCGAAGCCGCCCGCATTTCAGGCCTCAGTTTGTTCGGCCTAGCGCGTGAAAAATCGGTCAACCGCTATTGCGGTGAAACGGACTGGGCTGCGATTTAAATCTCAGCTTCCAGCTCGATCGAATCGATTTCGTATACGTTGTAATCGCGCGAAATCTCACGCGTGATGTCAATGATGCGACCGGTACCGAGGCGCTCGATGTAGGTCACTGCGCCATGCTCTTCGGTGCCATCCTTGAAGCGTAGCAGCACCAAATTTTTGGTGTGAGCGACCTTCAACTTGTCGACCAAGTCTTGGATAGGAGGGAGTTCAGTCTCAGGAATGCGGCGGACCATGAGTTGTGGTTGTGTGGGTGTTGGGGCGAGATTTAGGCCAGAACCTGTTGCTTGTTGGAAGCCAAAGCTCCCGAGCGTAGTAACAGAGTCGACCAGGTTTCAAAAGGAGGCTGGTCAGCTTGCGCCGCGGCCAGCAATTCCTCGTATGGCTCGAAGCCTCCGGACATGCCGTCGGTTTCTCGAATGCTTAAGTTGTGAGCTTGCTGTGGGGAGATTTGCAGTTGATAAACCAATCCTAAGTGCACAGCGCCGACCTCAGTCGTGTCGTCGTTGAGCAATCCCAGCGGCACCGGTTGGAGCCGCCCCTCGGGCAGGTGTAGTTCTTCTTGCAGCTCCCTTTGACAGGCCAGAGTGAGCAAATCATCTGAGCTGTTCGGAGGAGCATCACAGGGGTTGATGTGCCCGCCGACGCCAATGCTGCGTTTGCCATGCAGACGTTTTTCGCCACCAGTCAAGCGGGTCATCGTGAAAACCCGGTCTTCGCAAGAAACGGCAACGTATGGGATCGGCTGCTTGAATTCAGGGTGGGTCTCGGCGTAGCTACGCTCCATAAAGAAGCCCTGCTCACGCACGGTTTGCAGGAATTGCTGCTCCAAATCGGCACGGTTCATGGCGGTAAAACCATGCACCGTCGCGCGCGGAAACAGTACCTGACGTGGAACGACCCAGACGAACTCCATCGATCCATTTGTACCAGGATTTCGATATTCGGCAAGCCATCCTGCCAATTTTCCGCAATTTGTTGAGTAGTTGTTGAAAACCCTCGCTAGATATGGTGCCACTATGGGTGGTAGTAGACACTAGCAGCAGCGGAATGTCGAAAAAAGCTGGCGAAGAAACTGCCGAAAAAAATGGAGTGTTGCCTTTAAGCCGGGTCCTGTCCTTGAAGAGCAAGCTCACCAAGTGGCGACCATTTCTCTGGGACCAACGTTGCCGCTGGCCTCGAACGCCCTACCCGGAGGTCCAAACGGTACGAGCAGCACCTTTCCTCCCTATTTGGGCTTTCTCCCAGTGGGGTTTACCATGCCACGCCTGTCACCAGCCGCGCGGTGCGCTCTTACCGCACCCTTTCACCCTTACCGGCGACCGAAGTCGCTTAGGCGGTTTGCTTTCTGTTGCACTTTCCCTGGGGTTGCCCCCGGTGGCCGTTAGCCACCACTGTGCTCTGTGGAGCCCGGACTTTCCTCGAACGAGCAGTAAACCGTCGTCCGCGGCCGCCTTGGCAACACTCCGCTGGCATTCTAGCCCAGCCTAGTTAAATACTCGCGTAGCAAAATCACCGCTACGGTGGAGTCGATGTATTCCTTCGCTTTGCGCTTCGAATAACCTGCCTGACGCCACATCGCCTCGGCTTCTTTGGTGGTATGGCGCTCATCAATTTCCACCACTTCGACGCCGTCCGCCAGTTTGGCCCGCAAGCTGCTTAGAAAATGGCGTACCCGATCCACCTGTGCGCCTTCGGATCCGTCGGGCAAAAAAGGCATGCCGATGACTACGGTTTGCACTTCACGTTGCTTCGCAAAAATGGCGATGGCTTCCACCGTGACGTCGAGCTTGGTGGAAACGACTGCTTTGATGGGTTGCGCGGTAATTCCAAGCGCATCACTGATCGCCAAGCCAGTACGTTTGCCGCCATAGTCGATGGCCAGTACACGCCCAATCATGGCTTAAAGCAGCTCCGTGCGGCCGGCATCTTCCAGTCGATTCACGAAGCGCTTGACGTCTTCGGCGCGGTCGCGTTTGGCGACCAAAATCGCGTCTTCGGTATGCACAACTACCAAATCACTTACGCCGAGTACTGCCACCGTTTTTGGGGTGCGCGAATAGGCCAGCAAACCTGTTGCATCTTCGGCCATCAGCTCGCCGCCGTTAGGGAACACCGCGCTGTTGCCGTCGCAATCTTGGTCTAACTCATCGAACAAGGCACGCCAGGAGCCAACGTCGCTCCAGTGGTAGGGGGCCTTGAGTACGTGCACACAATCGGATTGTTCCAAGATGCCGATGTCCACCGGCACCGATTGGAAATTGGGATAAAGCTCATCCACCAACTTCTGCAGCGCTGCTGAGTCCTGCGCTAAAGGTGCGATTTGCTGCAAGCCATCCGAAATGGACGGCAAGTATTTCGCAAAAGCTTTCAAAATGGAATCACTGCGCCAAACAAAAATGCCAGCGTTCCACAAATACACTCCTTCGTCCAAATAGCTTTGTGCTGCTTTCTTAACCGGCTTTTCCTTAAAAGGGTCCACTTCAAAAAACGACAAGCCTTGCTTTTGCCCGCCGCACGCGCCTTGGCG
>JACNIZ010000358.1 GCA_014382805.1 Planctomycetota bacterium
ACCAGCGGCTCGCTCACTTCTGTCCCGCAACCCCTCTCCCTGGCGGCGTAGATGGCAAACCGATTGCAAAAAATGAGTTAACCAATCCACCGATAAGGGGCCGCGTGCCCCCCGCCGGGGCGAATGGATGCTCGTCGACAACATCCTACAGCGTGGCGAGTGACGCAGCGCCAGTTGTTGCCTTATAACCGCCACTTTCCGAGGTCACGTTAATCGTTCCCTCCGAATAGGCCGGAGATTCAAGCAACAGGTTTGCGGTACTGCCGGCTGGCGCACCCAACACATTTAGAGTGCCGTCGTTGTAAAGGTTTTCGATTGTGGAGTTGCCCAAGGCGTCGATAATCCAGCGGTTGGCAACTTGGCCACCGCCCTTCACCGTGCTATTGATTAAACGCAAAATACTATTGTCGATCGTAGCGGCGCTATTCACCGTCAATTCCCGGCCGGACATGAGCAAGGTCAGATTGCCCGCAGTCAGCTCGAGTCGATCCAACAGCACGTCCATATCCATGGTCACGGTGTATGGAGTGGGATCACTTACGCCGAGGGCGGCCCAGGCTGAAGCCGAATTGGGAACTGTGCCTGATGGCGACCACTGGAAATCTTGGCTCCAATTGCCAGGATCCCCTTGGTTCCAAAAATGGGTTTGCGCAGGGGCGAGGTTAGTAAAGACAGCGGTAGCCGTCAGTAGGGCGAGGGTACGGAGAATCATGGCAAGCGGTGACGAGTTAGGCCTGGGGGCAGTTCTTCACTCGAACATATCAGGAGAAGGGAATTCCGGGTGGCGAGCGGCTAAGAAACATATTTTTTATTCCAATGAATCCGTGTCAGATAGTTGGTTCGTCTTCATCCCCCTACAAATAAAACACTTAGGCCGACGCCTTCAGCACGGCTAAAAACGTCGGCCGCTGTGAAATTCGGTTCGCTTAATTGGTCTTCAACGAATGGAACTCAACCAACATCAGTAGCTCTTTGCCAGGATCAGTCTTGTTTTGCAAACGGAAGAGCGCACCGCCGCCGCTTGGCAGGGCCAACTTGGTTTCAATTTGGCTGGAGAGCAACTCCGGCATAGAGATTTGCAGATCGTTTCCGCTGACGTCAATGCTGCGGGTCGGGATCGGATGTTTGACCTTTGAGTATTCAAGTGCAACATTGAGTCCATATAGGTTCGCCCCAACTTGCACAACCCGGGTTTTCAGCCCCAATCCTTCATCCAGCACCTTAATTTCCGGATCAGCGATTTCCACCGGGCCAGGGTAAATTTGCACCAGATTCCAATTTGCGATATAAGAAATTTGACTTTCCACCACGATATCGGCTTGCTTGCCGGGATAGGTTATTAATTGGGGACTGTGAATCATTTCCATCTGGGCCCGTTTCATGCGCTCCTCAATTAGTTGAATTTCCGCCGCATTGCCTAGCGCCCTGGCATCCCCAAGGGTTAACTCAAATTCTTTCATATTCGCCGACTCGCCAACGTAAACCTTGGCGCTGACCATGGCCTGCCATGTGCTGCATTGGCGTTGCATTTCCAAAAATTCGGCGGTCCATTTATGTTGTTCGGGCAGCAAGTAGGCTATGAGCAAGCGGTCCTTGGCATGCCGTTGCACTTTTAGGCTTTGCACATTTTTATCGAATGGGGGCTGCATATAAGTGGTTAAATATTCCATCAAATCCTTTTCGCCTTGAAAGGGCTCTGGCCCCACCTTGCCAGCCACTAGAAAGGAGGACCAAGCGGCACTATCTACTCCAATTTCCTGTTGCTCAGATTTGGTACCTGCATCCATTAAGGCAATAGCGCCCAGTAACGGTATTCCTTCCATGAATGGAATGTCTTCCGTGTTAGAGGCCATCGCGGCCTTGAGCAAGTCTACTGCCATGCGTTGCTCAAACATGCGCTTTTGTTCATACTTGGTATCGATAAATTCTTCTATCGCGTAAAGCTCCAATTTTTGTTCTTGCGCGGCTTGATCGGAAAGCGCTGACACAGATAGGTTAGTCATCGGTGTCAAGCTTGCGCCCAAAGTCAGGGTAAGTAGGTAGGAAATCATGAGTCAGTTTGCTTTAAGGATGGGAATGAATCACAACGCTGCGCGTGGTCGTGCTCAATGAGAGGATGGACGCACCG
Source organism: Planctomycetota bacterium (assembly GCA_014382805.1). Taxonomy (GTDB): domain Bacteria; phylum Planctomycetota; class UBA1135; order UBA1135; family UBA1135; genus JACNIZ01. Next base: position 2,129 of record JACNIZ010000358.1, read on the forward strand.
TTACTTTGAACCGAGCGCGTCGGAGTGATCGTCGTTTGTTTTCCCGACGTAGAGTGTTTGACGGAAATCACCATTGCCAGAGGCGGTGCTTCTTCGGTATCCAAGCTGGCGACGACGTCGGCGGGTTGCGGTTGGGTCGTCTGTTTGAGCGGCATGGAAAAGAAGATCAACAGTGCCGCGGCGGCAGACAGTGAAACCCAAAATGGCCATCTGCGGATCAGCGCTTGAGGAGTTTGGGAGGCTTGGAGCGCTTGAGAGGCATGAGAGGCTCGTAGCACTTGGGGCGCCTGCTCCGCCAAACTCACTGCCGCAGCCGCCAGCCGACAGTGAACCGCACGCAAGTTCACGAACGCATCTAGCGCCTCCGGATTTTGCTCCAACCAATCCACCAGATCGACGCGGTCCAACGGGTCACGTCGGGCGTCGAATTCAGCCTGGGCTTTGGCGAAAAACTTCTCGGTATTCATCACAGCCAATCCTCGGCTCGAAAGCGCGCAGCCAGACGGCGGCGGGCGCGGTGTAAATGAGATTTGATCGTGCCGACGGCTATTTTCAGCTCGGCGGCGACGTCGGCGGTGGTTTTGCCCTGCAAGTAGGTCAGTTGCATCACAGAGCGCTCCGGTTCATCCAAAGCATCCAGCAGGCGACCAGCTTCCGCTGTGGCGGAACGATTCTGGCCATTTCCGCCGACACCAACGCCGCCTGGATCCGCGATTCCCTCCGCCACCGCCACCGGGTCCACCGACTGCGGCGCGCGTTTTTGCTGATTTCGCGCATCGACAAAAACCCGAAATGCAATCGACTGCAGCCAAGGACGGATCGGGCGATCCAAATCCATGCTGTGTCGGTACTTAAGGGCGCGGTTCACGGTTTCCTGGAACAGATCGTCGACCTCTAGGCTGGGTGTAGCCACCGCCAATTTGCACAAGAAAGCGCGCAAATGGGGAGTTTCGGCGGGAAGGCGATCCTCCAATGCAGGGTCTACCGGGCACAGCAAAATTCGGTTGCAGCAATCCTGGGAAAAAGGGTCGTCGGATCGGAAATCCGAGGTCGGCCGCGGCGTGTTAGTTTAGATGTATGTTCCTTACTCTCCTTTCCCCCATTCTTTCTTGTGCATTCCTTGCACAGGAGCCTGAGGCCCGTTTTGTCAATCAGCCCGGGCATTTGGAATTGTCCGGCCGCATGATTGCCCGCCCGGTGCAAGACAACCCTGAGGCCCGCGAGGCCGCCCGCGCCGAGGTGCAGGACTGGGTTTTCCACGAGTACCCAGAGGTGGATGAGCTGATCCTGACTGTGCCCGCGGGCATGGACGAAAATAGCTTTGCCGCACAACTGATGGCCTCGGGGGAATGGGAGTACGTGCATCCGGACTGGATTTGTTATCCGATCAACACGCCGAACGACACTTACTTCGGTAACCAGTGGCACCACGCCACCATGCAGTCCGAAGCGGCATGGGACGTCAGCACTGCCGGCGGCAGCTACATCGCAGCTTGGACTGATACCGGGGTAGACACCGACCACCCGGATTTGATGAATCAGCTACTGCCCGGTTACAACGCGGTCGATCGCCTGACTGAAGCCCAGGGTGGAGATATTGAAGACATCAACGGCCACGGCACATTGACCGGCGGTTGCATCGGCGCGACCGGCAACAATGGCCAAGGCGTCGCAGGCTGTGTTTGGGACATCCAACTGCTGCCGGTACGCGTATCTAACTTCTCCAGCGGCGGCGCTTATTACTCCGACCTGGAAGAGGGCGCACGCTGGGCGGCCGAAAACGGTGCCTCCACTATCAGCGCTAGTTACAGCGGAGTCAACAACGCCTCGATTCAAACCACTGGCGCTTACTGCCGTTCGCTGGGGGCGCTGTATTTCTACGCCGCCGATAACTCGAACCAAAATCATTCATCATTTGATTGGCCCGACGTCATTGTGGTGGGTGCGACCGATTCGAATGACAACAAAGCATCCTTTTCCAGCTATGGCGTTGCCGTCGACCTGACCGGTCCTGGCGTCGATGTTTGGACCACTGCCATGGGCGGCGGTTACGGCGGAGCGAGTGGTACGAGCTTGTCAACTCCTCTGGCTAACGGCGTGGCGTCGTTGCTGTGGTCGGCCAACCCGTACCTAGATAGCTACGAGGTGGAAGCGCGTTTGTACGCCTCTTGTGACGACATTGGCGCGGCCGGTGAGGACAATATTTTCGGCCACGGTCGTTTGAACATGGAGAATGCGATTAACGCTGCACTGCAAGGTGGCATGACCTTAAACGCGTCGACCTTAACCGGCGGCAGCACTGCTTCCTTTAGCGTCAGCGGCGCACCAGCGTCCACTACTGTGTACTTGGGTTACTCCCTATCTGGGTACGGTGTGACCGATATTGGCCCGCTGCAGACGGTAATGGGAATTGACAATCCGCAACAAGCTGCCGCTGCTTCTTCGGACGGTGCAGGCAACGCTGGAATGACTAAGTTCATCCCTGCTGGAGGTACTGGAATCACGGTTTACATGCAAGCTGTGGCGCTTGGCGATACCTCAAATATTGTGGTTCAAACCATACAATAATGGCCAAATCTTGATAGCGTAGGGGCATGTTGGTTTGCCTACTTGCCCCTATTCTGGCTTGCGCAACATTAGCGCAAGAACCGCCTTCGGAATTTGTAGAGCAGCCCGGCCATTTGGAATTATCCGGCCGCATGATCGCGCGGCCGGTCCAAAACAATGAGCTGGCTCGAGACCAAGCACTCGCTCAAATTGAAGGCTTAATCGTGCTAAATTATCCGGAGGTGGACGAGTGGATTGTGCTCGTGCCGGAAGGCGAAGATGAAAACAGTTTTGCGGCACAATTGATAACAACCAGGAATTGGGAATATGTACATCCGGACTGGATTTGTTATCCACTTTTGATTCCCGACGACACCAACTTTGGTAGCCAGTGGCACCATCAAATGATCGAGTCGGAAGCGGCGTGGGAGGTCATTCATTCGGCGCCCGATCGCATTGCGGCATGGACCGATACTGGCGTCGATACTGACCACCCAGATTTAATGAATCAATTGCTACCGGGTTACAACGCTGTGGATCATTTGACCGAAGCCCAAGGTGGTGAGATTGAAGACATCAACGGACACGGCACCTTGACTGGCGGCACCATTGGCGCAACCGGAAATAATGGAATTGGGGTAGCCGGTGCAGTGTGGGACATTCAGCTGCTGCCGATTCGTGTCTCCAATTCTGCCAGCGGCGGCGCCTATCTTTCCGACCTGGAACACGGCGCACGCTGGGCAGTCGAAAACGGTGCGAAGACCATCAGCGCAAGTTACAGCGGGGTGGAATATTCGTCGGTGCAAACGACTGGCGCCTACGTGCGGTCGCTGGGTGGACTGTACTTTTACGCGGCAGACAACAACGACACCAACCACTCCAGCTTTGATTGGGATGACGTCGTTGTGGTTGGCGCTTCCGATTTCACTGACGGCAAAGCGTGGTTCTCCAGCTACGGCGTCGCCGTCGACATGACAGCTCCGGGTGTAGACATTTGGAGTACAGAAATGGGTGGTGGCTATCGCGGCGCTAGCGGTACCAGCCTGTCGACGCCGTTAGCAAATGGCGTGGCGTCGTTGTTGTGGGCGGCTAACCCCTACCTGACCACCTACGAGGTGGAGCAAAGCCTTTACGCTGCCTGTGATGACCTCGGGGATGCTGGCGAAGACGACGTATTCGGGCACGGCCGGGCGAACATGAAAAATGCCGTATTCGAGGCGCTAGAGGGCGATTTGATCATTTTGACGCCGAATCTACTGGCCGGAAAATACGCCAATATCACTCTGAATGGGGCGCAGCCGTCGACCGTAGTTTTCCTTGGATACTCGATCACCGGAACCAGCGTCGTCAACATCAGCAGACTGAAAACAACGATTGGCTTGGACCAACCGCAAGCAGCCGGTCAAGTCCTTACCGACGCCAATGGCTCCGCTATGTTCCATAAGTTCTTGCCTCTGGAAACTATGGGAATAACCGTTTGGATTCAGGCCGCATGTGTTGGTGACACCTCCAATATCGACGCGCGTGTGATTCAATAAGCGTTGCGTTTTTTACCGCCGGTACCTACGGGTGCCGGCGGTTTTTTGGGGTATCATGCAATGGAGGAAATCATGAAATTTCATTTTTACAAATACTGCTTAGCGCTGGCCCTAATCGTCAGCGCGATCTCTTGTTCGCAAATTGAATTTGAGCGCCAAGACGTCAACACTTGGTACGACGCAAAATCCGACACGCTGGCGGTCGAGTTGAGTTATCACAATTTGACGGCGGTGGCTAAGGAGGAAAACTCTTGGACCAACGATGGATTTAAATCCAAGCCGGCCGGGCCGGATTTGGAAGCCGGGGAAAAAGTCCTGCGCCGAATTGCTGCGGGCGAGCGTTTTTTCATGATCGCCATCTCTTTTATGGAAGTGGACTTGGAAAACCAGCCTGAACTGATCGCCGAGGATTCCACGCCCGAAGAAATCAGAGCGGCGCAATTTGTTGATGGTGTTTCCATGGATACCGCGCGCGTTTTTATCAATAAAGAAAATCAACTATGTGCAGTGCAGCAGCTATCTGTGCGCAACCTGTCCGACGGGTTGGCGCTCATGAACGCTGGTTTGCGCAATGAATTTTATCAGGATTATGTCGAAAGTTCCGTGCGGGCAGAAGATGATCCCCTGGACGAAGCAACCATCGCACTTTTTTTGACGGACGTTGAAAATGGATATGACTGGGTACGCTGGACCGAAGCCGGACTTTCGTTCTCTATTCCAGCCTCGCCAGAGTTGCTGGCAAAATTATTCCTCGACGGTTTGGCGGCAATTGGAAATGGGTCTGAAAAGGGGTTGCCTCAGTTTTTGGCTGGCTTTCGTTCCATGGCTGAAGTTCTTGGTCCAATAACTGGACTTACAGTAATCGACAACCATGTCACCATTACCTTCGGCGCCGACGCCGACGGCAAGCTCAGTTTTCACTTCCCAAATAAGTGGGATAACCCTTATGAAAGTGAAAATGATTCTGGCAACGCCAATGCATTGCGCGATCACATCCTGCAAAGCGATCTAAAATTACCGACCTCCTGGAAACGCGAATAGTCATGCTGTGCACTTGCTTTCTGTTACTCCTTCAGACCAGTGGTCCTGAAATCATCAACCCCGAAATCGCGACGCTTCAAGGCGCTCAAGTTGAAATTCTGGGCAGTGGATTTGGGTCAGCAAACACGCCTGGTTTTTTGCTGCTACAAAGCGGCTCGAAGTTAAGGCTAGTGTCCGCATCGTCGACGGCGATTAGCTTGTGGAAGAACAGTCGCATTTTGCTCGACTTGCCGGACGACGCGATGAGCGGAACGGTGCGCGTCGTCAAAGCGAGTGGCATTAGTGAACCAGCGCGAGTTGAAGTGTTTGCCTACGACTACTTTGATATTCCGCCAACACCTGGCACCAATCCGTCGCCGTTGTCGCTGGCTGTGGATGCCTCGCAGCGCGTTTGGATTAATGAGGAGTTTCACAAGCAGTTCCAAAAGCTGGATATTGCCACGGGAACTGTTAGTGGCGTGCCGATCCCCCACCCTGCGGGACCGGGGCCCTTTGCCAGCACGATTTTTTCTGATCACCGCACCACCACATCCTCTTTAGGTGAAGGCGTCATGGTGGACCCGCTCGGAAGGATTTGGTTTTCCGAAGGCGGCGGCTACTTGTATTCGGGGATTCATCCCAACCACAGCCGCATCATTTGCATGCTACCCGATGCCCCTGGCGGACTGGAAGTGCGCGTTTACAACGTGCCGAGCGATTGGAATGAAGTGATTGGCTTGACCTGGGACCCCACCCGAAATTGGGTCTGGTTTGCGCAGGGCGGATTGAGCGCCGGCGCACAAATCGTCGGCTTTGATCCGGAGCTGATCCCGTGGGACAATGAATTTGATTTCAGTACGTCTTTGGATCATCAAATCGGTCGCCCTGGTTTGCCAACGGATCCGGTTTTCCACTTTTACGAAGTTCCCAATGCCACTGCGCAGCCAGCGCATTTGTTGGCGAAGTCGAATGGGGAAATTTGGTACTCACACTACTGGGGCCGCGCAATCGAACGCTTGAACCCGACCACTGGTGCATTCACTACCTATCCCGTGCCCGATCCCATATCCAAAGCCACTCCGGCTTACATCGTTGGCGCTGGTCCGTGGGAAATCAAAGAAGCCCCCAACGGCGACATCATCTTCAATGAATTTTTCGATGCCACGATGACCCGCTTCGACATCAGTCGGGCCGACGATCCCGCAACTTGGCAACTTGACGTCGACGGCTTGAACCCGGGCATGACTGATTTAGTCATTCCGCGCTATGACCCTAAGTTGGAGCAGGTGCATTCGATTGCCTACGACCTGCAAGGCCGCCTCTGGTACACCATCCACGTCGAAAACCAAACCGGCTTAAAGGCATCGCTCGGCTACATCACCCCCGACTGGCAACACATCACCCGCATGCCGCCTATCGAAGATGATTCCCACACTTCCGCTTGGTGCGCCGACGGCATCGATGTTGACCCAGCCAGCGGCGACATTTACTTTTGCGAATTCTGGCGCAAGCGCATTGGTCGCTTGAAGTACGTGCCGCCGTTGCCATAATCCTGGCCAAGCGTAAGCGCATGGTGCAGCCTGACCAAAGTTATTGGGTCAATTGCAATCCCTCGGAAATTGTCCACACGCAATCGTCAGGCTCTACATAGCGATTTCATTCTCTTGTGCGCTCGAATACGTCGGGTCCCAAAATTCCTGCGCGAGCTCTTCATTCGAATTCCTTTGCTCAGCCTTAAGATGCCATTGATTCAGCGTACTCCGATCCACCCGGGCGAACCATATTGACCATCTTGATAATCTGTGCAGTTTCCATTTCAGCGGGTGCGAGTGGAAATACCATGGAGTCCGCGTTGCCACCGGTTATCAGCATGAATCGACGCAAATCGTGGTCCATCCAAAATCCACGATAGGATTCACTTTGTTTCAAAACCTCGTCTCGAGTTTCGGGCGTAGGGCTATATAGCAATTCCATTTCATAAGCTTGCCAGGCTCTAGGATCCATCAACAGAAATTCGTAGAATTTCGGAAACTGCATTTGAATCACTAGCAATTTTGCCAAATAGGAACGCTGTGTGTCCGGGTCCATAGTAATCGAAATAGTGTCCCACTCCGAGACCCCTCCACCACTGCTGTCATTCATCTGCTCTTGCAGCACTCGATTCAGCAGGTAGTAACAATTTACAAAACGTTTGCACTTGCGAGGGTTCCCTTGTAAACCCATTTCGAGCAAACGCCAAATTTGCTCGGGATAATCAGCGCTCTTTGCATATTGCAAACCATCTCTCAGGCGCCCAAAGGATACTGGCGGAATAAAAAACGGCACTTGCACTATTTTGTCAAGGTAGTCCCTGCCAGAAATTTGAATGCGTTCGCCATGCAAACGGGTAATTCCCGCTTCAACGACTGAGTGATCCATACCGATTACAAAAACGCATTTCGATTCGCCAATAAATAGCTTTAGGGATTCAAGGATTTCAATCGAACTTTCCGGCAGACAACGGTCCAAGTCATCCATAAAAATGACCAGCTTCCCATTGTCGGTATAGGCTTTTATTGCCTCCGCAAAGTCACGTTCAAAATGATTGACATAGCGATCAATCTCCTGATCCTGGTTTGATCTGGGTCAAAATAGTGCGAATCAACGCGCCCCAAAGATCCTCGCGTTTGTCATATTTCCAGGGATTGAACCAAATAGTTTTATGGCCAGAAAATTGATCCAGTTGCTCCTTGATCAAATACATCAAACTGGATTTGCCCGTTCCCCAAGCCCCATATACACCTATGGTAAAGGGCAGCATGTAGGTTTCAACAATGGCCCCGACGAGAATTTGAGCATATGGCTCAAAATTGAAGCGATCGTCGTGGCTATTTCGAATAGGGTTGTCGGTGAGCATCTCCATGGCGATCTCCTTTATAAACGTTGAGACTCAAATTCCTAAAAAAATTCAACACTCCCCTATCTGCCTAGCCCGGACTATTCATGAAGCTTCGAAATAATCGCTGATCCCGACGTTTTCCCTTTCAATCCGCCCGCCTTTACCCGAGCATCCCGGCGTAGCTTCTCCCATTTCATTCATCACCTGAAAATTAAGCCCCTTTCCTTATTTCC
>JACNIZ010000234.1 GCA_014382805.1 Planctomycetota bacterium
TTGATGATTGAGGGCGAGCTCGGGCAATGGATGAAACCGGTGCCTTGGGTGGCTGGCCTGACATTGGTGGCGTCGTTGCTTGAGGCGTTGGTGGTATTGCCGTCGCACTTTGCCGATTGGATTAAACCGCACTTGGTCGCAGACGTAGACGCCAACGGAGTGCCGTTAGAGGTCGACGCGAATCTTGGATCAAGCCTCGATCAATCGAACGCTGCGTCGAGCAGTCATCATCGTTGGTATCACCGGTTGCAACGGATTTATGAATGGAGCTTAACCCGCATTTTGCGCCACCGCTATCCGGCAACTTTGGCGGCCTTAGGGACTATTGCCTGTGCTGGTGCATTGTTTCAATTCGGGCATTTGAAATTCGTATTGATGCCAAAATTTGAAGCCAAGTTGTTTTTTGTCAACGTGGAAACGCCGACTAGCAATAGTCTGGACCAGACCTATGAAACGCTGCGCTACTTTGAAACGGCAATTGGTGAATTGCCGAAGTATGAATTGGAATCTTACGTGGCCTTAGCCGGTGCAACTTATTCGGATCAGCAAAACTATCGAACCGGATCCCACCTAGGCCAAGTTTTCGTGGAGCTTGCCGAGGGCGGCGAACGCACCCGGAGCACGGCTGAAATTCAAGAAGACTTGCGTCAACGTTTTACTAACGCACCTGGAGTTCTGCGGGTTGATTTCCAGTCGCCGCAAGCCGGTCCCGTCGGCAAGCCGATTGAAATGCGGTTGTATGCAATGGACGACGATGCGTTGAGCGCGTCATCGGAAGAGGTTCAAGAATATTTGGCGAACTTCCCTGGAGTTTTTGATGTGCGCGATGATTTGTTGCCGGGGACCCGGGAAATTCGATTCCGACTGACTGACGAAGGCCGCATGTTGGGCTTTAACGAAGTGCTGCTTGGGCAGCAGGTACTGGGGGCGTATTTTGGGAATCGTGCCGCCATTCTACGCTTGGGTCGTGATCCGGCCGATTTGTTGGTGCGCAATCCTGAAGCAATGCGTTTGGATTTCACCGCGTTGCGCCAGATGCGAGTCAAAAGTCCGCTTGGCGAATGGCTTCCTTTGACTCGCGTTGCCGAATTGGATGAAGGCAGTGGCCTAGCGCAAATTTCTAGGCGCAATCGCCAACGCTCAGTAACCATCACCGCTGACGTCGCCGCCTCCGCTAATGCCCGCGATATTATGGAGGAAGTCGCCGCCGAGTTCGCCGATTTAGACCAACGTCGGCCGGGCGTCAGCTTGGACTACGGTGGCGACACCGAAGCCACTCGCGAGTCCATGGAATCTCTGGTGCGGGCGATGGCGATCAGTTTTTTGATCATCTATTTCCTGTTGGCGTTTTTGTTTCGCAGTTATTTGCAGCCCGTCGTGGTGCTGTTTTCGGTCCCGTTTGGAGCTCTAGGCGTGTTCTTCGGCTTTGCCGTCATTGGTCAACCACTTTCCTTCATGACCATGCTTGGCGTTTTGGCACTTAGCGGCGTTGCCGTCAACGATGCTCTGGTGCTGGTCGATTTCATCAACCAACACCGACGTCAAGGGCATGGTTTGTTGGAAAGCGTGCAAAAAGCTGGGGCGGTGCGCATGCGGCCGGTTTTAATTACCTCGCTAACCACCATCGGCGGCCTGATTCCACTGGCCTTTTTTGCCAGTGGCCAAGCGCGCTTCCTTTCCCCCATGGCTTTGTCTTTGGTGTTCGGCATGGTCTCCGCGACTTTAATGACCTTGCTATTGGTGCCGGTAGGCTACGTCATCCTTGATGATATGCAGCGCTTGGTTGCCCGCTTGATGAGACGGCCAGTGAGGAGTCATTGACCGCTCTAGCGGTGCCGGAACAGCAGGTTTCAAGCGCCAGGGCTATTGCGTCAGCACCTGTGCTCCTGGCGGCGGAGCATAAGTAAATTCACTGCTTTCAACGGAGATCGCGCGCCACAATTTAAAGGTGTTTTTCCAAGTTACGCTGCCGTCGGCGCTCAAAATCTCAAGGCTCATTGGCGCATGAGTTGGAGCGTGCAACTGAATGCGCAATTGCTGGGGTTGAAAGAATTCGGCGCGGTGAGCGGCCGCTATCAAAAAGGCCGGAGTAGCAGCGGAAAGCAATTGGATGACGTCGCCTGGCTCAGATGGCGCCAACTCAAAATCACCATGTTGTAAGGCCAAGCGCCACATCAGCATCGGGTTTAAGTCCGATGGACTCAATTGATTAGCGGCGAGTGGATCGACCGTTGCCAGATCCTCAATTTCCGCCAATGCACGTATTAATACCATCGCCTGAGGCATGGGTTGGGGCAGCTCTAGCCCAGCGTGCTCGGGCGCTGGCTGCGGCATGGTTTGCAAGTCGCTTTGCATCCAAAGGAACTCGCCGTCGGCAACTTGGAGATTGCGAATTTCGGTTTGCTGGTTGCCGAGGTCAGGCAAAGTCATGCGGGTGGTAGCTTGCAACCTATAGTGCTGAGCATCCAACTCCTGTAGCGAGCCGCCGTGGCTGACCTCCACTGTGCGCTGGTTCTCCTGCAACGAAAATTGCATCTGGAATTCGGTTTCAAAGCCGGTTGCTGGATAATGTGCGCAGGCAGCAGTTAGCCACGCGTCGGCCGTTTGCGGTTCGGCATTGCCACAGCCAGATAGCAGCAGGGTTAGCAAGGCAAAAGCGGTAGCTGACAGGCGGCCAAAGCGTCGCATTAGGCTGCTCATTTCAATCCTGATCTCTTTAGTTAGGCATGCCAAACAGACGCTTAAATGGCTGTTTGTCTAGCAGCGGAGCAAATTCAGGCAAATCGCGATACGGCGCCAACTCCGACGGACTCATGCGAGTCCGCGCCAACCAATTGCCAGCTTCTTTGGTTTTGCGAGCACCTGCGGCCGCCCGAGCAGCGTATAACCAATCTGAGCTGCGCAGGTTGCCACGGCGGGCTTCTGCAATTTCAATTCCGTCTTTGTAGGACTTAAAGGCGTCGCGAAATTCGCTTAGTTTGACCTGCAGCTCGCCTAGCTCCAAATGGTTGCGCCAATTCGCGCGATTGCGACGGACCTCAGCTTCGGGTCCTGCGAGCAGGAATTTTTTACCGGTTTTTTCATCCATGCGATGCAAAACCCAGGCGGTTTGTTCGGCTAATGGGTCGCCGTCCTTATCGCGCAAAATGGCACCTAGCTTGCGCTTGCAGTCGCGCCAATGAAATTCATTTACGCCGTTCTCCAGAATCTTCAGGCCGTCGCTACGCAACTGCAGCAGATTATTTGAGTTCAAAACCTCATCCAGTACAAAGTCCTCGGCGTGATCTTGTGGATGTGCCAACAAATATGTAAACAGGGCGTCGTGCTCGCGTGGGTGCTCCAATTTCAACCAAGCTTCCGGTAAGCGGAAATTGTCGAGCAAGCCGCGCTCAGACAGGGTGCCCAGTACGCTCAAGCGCGCACTTCGATCGAGCCCATCAGGTGGAGAATGATCCAACCATCCTTGGCACAGTTCGAGCGGTCCATTGCCAAGCAAAGCCATTAATGCACCGATGCGCTGGTCTGAATCCGGACTATTCAGGCGCTGCTCCAATACACGTAAAGTGGTGGAACCACCAGCCTTACACAGGCTTTGATAGAAATCCAATTCCATGCCTGTCGGTAACTTCGGCAGCAATCGAGCAACCCGATCCGCTCCGCTGGCATTGATCACCGATTGGAGCAAATCCAAATGGGCGCGCACCCTGGTGGAATCGGGCGGGGCGGTGGAGAGTTCCTTTTTTAGGCTGCTCAGGATGGAGTCCTGAATTTCAGGCGCGTTGTCCATCAACAATGGCTTGAGAGCACCGTCGGGCGACTTGAGCAAGGCATCGCCATTTTTTTTCCAGGCAGTCGCGGCGGCGAAGCGGCGTTCGGCGGTGCGCTGGCGCAATTCGACCGCCATGGCATCCAAACCTACTGCTTTTTGGTCGTCGCTGGCGTCTTGAGGGGAATAACCCAGAGCCGGCGCGGCCAAACTGGGCCATGCAGGGAAGGTTGCGAGGACGAGGCAGGTGCGAATCAGCATGCTTAGCAATCAGGTTGGGCGTCGGACAGCCGCCACAGCCATGTAGAATACCGGGCTCAACCAGTTTCCATGGATTTAGCTTTTGACGTGATCGTAATCGGCGGTGGACACGCCGGAGTGGAGGCCGCCGCTGCCAGCGCGCGGTTGGGGGCGAGATGTGCCCTGATCACGCTGGAGCAGGCTGCGATCGGCCGCATGTCGTGTAATCCGGCGATCGGTGGCGTCGGCAAGGGGCAGCTGACGCGCGAAATTGACGCGCTGGGCGGTCTGATGGGGCGGATAACTGATAGGGCGGGGATTCAGTTTCGGGTATTGAATACAAGTAAAGGCCGGGCGGTGCAGTCGCCGCGGGCGCAGTGTGATCGGGATCTGTACGAGCAGGTTGCGCAAGAAATGTTGCTGGCGGATGACCGCGTCACTGTGGTTGAAGGCGAGGCGGTTGATTTTTGCTGGCAGGAGGGCCTCTCCGGCGACGGTCTATTGGATGGCAGCCGTAATCGCACCATCCGTGGCGTCAAATTAGCCGACGGCCGCGAGGTCAGCGGCAAGGCGGTAATTTTGACCACCGGGACTTTTTTGGAAGGCTTGCTGCATACCGGCTTGGAAAAGGTGGCAGGCGGGCGCTTTGGCGAGGCTGGCAGTTATGGTCTCGGCGACGCGCTGAGGAAATTAAATCTGCCCACCGCACGATTGAAGACTGGCACACCGCCGCGCATTGCTGCGGACAGTGTGAATTATGCGGTCATGCAAGAGCAGCCTGGCGACGTTCATCCGGCGGCGTTTTCCTATCTGACCGATGAACTGCCGCAAAAGCAAATTTCCTGCTGGGTGACGCGCACCAATGCCGCGACTCATAAAATCGTGCGCGACAACTTGCACCTGGCGCCGATGTACGCCGGTCGTATCGACGGCGTCGGGCCACGCTATTGCCCGTCTTTGGAAGACAAAATTGTGCGTTTTGGCGATCGCGACAGCCACAATGTCTTTTTGGAGCCGGAGGGCTGGAATTCCGACTTGCTGTACGCCAATGGCATTTCGACGTCATTGCCGGTTGAAATTCAAGACCAGTTTGTGCACACCATCCACGGTATGGAAAACGCGGTGATTGTGCAGCCTGGTTATGCCGTGGAATATACCTTCGTCGCGCCGCGTTCACTGCGCCGCACTTTGGAATTGCGCGAACATCCGGGCATTTATTTGGCCGGGCAAATTTGTGGAACCAGCGGTTATGAAGAAGCCGCTGGACAAGGCTTGATGGCTGGCATGAATGCCGCTCTCAAATTGCAGGGTAGAGAAGAATTTATTTTGGGCCGCCACGAGGCATACATCGGGGTAATGATTGATGACTTGGTTGTCAGCGATCCCACCGAACCGTATCGCATGTTTACTTCACGCGCCGAACATCGCTTGTTATTGCGCCACGACAACGCCGACGCCCGATTGACGCCAAGGGCCATGGCAGTCGGTGCGGTGTGCGCCGTTCGGGAACAGCGCTGGCTGGCAAAAGCAGCTCGTCTGCAAGCCGCGCGCGAGCAATTGAATCAGCGCTTTGACCCGCGACGTTCCATGCAGGGTGGAGGCAAAAAAGTGCGTTTGCACGACGTCATGCGTCGCGTCGAGGACGGTGGTTGGGAAAAGGTTCTTGAACTTGCGCCCGAGCTATGCGAGCTAGGCTTGTCCACCGAAGATTGGCAAACCTTGCACGCCGATCTGCATTACGAAGGCTACATCAAGCGCCAGCAAAATTGGGTCGAGCGAGGCGCCCAACGCGAGCAAACGCATTTGCCCGACAACTTCGACTACCACCAAATTCGCGGTTTGCGCAACGAGGCGCAAGAATCGCTAGCAGCAGCTAAACCAGCAACTCTAGCTGCCGCCGGTCGCTTGGCCGGGGTGACGCCAGCCGACCTCGCCTTGCTCGAAGTTTCACTGGCGCGCTTGCACCGGAATCTCAACTAACTTGCCATCAGGGCCGCTGAATTCGACTTTAGTATCGGCGGCGATGCTCAGGATCCAGGCATCAATCACCTGTTCGATACGCTCCTGCAGCAGTTGATTTTCAATCAATTTATGCAGGGTATCGTCGTCCAAGGTCAGCATAGCGTCGACGGATTCTTCGGTTACTTTGCCGCCCGTTAGCATGTTAGCTCGTACCTGTTCGCGCTTGCTATTGAAATAAGCTTCAATGTCGTCGTGGCTGACGTTGCCGGTTTGCGCGTTGAATTCTTTCATCATTTCGCGTAGACGGAAGCGACGTTCAAGGTGTTTGGCTAATCCATCTTCGCCCATTTGGCGTACTAGGATCGAACGCGTTTCGCCGGCATTGGCGTCGAACTCTTCAATAAAATGTTCGAAGTCATGCTGATTGATCTCGGCGTGGTTTTCTTCGTGGCGGCGCAAGATCAAAAAGTCGCGAATCACAGGTTGCATCAAAGTGGATGGGTCGGAATAAAAGTCCTCGACCATTTTTGCCATGAGCTCGGCACTGACGGCGCCCGGCTCTTCTTGATTTTCCAAATAAAAGGAATTCCAGGCAGGGGTTAAAAACTGGGTTAGCACGAGTTCGGGGATTTTCACTCCGTCCAGAGTCATTTGGTATGGACCCGGAACCGGCGGTGTTTCCCAAAGTAATTCCGCTCCAGCGCCAGCTTCGTTTCCGGTATGTTCCGGAGTCACTTTTTCGCCGCAAGAACTGAGCATGAGCGCACTGCAAAACAACAGCGCACCGCCAAACAAATGCGCACTGCAAAACAAGAACGCACTGAAAAACCATGGCGCTGGCCTGCAAAAACTGGAGTATGGGGAGAGTTTCACGTCGGTAAGAAGGCAAAAGCGGAGGACACCAAAATGCCCTCCGCTAATTTTAAGCGAAACGAAGACCCTAGTAGCGGTTCTTCTGGCTGTTCATGGTGCTGTAGTGGTTCTGACCGGAGCAGCTTTCATTGTAGTTATGGAAGCCGCCGAAAGCGCCAGTGTCCAAATAAGCCTGCATGATGCAGTTGCCGTCACAGCAGTGCTGCAGCGTGTAGTTGTGACCCGCTTCGTGTTGAACGATGGAAGCTTGCGCCAACTGGTTGCTGTAAAGCGTGCTCAATTGACGCGGCCATCCAATGTAGCCCACACCAATGGCGTTGCCCGGAGTTGGGTCATTGGAAAAAGCGATCATCATGTCCTGACCATTCAGGCCACCACCTTCGCTGTAGGCTTCGTCCAACAGCTGAACGATGTCGCCATTGTCGTTGGAATCCCAGGAGTAGCCTTTGCGCGGTACAAAGTTGATTCCCCAGTTACTTTGCAAGGCGTTGTCGGCCATTTCCACAACCGTCACAACGTTGTTCTTGATCGAGTTGTAGACGTTGCCAAAAGCGGAACGGTACTCTTCGTCGACGGGATGGGTGCAAGTAACGGTAGCGCGCAAACCATTGCCGCTGCCTTTGGTGTTCGGGTTGATGAAGCCGGAAAGCATGCCGTAGTAGGCTTCTTCCTCGGCGGTCCAGGGACGGTCAACCTGAAATTGCATACCGTTGTGATTGGTGAACACCTCAGTCGCAAAACGAGCATCAAACTCGCCAGCGCTATTGAAGTCAGACAGGCTAGGAAGTTGGTTATAAACCTGCCCAGTGCTGTCCATGTATTGACCAGAGGAAAGAGGGAGTGCAGCTGCCGTGATGAGCAGGCCGATGGCGAGGGGAATTTGCATTTTATTGAGTTAGGGTGACTAGGTTCGCGGATGAAATTCCACGAGGGGAGTTTCAGGGCACAGAGGTCCCAATGAAGGTGGAGGGTGCCAAAAAGCTACAGGTTCCGATAAATATTGAAAAACACTATTTCGCTTTTTCAATTCACTCTTGCATGTGCCGCTGGCTTTTGCTCCGCCACTATCAATGCTTTTGCCAGCGCCGCAAGTTCGGTTTGCAGGCGCTGCTTTTCGCGGATCAACAATCGGTGCTGACGGCCTTGAAAGGGCATGGTCAAGAATACCCAAGCTTCGCGCAGAGCTTGATTGCGGCGGCGGGCGAAGGAGCGCACGGAGAGGCCCGCAAAAGGCAATACGATGAGGCTAATCAGTGCCCAAAGCCAACCCACATAGTTGCCGATGAGCAAGGTCAAAACTACCTGCCAGATTGGGAAAAATAGCATCGCGGCGAGCAGCCGAATCGTTGAATAGACGTCGTCGGGATCGGCGCGCCTACGTAATACCCAGTTCACGGCCAGTAGTGGTGGCAAATAGGCAATCGTGCCGAGGATCACTGCCGGCACGCCGATGAGCATAGAAACCAAGTTGCGGAAGACGAATGAAACGACTCGACGTGGATTGTATGCCGCGTCCAAATGGTGGAGGTCCAAGCCATAGTTGTCCAGGCGCGAGCGAAATACTGCCAGGCGTTCGCGCAACCGAATCAATCGCTCCGGATCGAGCTTTTCTAATTCCAGGCCCGCTGCGGCAAAAGAACGTAAACGCTGTACCTTGTGATCGTCATCTTCGGGCAGCAACGCTTCAGCCAATTCCAGCAACGGCAAGTCCTCCCATTGTTGTAAATTTAACGTCACCGCTTTCATGCCGTCGGCAATGTGTTTGGTTAGCGATTCCACCGCTTGCCACGGATCAATTTCATATTGACGCTGCCAGTCGCGCACTCGAATCGCCGGTCCAATTTCCGCCGCGACGTTACTGCGGAAGTGAGTTTTGCTGCGATAAGTCAAGCCGACGGGAACGATTTGGATATCAAGCACAAACTCGTGTTCGGCTTCGGCCCCCAAAGCCATGCGCGCTGCTCCGGTTTTGAGGCGTTGCAATTCCGGCAAGTTATGGCTGATTCCTTCAGGGAAGAGGCAAATCGCCCGCCCTTCCGCCAGGGAGTCAAATACTGCTTGGAACATGCCACTGTTTTGGCCGGTGTCGTCGCCATCCACTTTGCGATAAACCGGAATCGCACCTCCGGACTTGGCCATCGCACCCAAAACAGGAACTTTGAAAAGCGGTGCCTTGGCGAGGAAGAGCAAACGTCTTTGTACAACCTTGGCCACCACAATGGGATCAATCAGCCCATTCGGATGGTTGGCCACAAAAATGGTTGGCCCGCTTTTCGGTGGCTGTACGCCCAATCGCGTTGACGTGTGATACAGGTCAACGATGCGGCCGAAAAAGGATTGCAGGTTCATGGTTGCTGGGCGCCGCGGGTGGGACCAGGCCATGCTAGCAACTTAGGCCAAAAGGAAATGCGTCCCAACTTGAAATGCAAGCTGGGACGCATGATTGCGGCGTGTAGGCCTTAGAGGTTCACGACATTGCTGACCGCGTCGCTAAGCAGATCGATGGCTTGCACCGAAACTAAGCCAGCTGCGCCGCCAGGAACATTGGCGGTGTAGCTCATGGCTCCACCGGCATCAGCCGCTCCTACATAAGCAATGGTGAAGCGGACGGAACTCAGACCGGTGACTATCAAATTACCGGTAAATGGATTGGTTCCGGAATGACTACCTGCGCCAAATGCGTAACACAAGGCAACTGGACCGGCAGGAGTTGCACCGGCGACGTCGAAAGTCATGCTGCCACCCGCGGCTCCTGAGGCGGAAAGTGCAAAACCAGCCCCGTCAAAAACATGTTCGTCCAAAATTGGACCCCAGGAGTAGGTTGAACCTACGATGTCAACGCGCTTAATGTCGGCGCCGCTGTAGCTGTAGGGCACGTGGCTTCCATCTGGCAAGCTGAACGGTCCGAGAGTAGCAACCAAGTTGTTCGACGAGTCGTAAACGTATGCGGTTCCAGTATCGCCATAGCCGTCATAGGCATTCAAAGTGAAGCTGAAGCTAGTTACCGGATTGTCGTAGGTAAGGACCAACGGACCGCTGTTGCTCAAGATGTCTTTACTCACTTGACCATACCAACCGGGTCCATTCCATTGCAGTGTGGTAGCTGAGTATGAGCAACCATCGATTACCAAGCCAGGTCCCTGGCCGTTGGCGATGGCGAATTCGTCCAGGTAAGAAATGTCCAGAACTTCAGCACTTCCAGCGCCGACGCCATAGGCTTCAAATCCTTCGTAGCTCGAAGCAAAATGGAAGCCGCCGCTAGCGCTTGCGGATTGGAATGATGGCGGGTTGACCGGAGCTCCCCAAGGGGAAGCTTGTTGCTGGGCAACAACGGGTGCAACCAGTAAAAGGGTAAGGGAGAGGATGCGGATCATGGGATTTTTATTGGGGAGTGGTGGAGGATCTTGAGGGGAAACCCATATAAAAGTTATCACAAATAAATTCGGGGCTTCAGGATTTCGTGTGGGTAGATCGCCACAGATCTATCCTTGCTAAATG
>JACNIZ010000364.1 GCA_014382805.1 Planctomycetota bacterium
GCTGGGCCCTTCATCGTAAAACCACCCTACGTGCTCCAGTTCCTTCATACACGCGGACATGCGTTGAACACGAGTGTGCTTGCGTGCATCAAGCGGCAGGTCAAGCTTGCCGTAGACGGCGGTCATTTTTTCCAACTCAACGTCGCTGGAAACCAAGTCACGGGCGATGGTATCCAGTTCACTAATCAAGCCGTCGATTTTGGCCAGACGTTCTTTGACGCGTGGCAACGCCAAGGCTTGCACCGCACCAATGACCAGGTGCAGTACCGTTTTTTCACCACAACCCATGCAAGCGCCGTCGCCGCCGGCCATAGAAAGATAATTTTCCTTCTTTAGCAACATGGATGACAGCACGCCAATGCCCTCTTCCAAATTGGCAATCTTGATGTACTTGTCGTCGGTTTCGGGCAGGGTCTTCCAGAAGTCCCAATTGCGCCGCATCGACTCGACGATTTCGTCGGTCTGCTTCACCGTCTTCAACGCACCGTCAGGGCAGACGTCCACGCAAATGTTGCAACCTTTACAAGTTTCCGGATTGATGGTGATAGAAAGCAGTGCGCCTTCGCCTTTCTTTTGACCTTCGGGACCGTCAAAGAAAGCGCCGGTTTTGGCCAGCGGGAAATCGGCTAGTACTTCGTAAACGGCAGTGAACTCAGTTTCAAGCTCTTTACGGCGATCCGGCGCAGGCGCCATCTTTTCGATCGTCGTTTTGAAACCAGCACTCAAAATATCGGCAAAGTTGTGGAAGCTGCCGCTCTTCATTAACTTGCGGCAGGAAGCGGCCAACGGTTTGACGATTGTGGAAAAACGACGCATTTTGGTCGTTTTACTGGCGGCGTCAGCACCTTTTTTCAATACATCGTCCACCGACGTGACCAAACCAGGGATCGCGGTGTCGGGGCATTGGGTCCAACATTGGCTACAACCGGTGCAGTTTGCTGGAATGAATTCCGGAACTTCGAAGCGCACGTTGGTCATGTCGCGCATGGTTGCCGACAGCGCGGGCATGGAGCTGGTTGCTACAAACGGATCGGCGATGATGTCCTGGCCGGTCTGATACATGTGTCCGACCTGCTCCCAAAAGCGACCGGTGCTGTATGGACTATCTTCGGCTTTGATCGCCACCATGCGATCCGGAATGCTCGGCAGTTTTTCGCCGTCGGTGCCTTCGTTACTTAACGTGCTCGGATCCAGCTTGATGATCTGCTCATAACCCCGCTTGATTACGCGCAAGTTATCAGCAACTACGCCATCGCCAAGGTGGCCAAACTTCTTCTTCAACTGCTTGTGCATGGCGTCGAAGAAAGTGTCTTCTTTTAGGCCAGCTTCGTGCACCATCGGCGCAGCGTTGAAGAATGCACCCATGAACGCGGTACCTTGCATGCGGTAGCGCAACTCAACATTGGAAGCCTCTTCCGCCGCAATTTTGAAGGCGTCCAGTATATATACCTGAAATTTCAAATCCTGAATGTGCTGCTGCGTCATGCGCGGCAACGTATTCCAGAAATCTTGTGGGCTAAGTTCGGACTGAATGATGAACAGGCCACCACGCGCCAAACCGGCCAGCGGATTAGAGTGGCGGAAGACGTTTGGATCTGGCGCCAACACGACGTCGACTTTGGCCAGCTCACAATTGAGGCGAATGTTGGTCGGCGCGAGCGACGCATAAAACGTCGTCGGCATGCCTTTTTTCTCCGAGCCGTACTTCGGGTTGGCTTTCATTTTCAAGCCAAGCAATTCCGACGCAGTCACCGCCAGGTTTTTACCCATGGTGATGGCGCCCCAACCACCGATGGAGTGTACGCGGATAGAAGTATTTCCTTCCGGCATCAAGTCGACGGGCTCAGATGGATCCAGCGAAAGATTTTCTATATGCGGATAAGACTCCAGCAACTCCTCTTGCCAAATCTGCAACTTAGGCAAGCGCGTATTACGCTTAATAAAATCAATACCCAAGTAAAATTGGCGCATGTGACGCCCGCCGTCCATCATATTTTCGACGGCAGCAATAATGCTATTCGGCTGCAGGTCGCGCGAACCCATACCGAAGCAACCGGAGTAGAAGTTCGGCACCTCATTCGGCTCTAGCTTGGCCAGGTCCTTATAAGGACGCGGTTCGCCAGCGCGGCCATTTTCGACGCCTTGACTCATCGCTACGCGAATTTCGCGCAGCAACGGTGCTTCAACGGAAAGCGGCTGATCCAAACGCTCCAATACCGTGACTGCTTTTTTGCCACGCAACATTCGCGTAATCATGTCGGCAGGGAAAGGCCTGAACATGGTCATGTTCAAGACGCCAATCTTGATGCCTTTGCTGCGCAAATGGTCAATTACCGCTTCCGCATTTTCAGTCACCGAACCTTGGCCAGCGATGACGTATTCAGCATCATCCAACCGATAGCCCATGACGCGGGAATACTGACGACCCGTCAGCGCGGCGTACTCGGCCATCGCCCGGTCGGTCAATCCAGCCACGTGATCAAAGTAGTAAGGACGTTGCGCGGCGACGCCTTGAGCGTAGCTGTCTTGGTTTTGCACCACGCCCAACATGGCCGGGTAATCCAAGTTATAAAGCTCTGGAATGCGCCGACGTTGTTCTCCATAAACCAACCGTTGCGCGGCGGTCGGAGTATCGATCATGTCGGCCGGATCGCCGAGGAATTCACGAATCAAATCGTTTTCAGGCAGGATGGCCGATTCAATCGAGTGGCTGGTCAAGAAACCATCCTGGGCGCAAATGCCCGGCGTCAGCGCCAATTCGGCGACGCGGTGGCAAATCAGGTTGATGTCAGCTGATTCGGTTACGTTTTTGGCGAACATCTGGAAAAAACCAGTGTCGTCGACCGCATGGTAGTCATCATGACCTGCGTGCACGTTCAGAGTGTGCTTGGTCATCGCGCGGCATGCCATATTGAGCACATAGGTCAGGCGCTTGCCGACGGCGGCGTAAAGCGACTCGTGCATATAAACGATGCCTTGGCCACTAGAAAAGTTGGTCGCCCGTAAGCCGACCATGCTCATGCCTGCGGTAACTGCAGCAGCGGCGTGTTCGCCTTCAGGCTCGAAGAACAGCAGATTGCGTCCGAATACGTTGGTCTTGCCGGCCGAAACTGCAGCCGCCCAACCTTCACCCATTTGCGTAGACGGGGTAATCGGGTAGGCGCCAGCAGCTTCACTGGCGTGAGTCTCCATTTCCACAATTGCAGTGCTGCCATCGATGGCACAGTCAACGCCAGGGTACTTAGGAGTGGTGGAGGATGCGTTGGTGGGTTTGCTCATACCTCGATGCCGCTTTTGTGGACCTGTTGGTCTGGGAACTGGGCCCCGTCAATCCAGAGAATTGCTTTGGTAGGGCAGCGTTCGACCGCCTTTTGGGCGGCTCTGTGATTGTGTTGATAGTCGACCACCGCAAGGTTGTCGACGATATCGATGACGCCATCTTCAGCGTCTTTGGCGCAAATGCCGCAGCCAGTGCATGCCACATCGCACAAGTCGGTGGCCTCATGGCCTTCCAGCAAACTCTTGCATTGCACCACCAACTGTTGTGTGATGGGCATCAGCACGAAGAGATCTTTGGGGCACACCTCGACGCAGTCATTGCAAGCGGTGCACAAGTCCGGGGCGACCACCGGCAAATTGTCTGCACCCATGTGAATCGCGTCGAAATCGCAGGCGATGTCGCAATCGCCCAAACCTAGGCAGCCCCAGGTGCAGCCTTTGCCGCCGCCGGAAACTGCGCTGGCTGCTTGGCAAGTTTGATGGCCGTGGTACGCGGCTTTTTGCACCGCCACGTCGGAACCACCCGCGCATAACAAACGCGCGATCACCTTGTCGGCCTCGCCAGCATCAACGCCTAGAAATTCGGCCATGTCTTCGACCTCTTCCGGCCCCATCACCGTGCATCCCGACGGCTGTCGTTCGCCATTGTTCAGCGCTTCAGCAAATGCGCGACAGCCGGGAGTTCCGCAGGCGCCGCAATTGGTGCCGGGCAGGAGTTCCTCGACCTCGGCAATACGTGGGTCTTCCCAGACCTTGAGCTTGCGGTTGGCGAATGCAATGCATACACCAAAAAAAGTGCTGACGCCACCTAGTACGGCAGCGGAAACCAGGATCGGCGTGGCCGACATAGGCGTTTAGACTTCTTCGATGTTTGCTTTGGAGAGCAGGAATGCGGCGAGTTGATCGACCGGGTTGACCGGGGATTCATCGCGTGCTTCCAGTGGAGTGGTGGCAGCGCCGGACAATGCCGACAGCATGGCGAGATCTTCTTTCTGCTGTTGGGCGCTTAAGCTGCCCAATGGAGAAATGCTCGCGTCTTCAGGGGCAAAATCAATCTTCAATGCGTTGCCGAAAGCAGTGTTTCCGGCCGGAGCGTAAGTGAAGATTGCGGCGCCAGTAGGCACGATGGCAGCAACGCCATGACCGGCCCACGCGGCAAGTCGATCCAAATCGGTGGCAACTTGCGTTTGCATGACGAAGGTATTGGGCGAAATCAATCGCGCCAGAGTTGCCGGGGCGCACGGGCCATCGATGAGCAGCACGATCTTTACGCCACCGTCCATGAACTCAGCCAACGAAGATGGATGCAGGCTGCGGCCTTGGACATGCACTACTACCGGTGGTGCCATCGCGCGTTCGGCTTGATTCCAGTCGGCGAAGTGCAAGCCTTCCATCATCTTGCCATGCTCGGCGTCGTTGTAAGTGCCGGCTTTAGCCAACTCAATGCAGCGCGCCGCACCAAAAGCACGCCCAATGCGCGCCAAGCCCCGAGAGACCCCACAACGCACCGTTTTGCCAGCAGCGACCTTGATTTGAATGAGGTCTTTGCCGGTATCGGAAAGCTCGTTGAGCACCGCTTGGGCTTTTTTCAGCGTTGGCACAGCGCCGGCGTTGACGGACCTTTGACCGTCAGCAAAAGTCGAAAACTTTTCGATGTTGATGCGGCCTGCGGCAAAACCTCCAAGTTGGGTTTTGAGCAGGTTATTGCGCGTATCCACATCGGCGGAAAGGCCAGCTAGAGTGCCGCGCACCTGTTCGGCGGCGGCGGCCAAGCTGGAAGCAAACGCTGAGCGCGGGCCTTCCAGGCTGGCGAGGACCAAATCGGTGAGGTTGTCAGACGGCATAACGGTCGAGCTCGGCGTTAAGCAGGTTGATCTTGTCTTCAGCGGTGCGTTTGGGCACAGCGCGAAGTTGTTCGTACTGAGGGAACGATTGGTCGCGGAAGAACAAGCCGACGCGAACCTTGTCATCCGGATTGGCGAGGCGACGGGCTTCGTTGATGTCTTTCGGGTCGTGGTAAACCTGATTTTTGTAAATCCTTTCCAGGCTAGCATCGTGCACGCCGTCGGGATGGACCAGGATTTCCATGTGGTCGGGATTCATAATCGCGTCCTGGAAGACGTCGGGAGTGAAAACCGGGCAGCGCTGCAGAATGCGCACGAATGAGAATCCTTTGTGCTTGTGCGCCGCATCCAAAGTCATCGACAAATGCGATGGCATCCAGTCGGCCGTTTGCGCGACGAAAGATGCGTTGGTGACGCCCAAAGTAGTTACCAACGGGTTCAACGGCGGCAAGAAACTACCGCGCGGTTGAGTATTGGACTTTAAACCCTGTGGCGTAGTCGGCGAGGTCTGTTTTTTGGTCAGGCCATAGATGTTGTTGTCCAGTAGCATCACCGTCATATCGATGTTGTATCGAATGGCGTGGATCCAGTGGCCGGCGCCGATGGAACAGCAGTCGCCGTCGCCCATGGTGACGAAAACGTCTAGGTCCGGGCGGGCCAGCTTGACTCCGGTAGCTACAGGCAAGGCGCGGCCGTGCAGGCTGTGAAAACCAAAGGTCTTTAGGTAGTGCGGGAAACGACTGGAGCATCCAATGCCGGACACAAACACTGTGCTTTCCGGCTTCAGTTGTTCGGTCAGTAGCAAGCGCTGCACCGACGTCAAGATGGCGTGGTCGCCGCAGCCTGGACACCAGCGAGGGGTTGGGCCCTCATAGTCATCCATGGTGAAAGAGCGGTCATCTTCCGAAGGGCAGCTCAACAGGGAACAGTTCATAACGGACATGGCTTGATCTCCTTAGGCGAGCTTGGATTTGATGACTTCAAGAATTTCACCGGGGCACAGCGGCTGGCCCAGCACCCGCGACCAGCTGTCGACGTCGACCAAGGTGGCCGAGCGCAGCAATATCGCCATTTGCGATCGACGTCGATTTTCTTCGGTGATGTAGGGATCGCCTATTTCGTCGCTGTAATTGATTTCAACGGCTAGCACCTTTTTGGCCTTTCTCAGGATGTCGCCAATGCCTGGTTGCAACGGTGACATAAAGGTGAGGTGGGTCGAGGACACACTTAAGCCCTCAGCCCGCGCTTTTTCACAAGCCTCTTCGATTGCACCTTTGGTGCTACCCCAGCCGATTACCATCAAATCAGGGTTTTCCGGCCCGAAGACTTCAGGCGCTTGCAGCGTGCTTTGCAGTACCGCCAATTTGCGGCTGCGCATGGTCGACGAGTATTGGTTGAGGCAAGGGTCGTAGGAAACCTTGCTGCCTTCATCGTGGGAAAGGCCGGTGGCAATGAAGGCGCCGTTGACTTGGCCAGGGATGATGCGCTTGCTGAGGCCGGTTTCAGGATCCCACTGCATGGCTTTGGTGCCTTTGGGGACCGGCAGGATTTCAGGTTGGGTGCCTTGCCAGTCTGGATCCAGGACTGGGCGGGGGAACGGCGTCACCCCGGTGGCTAGGTTGGCGTCGGACAGCACAATTACGGTGCAGCGGAAGACCTCGGCGATCTTGCGAGCGGTAATCATGATGTGAAAGCACTCCTCAATAGTGGCCGGGGCCAAGATCACCTTAGGCGCGTCGCCAGGGGAGCCGTACATGGAGGAGAGTAGGTCGGATTGCTCCACTTTGGTCGGCAAGCCGGTGCTGGGGCCGCCACGTTGCACGTCGACAACTACCAGCGGGGTTTCGGTCATGACTGCCAAACCAAGGAATTCGGTTTTCAGCGCCATGCCGGGGCCGGAAGTCACGGTGAAGGCGACGCGGCCGGCGTAGGAGGCTCCAATGGCCACGCCGATGGCAGCAATTTCGTCCTCGGCCTGGTGGACTATGCCGCCCATGTCGTCGTAAATTTCACTGAGGTAGTGAGATACCGACGTGGCGGGGGTGATCGGGTACATCGAGCACAATTCCAAGCCCGACGCCACCGCGCCCATGCCCAACGCCGTATTGCCGTTCATCACCACCAAATCCTCGGTGACTACTTTGGTTGGTACGTCAATACGGAAGTCCATGTGCTCTTCCGCCCACTTGATACCAGCGTCAAGCAGCTCAATATTGCGCTCATACACCTCTTTGGGCTTGTGCCGAAATTGGTGCTGGATCTGGCCACATACCCGATCGTAGTCGCGGTTGTAGATCCACGACATCAAGCCGAGCGCAAACATGTTTTTGCCACGGCGCGGGTTATCGACGATCTTCAGGCACTCTTTTTCCAGAGGGCACAAGGTTATGCGGTAGTTATTCGCCGACATTTCCTCCATGGCATCTTTCCATGCCTGGCGTATGTTTTCGTCGGGGTGGTCTTCCCACATATTCTCAAGCAGGATCACCGCATCGTCGGCCAGGTCACCCTGGCGGTGGCGCGAAAGCAGCACTTGTTCGTTGAAGGCGATGACCAGCTTGGTTTTGTCGCCCCAGTTCGTAACTGCTTCAGTACCAATACGGATACGCACGCCAGATGCACCGGCAGGGCTGCGTGGCGGAGGCTGAATTTCAGCCGGAATAATTTCTACCGTCCAAGCTCCGTTGCCCATTTTGGCCGACACCGATCCAAAACTCTGACCACACTTTTGGGCACCTTCTCCGGAATCAGAGACGATCTCCAGGACGTGTTCTGGCAGCGTGTAAGTGGTTGGTTCGACTGCTTGTGAGGCAGCGAAGAGGGGCGCCTGATCAGGTGGCGTTTGTGAGCTCATGGCACATCAGTCCTCTTGCCACTGGTTTGGGGTCGGTGGCGTGGGTTTCTGGCGCAACATAACCCCTATTTGTGTCTAGGGGAATGGTCATTGCGCCATCTCTTATTCGTTTTTTAGCAACTCTGGCCCTAGACTAGGCTGAAATATGTGAAGAACGCGGTTAGACTAGAATTTGGCCGTCCTCTGGCAGGGGCGGTACTCACCAACGCCGCAGTTTCAGTTTCACCCGAGGAGGTCCCCGCATGAGCGATACCGAGGTACTCATAGTCATTTCCAAACTTAAGAAATACATCAAAGGCAAGTCCGGCATGAATACGGCCGGCAATGTCGCCCCAGCACTGAGCGCTATGATTTCTCAGCTTTGTGACGACGCTATTGCCCGGGCCGAAAAGGATCGTCGCAAAACGGTCATGGATCGTGACTTCCAGTTTCCGAGCGGCGGTTCGGACGATTAGGCTGCAGCCATTGGCGAATCCTCCTGTGCTGAGCCGTAGTTAACTCTCACGGCTCAGCAAACCACCCGCTCGGCGCGCAGCTTCTTCCACGCCGCGAGCGAGCACACTGCGCAAACCGCCATCCTCCATGCGCAGCAATGCACTGATTGTGCAGCCAGCAGGGGTGGTGACCGCGTCCTTGAGTGCAGCTGGGTGCTGACCGGTCTCCTGGACCATGCGCGCGGCTCCCAAAGTGGTCTGCGTCGCAAGTTCGACGGCTACATTTCGCGGCAGCCCCGACATCACTCCGCCGTCGGCAAGGGCTTCGATGACCAGGTATATGAAGGCTGGGCCGCTTGCGGATAGACCCGTGACCGCGTTGATGTGCTCCTCCTCCAAAATCAACGCCCGGCCTACCGCTTCAAACATCCGTTTGACGGTTTTGATTTGCTCAGAGCTGGCGGAAGGGGCAGGGCAGATCACGGTCATGCCCGCACGTGCTTGGCATGGCGTGTTCGGCATGGCTCGCAACAGCGGCTGAAGCGCGGGCAGTGCTGTTTTTAGATCCGCCAGATTGACTCCAGCGGCAATACTGATCACCGCGGCATGCTTTTTCAGGGCTGGGGCGACGTCGGCCGCGACCTGCAGAATGTTTTTAGGCTTCAGGCACAGAACGACGAGGTCGGCGTCGGCTACCGCTTGATGATTGTCGGTGAATATGGGCAGCCCAAAATCTTCGGCTACCTTTGTTGCGGTCTCGGTGCTGCGTGTACTCGCCACCAGATCCCAGCCACCAGCGGCTTGCAGGCCTGACAGCAGCGTGCGACCCATGACTCCAGCTCCAATGATTGCGGTTTTCATGATAGATTGCGTTGCACTCCCATCGGGTTAAGGCGCGATTGGCTTAAGCGGGAATTCCCGCAACGTTAGCGCCCAGGCAGCGTAACGCCTTTGCACTCTGTTTCGAATTCCCCCATGAAAAAATCCCTCCTACTCGCTCTAGCTGCCGGACTTTGTTTGGTGAACCTCGGTGCGGCTCAAGGAACCCGATTGCTGCGGCAACCCACGGTTAGCCAAAATCAGGTTGCCTTCGCTTATGCAAATGATCTTTGGATCACCTCACGCGATGGTGGCGACGCGCGCCGCTTGACCAGCTTCCCTGGCGCCGAATCTCAGCCGAGGTTCTCCCCAGATGGCAGCATGGTGGCCTTCACCGGCCAGTACGACGGCAATACCGATGTTTATGTCGTGCCAGCCGTCGGCGGTGAACCAGTTCGTTTGACCTTCCACCCTGGGGGTGACACTGCACAGGGTTGGACGCCCGACGGAACCAGCGTTTTGTTTACTTCTGGGCGTGACAGTGCGCCCATCCCTTATTCCAAGTTTTGGACGGTGCCGGTGACTGGCGGGCCGCCAACAAAATTGTTGAACTCGAGGGTTTCCGAAGGCTCTTTTTCAGCGGATGGTGCTTATCTTGCCTATCAAGAAAAGGAGCCTTGGGAAACTGAATTCCGCAACTACCGTGGTGGCCAAGCCAACCCGATTTGGGTGATGGCAATGAAGGACCATTCCATCACCAAGCTTCCTTGGCAAGGCGAGCAGCAATGGAATCCGGTTTGGTTGGGGGATAGCGTTTACTTTTTATCCGATAAAGATTTTGCGATGAACTTGTATCGCTATCAAAAAGGTGCTCGCGACGTTGAGCAGTTAACTCACTATGTTGAATTCGACGCCAAGCAATTGCAGGCCGGTGGTGGGGTGTTGGTTTATGAGTATGGCGGTTATTTGCAGTTGTTCGATTCGGTTTCAGGCAAGGCGCAGCAATTGGAGATTGAAGTCCGTGGCGACTTGCCTTGGGCGCGAC
>JACNIZ010000365.1 GCA_014382805.1 Planctomycetota bacterium
CGAATGCATGGACGCATGGGGTGTGTGAGCAATTGCAAGATGCATCGAACTCCCCCCATGGGTGGCGGGCATCGTCATGCCAATTGAATTGATCGCACCTGGCTGGGTTCAACAGGGCCGG
Source organism: Planctomycetota bacterium (assembly GCA_014382805.1). Taxonomy (GTDB): domain Bacteria; phylum Planctomycetota; class UBA1135; order UBA1135; family UBA1135; genus JACNIZ01. The sequence goes on from JACNIZ010000365.1 coordinate 122, forward strand.
AAATGCAATGGCCATACACACTGCGCATATAATACACGAACAACTGAGGCCGCGCGCGCGAGTTGAAGTTGTCGTTTCATCCCGAAGTCGCCAACGATCCGCACTATGTATGGAACGGTGAATGCGATGGACCGACCTTGCTGGCCTTTCGGTTTAATAGCGCGCTTGATTTTTCGTCGGCAGATAGTGCGGTTCGCTTTTGCACGAAAGTGGTTGGCGAATCCAAGCTGCATTTTGCGTTGCAGGCCGACGGCAAATGGTACGCGTCGGCGCATGAAATTTCTAATCAGGCGAATTGGGCGGAACATGAAATGGTTTTGGCCGAAGCGCGTTGGAGGTTGCTGGATACCAAGTCCGCAGAACTAAAGGAATCAACTGCCGCGCCGTCATTCAAAAACGTGACTAGTTTCGGTTTTGTCAGTCCAATCAAGCCGAATGGTAGCTCAAACTGCACGCGTTTGGATTGGTTTGAAATTCGTTCGACATCCGCCCAAATGACACCGGAACGCGGCGAAAAATTCGGTGGGTTTTTCGAAGCCGACGTACCGTTGTTACGTTCGGCGATGATAGTTCGTGGTGGTTTGAAGCCGAATCGAAGTCGTCGCGGTGTGATAGTTCATGCGGGTGGAAATACGTGGGCCTGTTTCGATCCCGACCTGCTGCGCTGGTCGGCATTTTGGACCACGCCATTTGACGTTGCGCCGCTTAGTTTAGATTCGATGGCTGCAGTTTCCTATCCGGCGCGTTCGGCTAAGGCTTCGCAACCGCCGCATTTGGTAGGCGAGATTCTGATGACTTCGTCGGAACAGCCAGGCGTGAATACAGGCCGCATCGCGATTTCCGATCCGCGTACCGCCAGGATCGTTGGTAAGTCGGATCCCGTCGGCCCCTTGCCCGCCCCGGAGTGGAAGTTTGAAGGTGTGACCTTATCCGGACGTACGCCGGTGATTCAATATTCCGTCAGTGGCTGCAGGGTGGAAGAAATCGTGCGCGTTCGCGGTGGTAGCGACCAGGGGGGAAAAGGTTCGAGTTTCCCAGGGGTGGAGCGACTGATTCGAATAGCTCCATCCGTTCACGATTTGATTTTTAGGCTAGGGCAAAACAAAGGCGGGGGAGGTGGACATATCGGCAATGAAAAATCGATGATCATTCCGGCATCTACCCGAACCCGTACTGTGAGTCTGATTTACTCTCACAATGACACCGGTCAAGTCCTGGGAGCCAGCTTTCCTGAAATTGAACCAGCTGCCAGCAATTTTGGCGCTGAGATTCCAGTTAAACACGCCGCTGGCAAAGACCAGCCCTCGCCCACCGCTAATGCGAATCTTGCGGTACGTACACTGGAAATTCCGCAAGGACCACGAAAGATTCGACCAACCGACATCGGCTTTCTGGCGAATGGTGACGCTTTGATCACCACCCTAGATGGCGATTTGTGGCGTTTATCCGACCCGGAGCAAAACCAATCTACTTGGCACCGCGTCGCAACCGGCTTGTTTGAGCCAATGGATATTGAAATCGGCGAAAATGACGCGATCTACGTGCTCGGTCGCGATCAAGTTTCGCGCCTTTACGACGACAATCACGACGGCCAAATCGATCGCTTTGTGAATGCCTCCCATGCATTTTTGCAAACTTTGCATACGCGTGATTTTGCTACGTCCCTTGCTTTGGAACCGGACGGATCCTTTCTCGTCGCCAAGGGTGGAATCATGGATGCTGGTGGCGGCTTCAACGAACTTTCGCGCCACCGCGGCTCCATTTTGCGCTTGCCCAAAGACGGCACCAGCGCCGACGTACTCGCCGTCGGCTTGCGCATTCCATTTTTGGGCCGCCGCCAAGACGGAAGTATTTTTGCGTCGGATCAACAAGGCCACTTTGTTCCGAGTACGCCACTGCATCGAGTCGGTCCGGGCAAGCCGTTTTTGGGTTTTGATCCGACCAAGCACGACGAACAACCGCTGACGTCGCCAGTGTTGTGGTTTCCTTATCAGGCAAACCGTTCCGGTGCAGGATTCACCACTCTATCAAAACAGGCCTTTCCGTCGGCACCCGGCGCGTTTACTCACGTTTCCTGGAACGGTCGATTATTCCCTATTCAAACCCCGAACGAAGGAAGCGACTTCGCGTGGTGCTTGCCGTTGCAACTTGATTTTCCGGCCTTGAACGCGGCGACGCATCCGGTCACTGGTACTTTGTATGTGATCGGTTTGGGTATTTCTGGATATTTGCCAACGACCAAAAACAAAATTGGCTTAGCTGGCGTACGCCAAGTCGGAAACATGGTGGTGCCAGAACGCGTGCACATCGAAGCGCGCCGTCTGCAAATTGATCTAGCCCAGCCGTTGCTCGCCGACCAACAATTACTACTCACCGGCATGCGCTTTTTTAATCTGCGCCGAACAGCCAGTTACGGTTCCGGTCATTACCGCTGGGATGGCAAGCCGGGGGAGCACGTCATTGTTCCGGTGGCAATGGCTTTGAGCAAGGAACGCACTCGAATGGAATGGACTTTGCCAAACCTATACCAAGCCGACGTTTTGGTACTCAACTTATTTGTGGTGGACTCTCGCGCGCCAGGTACGTCGTACCCTCTGGAGGTTTATCTAAAACCTGATCATCTGCCAAAGCCCAACCCCGCCGACCTTGTCGCCGTCGCCCAACGCGAAGCCGCGCCAGGTCAAAAATTGCTTCCCGGAATCGCCGCCGAAGGAAAAAAAGTATTCAACCGTTACGCCTGCGCTGGCTGCCATTCACTAACCGGAGAAAAAGTCGTCGGCCCGCCGCTGAATGGAGTTCACGGTCGCCACCGCGAACTAAGTGACATCGACAGCTTTTTGCGCCTAGCCTTGCTCGACCCCAATCAAACCATCGCCGACGGCTACCCTGCAGTCATGCCGCCCTACGCCGGAGTCATTCCTGCGCAAGAATTCGAGCACTTGATCGCCTATTTAAAAACTCTCAAATAAGGTCATTGTTTCATCTTTTCTGCAATGCGCTCCACTAAGAGCTCTCGATCCTTTCTTTCCGGATCCTCTTCAGCGGTGAGCTTCACGAGGTCTTCCGCCAATTTTTTAGCTTCCGGGAGTTTTTGCATATCTTCCATTAGCCACACTAACGCCTGCAAATTATTAAGCGTAACTGAATCACTTTCGCCAAACTCCTGACGTCGAGCTTGCCAGGCTTTGAGCAGGGCCTCTTCGGCTAGCTCATGGTTTTTTAAACCGTGATGGGTCGTTCCTAATCCGAACAGGGAAACCAGCGTTTCCGGATGGTCTTCGCCGAGAAGTTTTCGGCGGATTTCGTAAACCTCAACAAAGAGTGGGAGTGCTTCGGAGAAACGATCCAAATCACGTAGCAAGGTGCCGAGGTGATTTATGGCTGTCAGCGTCTCCGGCTGATCCATTCCAAAAGTTACCCGCATTTTTGCCACGGCTGAGGAAAGAAGCACTTCCGCTTCTTTATGTTCAGCAATATTCGCCAAGCTTACGCCTAGGTTTTGCTCAAGGAAAATTGTGTCGGGGTGTTCCAAGCCCAAAACCTCGACCGATTTATTAAGCGCGATGCGGGACATTTCTACAGCCTCATCGTTTCTTCCCATCTTTTGATAGAGAGTGCCTAGTGAGCCGTACGCCTTGATGGTGTCCGGGTGAGAATCTCCTAATACCTCCGAGCACTTGATTGAGCAATCGAGGAGCAATCGCTCAGCTTCTTCCAATTCCCCCAAGCGCATTAAAAGTACTCCCAGATTTTGCACGCTAAGCAAGGTCGACCGATGGGTAGGCCCCAAAATTCTGGTACTGATCATCATTGCCTGTCGCAAATAGGGCTGTGCCTCGTCCATCTTATTGATTCGCATATTGATTACACCCATGTTCATATACGCGAGCAAAGTGTCGGGGTGGTTTTCACCGTTAATGCGTTTACACATTTCCAAATCTCTTGCGTAATAAGGTAAGGCGTCGTCGAGGCGACCTTGGGCGGAAAATAGCGAGCCCATATTGCTGACCGCAATCATGGTTTCAGGATGCTCCTCGCCTAATACCTTGATACATGCGGCAATGCCCTCGCGGTAATACACCTCGGCTTCTTCATAACGCCCCATTGACTCCATCAAATATCCATAATTATCAATCAATGTAAAAGTAAGAATATGTTCATTGCCCAACTGGCTTCTGGCGGCGGCAAGAGCTTCGGCCAAGAACTTTTCGGCTTCTTGGAATTTGCCTCGAGATTCGAGCAACTGCCCTAGGTTTCCAATCGCGGTAATAGTCAAGCTATCATTTACGCCAAGGGACCTTCGAGAGATGTCAACCACCGCTCGATACTGTTCTTCTGATTCGTCGAATTTTCCCTTTGCCCGCAGTACGTAGCCAAGTTCATTCCTTGAACGTACTGTGTTCCTATTTTCGGCACCCAAAATCCTTAGGTTACCTGCCAGGGCCTGTTTGATCGTTGTTTCGGCTTCGTCCAACTTCCCTTGGGCAAGCAAGACTTTTCCCATGCCGGACAGCAAAAAATAGGTCGTTGCATTCCCTTCTGGGTAGATCTTATTACAAATCATTCGCGCCTCTTCAAACGCATTTTTTGCTTCATCAAGGCTGCCCTTTGAAACTAGCACATTGCCATGAATGGCCAATGAATTTAGGATGTCCGGATGATCCTCGGCCAGTAGTTGTTTTCGGATTTCAAGACTACGTCTAGCGGGCTCCAACGCCATATCGTAAATGCCGATGCCATGCATTGTGGTTGCCAACACATACAACAAGCGCGCTTGCAATAGCGGTTGATCCTCAAGTTCTTGCAAGGAATCCAGGGCTCCTTGGAAGACATTATCGGAGAGTATGGAAATAGCTAGGCCAGTGAAATCTACGCCTGCGATAATCCGCGCGGCATCCTTTTGGTCGGCCTCCGTTTGAGCAGGAGTTCGCTTCCTGCGTTGGCTTAGACTCTGAATTTCCTCTAATAACTCAGCTCTGATGCTCCATCCCATTTTGGCTGCATCAATCGATTTCAAACGATCCTCTTGAAATTCGGTTAACTTTTGCAACTCATTTGCTTTCTTTTCCGTAGATTTCAGTGCGTCAATAGCTCGCTGACGTTGTGTCGCTTCTGATTCACGAGCACGAATGGCACTCACAGCTTCTTCTCGTGCAGTTTTTTCTGCTCCCACTGCGCGAATCAGAGCTTTTCCCGTTTTGTCTCTTTCACTATCAATTTTAAGAGCAAGCAGGGAAATGGCTACCAGGGCGACACTGGCCACAGCTCCACTTAAACTAATGGCAGGATGTCTCCTGCTCCATTTGACAGCCCGTTCCAATGGCGATGGCGGCCGCGCCAAAATCGATTCGTTATTGAGATAGCGACGTAAATCCGCCGCAAGGTCTGCCATGGTCGAATACCGCTTTCTGGGGATTTTTTCCAAGCACTTGAAGCAAATTGTGGCAAGGTCGGTTGGAATGCGGCTGCGGATGGTGCGTGGGTTGGGTGGCTCTTCATTCAATATTTTTTGGAATACTTGCTGGCTAGTATCGCCAATAAAAGGACGCGATAAGGTCAGTGCCTCATAAAAAGTGGCTCCCAAACTAAAGATGTCAGTCCGGTGGTCCATGCCCATGCGTTTTGCCGCAGCTTGCTCTGGACTCATGTAATACGGAGTTCCCGCCAAAAGTCCTGTTCTGCTCAATCCTAAATCGTCTTGAATTCGAGCTAATCCAAAGTCCGCGATTTTGGGTTGGCCGGTGGCGTCGAGCAAAATATTTGTAGGCTTAATATCGCGGTGGATGACGCCATTTTGGTGGGCGGCTTCCAGGGCGTCGGCGAGCTGTGCGAATAGTTGGGCGGTTTGCTGATAAGAATCGCTTGGGAGTTCCTGTTGCTCGCGCTTTGCAGCTAGGTGAGTGGCCAGAGTTGTGCCTTCAGAGACCAACTCTTGGGCAATCCATTTCACTCCATCCGTTTCTCCTACCCCATAGGTCTGCACGATGCCTGCATGCTGCAATCGCCCGCCGGCTTCGGCCTCGCGTTGGAAACGTTTCAGCGCAGAGGGGCTAAAGCTAAGTTGCGGTTTGAGGGTTTTTAGCGCCACTCGCCGCTTCAGGGAGATTTGTTCGGCTTCCCAAACTTCACCCATACCACCCCGGCCTAGTTCTCGAATAAATTTGAAATCACCGAGAATTCGGCCGCATCTCTTTGATGAGTTTGAAGCGCCCAATGCCTCGCGCAATAAGTTGTAACTCTTAAATTTTTCATCCAGAGCTTCGCGCAATTCAGATGGATGTTTGGCTAAAAATTCATCCTGGTTAGCATCCTTGTTTTGGGTAAGGATATTTAGCCAGTCTTGAAAAATTTGATCTACTTGAGAGTGGTGCGGGGATTTAGACATGTAGCCATATTGGTTTGGGAATCCCTAAAAGGGGTTCTTAGGATACAAAAATCAAGGAGCGAGTCGTTTAAGTAGCTGCAAATATAGACCATCCCTGCTTCTTGGGAGTGAAAAATATTTTGTCAGAAGTTTGCAGAAGGGAACTAATCAGAATTAATTTAGGCGCGAGTAGGTGCCGGATCAAAAACGCCATTGCAAACCAATGCCGACGCCATTTTGAATCGGATCAATGATCGGCACCATTTCGGCACCCAGTACTTCAACTTTGTGGCGGCCGGCAACAGCAGACGCAACTACCCAGCCCAAAGTGAAACCACCGACGATGTCGTCCAAATCGTGCTCACGAGAATCTAGGCGTTGAAAAGCGACCATTCCGCTTACCAAAACGGCCGGTACACCGATCTTCCAGCCATAAAGCTCCCCCAGGGTTGTTGCCGCGGCCATGCTCATGGCCGAGTGGCCGCTGGGATAGCCTTCTGGCACGCCGTTTGGACGTTCGTCGCGGAAAATCGCTTTTAATCCTAAGGTGCTGACCCCCGTAAGAATCAGCGCCGACGCCAAGGTCTGACTATGTGCCATCGCTTCTCGGTCGTCGACCAGAGTGCTGTAGCCATACCATGCCGCTGCGCCACCGAGCAAGACGACTCCGGAACCAAGGTGGTCGAGACCAGTGCCCACTTTGTCATTGAGATAATTGTGCTTATCAAAGCGATCCGCCAAGTCGTCTTCCAAACCGTAGTGATCTAGGACGATGCCTAGCCCGTAGCCACCCGTTAGATAAAACAAGTTTTCTGGCGACCCATAAACTGCTTTGGTGTCTTTCCATAACCGCGGCATGAAATCCATTCCGTCCACGTGTGACGTGGTGGAGTTTCGATACGGCGCCGGACGATCTGGCATTGTGATGGAGCTGCAACCAAATTGTGCTAGAAGCAAAACCGCCAAACCGGATGCCAGGAGATGAGAATTAATCATTGCTTGGAGACCACGATTCATCCTACCTTTCAATAATGAAATGGAGCAAGCCCGAAATACGGCTGCTTGGGCACACCTCCAAAAGATTCTGTCTTTTGTTAAGCCTACGTTAAGCAAGCAGGAAATTTGCCGCTTTCTTGAGTGCTGCGCGGGCTTCCGGAATGTAGCCGTCGAAGGCCTGCCAGCCATGAAATACGTCGCGGTAAATGGAAAATTCCGAGGTACCTCCATTCGCCAATAATTGATCGTGTATTCTTTTGGCGTCGTCGAACAGGAGTTCGGTATCGCCGACTTGAATATGGATGGGTGGCAAGTTTTTTAATTCGCCAAATAGTGGCGACACTGCCGGGTTCTTCCAGTTTTCTTCGGCTGTATAACAAGCGGCAAAATGCGGAAGATTTTCGGGGCGGAACATCGCGCACTTGCCGTCGTTGTAATGAACCGAATTGCCGCTGCCGGTGAGGTCGGTCCATGGCGAAAAAAGAACCGCGCGGGCGGGCAGGGGAAGTGCAAGTTTCTGTAGTCGGTGCATGAGCGCCACCGCCAAGCCACCACCAGCAGAGTCGCCGGCTATGCCAATAAAATTGGGATCGATGTTTTGATCCAGCATCCAGCGATAGACTTTTTCCGCATCGTCAAGCGCCGCTGGAAAAGGATGTTCAGGTGCTAGTCGGTAATCCGGTACTAGGACTCGAGCCGGAGTTAACCGCGCCAATGCTGCCGTAATTGGACGATGCGTGGCCGGTGAGCAGGAAAGATATCCACCGCCGTGCAAATACAAAAGCACGAGCGTAGTTGGCGTCGGCGGGTTGAGTTCTTCCACGGCAATTTCTCCAACTAGGAAGCTCGACCTTTTCACACCTAGGCTGCGAAATAATTGCAAGGCCCGGGTAGTACCAAAATGCCGACGGGCGCGTTTTGCCAGCTGCATCCCTACCCCCCAATTTCGCCGTCGAATGAAGAGGCGAATAAATGCTGCGGCACCACGAGCGCGGAAGCTGCTCATTCAGCTACCACGATCTTGGCAAAAGTACGCGAGCGCTTCAGCGCAACAAAGCCTGCCGCAATAGAAATCCCGATGGGTATTAGGTCCCAAAAAAGGTCGCCCATGTCCAGCTCGTTGGTGTGCCCTAAGCTCAGTTCTTGGGTCGCCCGAGCGAAATACCGAACCAAACTAACGCTGGCATTGAAAATGAAATAAAGCCCGAACAGGCGAATGATGCTTTGAGCGAGTTGCAATGACATGGATTCGATTTGAGTAGACAAGGAGTGTGAGGACAACTCCCTATATCATACTCACCCCAAACCTATGTTCGACTCGCGACGCTCGGCCCTACTTCACCGATAAATTACTAAGTTCCAGGCGAAGATTTTGGTTAACCGCGTTCGTGCCGCGAAGTATCTTCCGGGAAGCCGAAATGAATCGGGTCCTTGCCTTCGTGGAAGTCGCAGAATTTTTTGTGGTCGCCGGTTTGAATTTCTTCTTTGGTCCCTAAGCAGTAAGGGCATTCGGCGTGCTTTTCTACCGAACGATTGCGGTCAAGGCGTTGGCAATGGATTTGTCCGCATTCCGGGTGCTCACATGCGGCTGGTGGATTTTGTGGTTGCTCTGTGCTCATGAATTTACCTCCGCGTGTAGTTTTAATCGGTCCCAGTTGCGCTGCACCATTGCTTGAATCTGGTCCAGGTTGATGGCGTTTTTGCGGAAGCGACCTTGCAGAGAGAAGTACTTCTCCAATGCGGCGCGGCTGAGGTCGGGGGTTTCGTTGATGGTGTAATCAAATCCATTGACTACTTCATAAATGGGATAAAGTCCGCTGCGAATCGCCAAGCGAACTAGATCGATGCCTTCGGCTGGTTCGGATTTCCAGCCGGTTGGGCATGGCGAAAGCAGGTGCAAAAAGCGGAAGCCTTCGGTATCCAGGGCGCGTTGCATCTTGCGGTGGCCGTCAGCGGGATCGGCTATGGAAACGGATGCGCAGTACGGAATGCGGTGTGCAGCCATGATTCCCATCACGTCTTTTTTGTCGATGTCCTTGCCCGCTGGCGTCGTGGTTGTGGTCGCACCAATCGGAGTGGCCGATGAACGCTGACCGCCAGTATTGCCGTAAATTTCATTGTCGTAGCAGATGTACAAAACGTCTTCATTACGTTCAGCCGCCGCCGACAAAGTAGCCATGCCGATGTCATAAGTTCCGCCGTCGCCGGCCCAGCAAATCACCCGCGTATCGTCGCCATTGATTTTTGCGATCTGCGCCAAGCCCGACGCCACCGCCGCCGAAGAAGCAAAGGTCGACGCCACCACCGGCGCGCCAAATGCGGAGTACGGATATTGCCCGGCGGTCACGATTCCGCAGCACGCCGGAATCACCACTTGTACATTACGCGTACCCGCCGCGCGACTCAGCATGTTTAATCCATTCGACATGCCGCAGCCGCCGCAGTTGGAATTGCCGGAACGCAAAATCGGTTCGGCGCGGTCGTCGGCACTTTGCGCTAAACCACAAAGCAGAGGTTGTTCTTTCATCATGCCACCTCCATGATTTTGGGGGTTCCTGCGGATTTCAAACTGATCAAATCGTCCAATACTTCTTGGATGTGTTTCGGTTGCACATCGCCGCCGCCGACGCCAACCATGTAACCTTGAACGAGCGCGTCCGGCACCACGCCGCGCACTTCGCCCCACAAAATTCCGCCGAGGCCAGGGCAGACGTCGCGATCCATGATGGCGATTCGTTCGCGGCCGCTGAGGAATTTACGCAGTAGATCTTCAGGGAATGGACGGAA
>JACNIZ010000394.1 GCA_014382805.1 Planctomycetota bacterium
ATCCCAGTAGTCAGCGATGAAGGTCGCTTGATTGGCCAGTTCGGGGTCCATACGGTGCTGACTTTGGCGGTGCCTGCTGCAACCCAAATCGCCCGCGCAGGTCCAATGAAAGACATCAGCTTCATGGCCGACCGCTTCACCGATTTACAGCGTCGGCTGGCCAAAGTATGGGACGAGCCAGTGCGTAAATATGCCTACAAAGCGACACAGTCGTTAAATCCTTCGGATTCACTTACGCGCACCTTGCAGCGTCTGGCGCAAACTCAGGACAACATCGCCGTAGTCGATCCCGACACCAAAATCCTGGTCGGCATAGTCAGCTACTGGGACGTGCTCGATCGTCTGGCTGACGGCCAGAAAGTTGGAGAGTAATCTTTTTTGGTTAATAGGTTTGCATCCTTCGGCGGGTAGGGGGAATCCGAGGTCCAACCTTGGGCCTTCCTTCTTAGAGTGAGTAGCAATCGTGCAGTTCCGGCAACGTGGATCATTCTGATTACCGACGAAGTGGTCACACTTTTGGTTAGGCTTTAGCGCATAAAACAATGATCTATAGATGTTTTTTCTCAAAAATAGGGGAAATTTCAAGGTACTACTTTGGAATTTCCCCATTTCGTGATATGTTTCCGGTGTGATCCCTCGCCAGGCAAAGCCATTACTCCTCGAAGCCGCCAGCCAGTACCCGGCAGTTACGGTTACTGGCCCGCGCCAGAGCGGCAAGACCACTTTATGCCGCGCGACGTTTCCCAAGAAGCGATATGTAAACCTCGAGAACCTCGACCAGCGCGAATTTGCCAAAGATGATCCACGCGGTTTTCTAGCATCATTCCCCGATGGGGCGATCCTTGACGAAATCCAACGCGCGCCCGATTTGCTTTCTGATTTACAGGGTGTCTTAGATGAAAAGAATGAACCCGGGCAATTCATTTTGACGGGTAGTCAACAGTTCGAGGTCATGACCGCGATTACTCAATCCCTTGCGGGTCGCACTGCCATGATGAAACTGCTCCCGCTGAGTCAAGTGGAGCTGCTAAATGTTGGCATCAAACTAAGTACCGACGCACAGATATTGAACGGTTTTTATCCACGGCTTTATGGCAACGATCAAAATTCAACGCAGGCGTTAGGTAACTACTTAATGACTTATGTCGAAAGAGATATACGCCTACTTTCAGCGGTGCGGGATTTAGATTTATTTCAACGCTTTGTTCGGTTGTGCGCGGGCCGAGTGGGGCAGTTGTTGAATCTACAAAGCTTAGGAAATGATGTTGGAATCTCTCAACCCACGGCTCGCCATTGGCTGACCTTGCTTGAGGCAAGTTACGTGGTTCATTTGCTTCGGCCATGGCATACCAAGATTTCCGAGCGGCAAGTGAAAACGCCAAAGCTCTATTTTTACGATGTAGGGTTGGCCGCATTTTTACTTGGCGCAGAGAAGGAAGGCCACATTGCCAACCATCCGTTGCGTGGCAATCTTTATGAAAACATGGTTGTCATGGAGGCATTAAAATACCGTTACAACCTTGGAAAGCGTAGCAACCTCTATTTTTGGCGAGATGCAAAAGGCAACGAGGTAGATTTGTTCGTTGAGAACGGACCAGTGGTATCGCCGGTTGAGATAAAATCTGGCGCTACTATCGCCAATGACTATTTCAAGAGCCTGCGTTTTGTGGCTAATAAGTTGCCAGCCCATTCGGGGATGTCAGCCTTAGTTTATGACGGTTCAGAAAAGCAAATGCGAACGGACGTATCTGTTTGGCGCACTCAGGACGTGGCGGAGATGATGGCGAGTTTGAGTGCCTAGTTTCATTGGGGATTTAGGGTTTCGCCCACGCCGCCCTATTCAAACCCAGTAAATAGAGCCATCTTCCAAAGGTAAACAACCTGGCAAGGATAAAAATTGACCTGCCCAAGGATTGCTAGAAAGGATTGCCCTTCCTGTCCTAAAATAGGGCATGCAACGGCGCCAAACACGCACCGCGACCATTGGCAACTTGAAGGTTGGCAGTGGGCATCCGATTTTGGTGCAGTCGATGACGGCCACCGACACCGCCGACGCCAAGGCCACGATTGAGCAGATTGAGGCTTTGGTCGCCGCTGGCTGTGAGCTGGTGCGGGTGACCGTTAACCACGACCGCGCTGCTGACGCGCTGCCAGAGATCCGTAAGCACTGTCCGGTGCCGCTGGTGGCCGACGTGCACTTCACCCACCGCATGGCTCTGCGCGCGATAGACGCGGGCGTCGACAAGGTGCGGCTAAACCCGGGCAACATCGGCAGTCGTGAGCGCGTCGAAGAAGTGGTGCGGGCGGCGGCGGCGGCGGAGATTTGCATCCGCATTGGCGTGAATTCGGGCTCAGTGGAAAAGGATTTGCTGGAAAAATACGGTTGGCCGACGCCGGAAGCGATGGTCGAGTCCGCGCTGCGCCATTGCGACGTGGTCGAGCAGATGGGCTTCACGAATTTGGTGGTGTCATTGAAATCCACCGATACCCATAGCGTGATCAACGCCAACCGGCTGTTCGCGGGACAGTCCGACATTCCGCTGCACCTCGGCGTCACCGAGGCGGGGCGTCCTGGTTACGGATCGATCAAATCCGCGGCCGGACTCAGTCCACTGCTGATGGCCGGAATCGGCGACACCATCCGTGTTTCCCTAACCGGCGACCCATGCGCGGAAATTCCGGTCGCTTACGACATCTTGCAAGCCACCGGCGCGCGCGTGACCGGACCTGAGCTGATCTCCTGCCCGACTTGCGGTCGCATTGAAATCGACTTGGAAAAACTCATGAACGAGCTCGAGGCCAAGCTCGACGGCGAAGACGCGCCAGTCAAAATCGCGGTGCTGGGTTGCGTCGTCAACGGCCCCGGCGAAGCGCGCGAGGCGGATATCGGCATTGCCGGCGGCGGCGGTAAGGGAATTCTTTACCGCAACGGCGAGCAGGTGCGGATCGTGCCCGAAAGTGAAATGGTTGAAGCGCTGTATCAAGAAGTCCTCGCCTGGAAAGCTGAGCGCGACTCCAAAGGTTCGGCGGCCGACGGCAAGGTTTTGGCGTGAAATCGCCGATGTTGGTTAAAGTAAAAAAATGAGGTCGCGTCGCGAATTCCTAAAACAAGCTGCCGCACTAGGGATTACGCCCGCCGTGCTGACACAAATGCTGCAAGCCGGCCTAACGCCGACCCTTTCAAGCAACCCAGCACCTCAATTCCTGCCTACCAAATTAGCCGGTACCGGCAAGGGCAAAAACGTCGTCATTTTGATGCTCGACGCGTTGCGACCGGATTACACCCAGGCCTACCAAGCCGACGCCGCCACATCGCCATTTTTTGCCGAGCTGGCCAAACGCTCGATCGTTTTTGATCGTGCCTGCAGTACCTCTACATGGACCGCACCAGCGTGTGCGTCTTTATTCACCGGCCACTATCCACCGGCGCATGGCATCGTCGAAGGCATGCAAGCTCATTCGCGTCGCGCCGAAGATGATGAAGTGATGGTCAACGCATTTGCGCCAGACATGAAACTCCTAACTGAGTATCTGAAAAGCGCTGGCTATTCCACCTTCGGCCTCAGCACCAATCCAAACGTCGGACCGGAAATTGGTTTCACGCGCGGCTTTGATCGGTTGGTCAATATGGACAACGCAACCGCCGACGAAGTCGTCGACGAAGTGTCCATGTGGCAAGACGAATTGACCGAACTCAAGCAGCCTTATTTCCTCTATCTGCATTTCATGGATCCGCACATGCCGTACCACCAGCGCGAACCGTGGTACCAAAAAGACGTCGCCCAAAAGAGTGAGATTGATGAAGCCGCTGAAAGTTATCGCAGTGAGATCAGCTATCTAGATCAACAACTTGCCAAGCTGTTCCAACAATGGAATTGGGGCGACGAAACCTTAGTCATCCTTGTTAGCGATCACGGCGAAGAGCTCGGCGATCACGGCAAGGTCGGCCACCGTTTCCAAATGCATGTGGAGCTCAATCGGATCATGCTAATGGCCACTGGCGGCGGTTTGCAGCCCAGTTATCGCGTACCTGACCTGGTCGGCATCCAAGATGTGATGCCGAGCATATTGCAATGGGTCGGTTCACCCGCGCCTGACGAAGGCTCGGGTTTGAGTTTGCTGCCCTTTTTCGAAACTGCCGGCCAAGCCGCCGACGAACAGCAAGCCGCCGACGGAACCCAAACCACCATTGAACCGCAAGCAGCGGCCATACCTGCTGAACTACGAAACCGCATTTTGCTCGCTCATCGGCGCGGAATCAAAAACACTCAGGGCGACATATACGCGGTCAACTTTGGCCACTACCGCCTCTTGCAAAGTAGCACCAATCTGCGTGTGCTATACGACCACGCTAAGGATCCACGCGAACGCCGCAACGTCAGCCCGCGGCTATACCAGTCGGAGTTTCAATTAATGGGCGCGGCGTTGGACGCCATGCTAGCCGCAGGATTCACCGACCGGGCACAAATGCGGCCGACCCAGCAGAGCCAGGCCGACCGTGATTTGCTTAAAGAATTGGGTTACGTCGGAGACAAGTAAGCCAACCAAGCGCAGGGTCTAAAACTTAGCGAGTAACTTTCAACTCAGTTTCGTTCAACGATTCATTGCCTTCAAAGTCCACAGCGCGAACGACGAATACGCCGGTTGCGCTGGAGTAAGCGAAAGTCATCGTGACGTTGGAGGTCATGCTGTAGATGTTGCGATCCGTTTCCACCAATGGGGTGCCCCAATCAATGGTGGTCGAGGACAGGCCGCCGTAAACGCGGTAGCGCAATGGGTCAGTCAGCATGCCAGCTTGTGATTCAGGATCGGAAGCGTGGAAGGTTGTGATGGTCACTTGATCATTGCCCAAGTCATAACTGGCTTCATAAGTCGAGTTATTAACGTTGGTGAAGTCCATGACTGGACGTTCCGTATCAGGAGCTTCCAAGCCGCCTTCATTTGCCCAACTCTTTAGAGCGTTTGCGAAAGCTTGCAGGTCGTTGGTGCTGTTGTGATAACCAGCACCAGCTGCACCATGGGCAGCTGCTGCATTTGGATTACCGTTGTCGTAAGTCCAGAACCGACTCAAGAACTGATTGGAAGTCTGATTGCCATTGCCTGGTACTAACCAACTGTCCGGGCTACCCGAAGTGCCGACGCCAATCACGATGCCAGCATAGGTGGTGTAATTTGCCTCGGTCGCAAGAATGTTGGTGGTGCCGTCGTGGCAGTCCAAGCAAGTAATGGGACCCGACTCCGGACCAGGAATGACAGCCTCGCCCTCTAGGTCGAACAGAGGTTGCACGTCGGTGGCGAAATCGATTGAGCCAGACTGAATTGCGGCAGGCGGATGTGCACTGACGACGTTTGCGTTTACCGACAAGTTGCCGAATACGTCTGCAGCAACCACGCGGTAAAAGTAGGTCTGCTTACCGGTGCCAGCTAATCCACCATCTACGTAAGAGGTCACGCCAGGACTGGTGGTGCCCACCAGAGTTTCGTCGGCGAGGTCCAGAGCAGTGGAACGGTAAACCTTGTAGCTCATGCTGCTAGGTGGATCGCCAGCCGTGTTCGACGCGTCCAACCAAGAGATGACTACTTTGGTGGCGGAGATTGGCGAGCTGGATTGCGGGCCAGAAAAGTTGACTTGCACATCTTCCCCGGTGCCACCTGTGCCGCCGGATCCACCGGAGGAACTGGAGCTGCCGCAGGACAACGGCAGAACGACGAGGGCGAGCAAAAGCGGGAGACGCAGAGTAGCGGACGACAGCATTTCGGGAGTTTCGCTGGGGGGCCAAGAGGGGAAGTCGGGGGAATTCCCACGGCGGACAGGAATGATAGCGGAGTTTCCTGGTTGAGATACTTGCGTTTTTGGCCCGGAAAGGCGATAACACCCCCCGGACTTGTGCCGATTAGCAAGTCGCGTTTTGCCTCAGCCCGCTCTACAGCCCACATTTCACCCCTTCGCCATGCTGCTACCCAGCGCAGCGGGGGACATTCTGCAGCTTGATACACCCATCAGGCTCACCCGTGCACCGGCGGTTTTTCAGGTTTGCGGTGGCCCCGGCGAGCATACCGGGAATGCGACTTTCCACGTCGGATTGTCGCGTGCGGTATATGCCGGAATCCAAAACCGAGAGGACGATGAGATCCACATCCGCGTCTTAGGTGGCGGAAAACAAGGCGAGACCATTGAATGGTCCGGGTGTATTGAAGACGTTTACACCAAAAAGGGTCCGCCCAGGAGCTACGCGGTACTGACCGCGCTGTTCGACCAGACCGATTCCACCGAGATGATGATGCGCATCATGTCCATCGTCATTGGCCTGCGCCGCACCCACCAACTGAATACTCCGAAGTTCGGATTCAGCCTGGTGATCTGGTCGCGCCTGCCAGCCGGCGAAGGCTTCGGCAATACCGTCAGCTACATGACCGCCATCGCGATGGCGTTCAAAGCTTCCACCGGATTAGATAAAAAACGTGTCGACGGCGTTCGTGTCGCTCGCGCGGTGGTCCATGGTGCAAAAGAAGTTTTGGGCGAAAATCTTTCGATGGCTGAGGCACTGACTGCCTCACTCAGTGAATTGCACACTGGCATGATCATCGAGCATGGCCTGGACCCGACGATGCACTGGGCGCCAATCCCCGAGCACACTTTTGTGGCGGCGGTGGATTTGGGGCTGGAGCCGGTAGCGAGTCCGGAAGATTCGCTAGCCGCCGGCGTCGGCGCGGCGATGGGAATGGTTCATTTGAACAAGTTCCTGACCTCGGATGATCAAACCACTTTCGGCGGTTGGGGTCAGGTGACCACCAAAGAGTTCGAGGGCGGTCTGCGCAGCCACGTGCCTGCCCGCGAGAGCGGGAAGGACTGGTTGGCCAAGTTTGCCGAAGTAGAGCCTGAGGTGGCGGCGCTGGTGGATCCAGCACGGCCTTACCGTCAGCGTGCTCTGTCCGAACACCAAATGCGCGAATCTAGCCGGGTCCGGCGTTTTGTTGAGCAGCTAAGTGAGTACGCACGCACCAAACGTGAGGATCACTTGGCGGAAGCTGGCAAGGTCATGGGCTCGTCGCACCGGTCGTTAAAAGACAAGTGCTCGATCCATAGCGAGCTGGTCAAAGACTTTATGGATCGCGTTTCCGGCGCCGGACGCAACGCAGGCCTGTTTGGCAGCCGTTTGTCTGGGGCTGGGCGTGGTTCGGTCGTGGGCGTGCTTTGTCACAATGCTGGCGAGGAGCGTTTGCGCGAAATCCTGGCTGAGTTCAGCAAGGAGCACAAAGATAAGCAGGTCCGGCCGGCGAATATCCTCAACGACACCGGTCGCGGCTCGGCGATGGTGGGTTGGTGGGAAGGCGTGTTGATTCCGAAGGAAGACAAAAAGCCGAAGCCTAGCCCCAAAGTTCCGGCGGAGTGAGTCGGCGCAAAATTCTAAACCACTTCTCCAGAGTCGATACGGCTCTGGCGAAGGCGGCGAAGGGGTTAGAGCCGTTTCCTGAATTCCCGTTGCCAGAGCAGCGCCGCATCAGTCATTTTGAGTCGCTGGCGCGCGCCATCGTGTACCAGCAATTGGCGGGCAAAGCGGCAGCAACCATTTGGGGCCGAGCCGTGGCGCTGACGTCTGGAAGTCGCGCCCCGAAGCCTGCTGAGTTTTTACAATTCGCCGACGCAGACCTGCGCGGGGTCGGGCTGTCTCGTAATAAAATGCTGGCTATTCAGGACTTAGCGCGCCGCATTGAAAGCGGCGAGTTGAAGTTGGGCAGCGTTTCGCGGTGGGAGAATCAGAAGGTACTCGACAAGTTGATCGAGGTGCGCGGCATTGGATTATGGACCGCGCAGATGTTTTTGATGTTCAAACTCGGCCGTCCTGACGTCTTCCCCAGCACCGATTTGGGCATCCAAGAAGGCATCCGCAAATTGGACGGTTTGCAGGAGCGGCCAACGCCAATGGAAGCGGCAGCGCGAGCATCGGTTTGGGAACCGTATCGCACTGCCGCTTCGTGGTATTTGTGGCGCATAGCCGATCAAGCCGACTAGGCAGAGGCATGTAATGGTTAAGGGCCTCTACGATTGAATACCAATTCCACCTCGCTCAAGCTGACGTTATTGCGCAGGTCCAATGCGCGCACCAAAATACGCCGGTATTGTGAGCCCAATTCACGTTTACAGCGAAAGTGGCGTTTTCATTTTTGAAGTACAAACGTTTTACCTTCGCCGCTGGGGTGCCCCAATCGATGGAGTTGGAATCTAAGCCGACGAAAACGTGGTACTCCAGGTGGTCGGCAGCCAAGTTGAGGAAGGGCTCACTTTCCGGGTCAGAGGCGTGCGGAAAGTTGAGCGTAACTTTGTTCGCGCCATTTTGAGTGAGGAAGTGCAAGCTGGCGTCGGCTAGGTCGACGGGGTTGAACTCTGGCGCGGTGGTGTCTGGGAATTCAGTAGCGCCTTCGTCGATCCAAGGCATCAATCCGGCTTGGAAAGCAGCTGCCTGACTCCTCCACAATTTGTGGTAGGCCAAAGAAAGACTATGGTCCTGAATGCGGGTCAATGCGTTCAAGAGACTTTGCTTGCCGAAAGTCGGGATGACGAAGGATTTCGGCTTCGCTGCAGTGCCGATCCCAATTACCAAACCCTCCCAGCTGGTGAGGTCCATCTTAGCGATGGACGCATTGCTGTCGTGACAGGTCAGGCAGGTGTAGGTGCCAGTATCGTCGAGGCGGCTCCACAGCGGTTCCACGGTAGTTGCGTATTCCATGCCCGTGGGGACTTGCTGGCAGGTTGGCAGAGACGACGTCGGCGTTATCTGAGGCGACTTCGTCGGTGCGAGCGAGGACGCGATAGAAGTAGGTGGTATCGTCGGCCAGGCCCGAGTCGACCATGGACAGCGCGCCATCGGAAATGGTGGCGGCCAGGATTTCCGACGCCATGCCCGCGGATTCGGCGCGGTAAACGTCGTAATAAATGATGCCTGGTAGCGGGTTGGTGACCACCGCCGCGTTCCACTGCACGGCGATCGAGGTGTAGGACGCAGGTGCTGCGTCGGTAGGGCCAGCGAAATCGATGGTAGGGGGAGTGCCACCGCCGCCGGAATTGTTAGATCCAGAAGGACTGTTACCGCAAGCGCCTATCGCAAAAAGTGATAGGTAAAAAAGAAAGACAGGAGGTTTAGACATGAAAGCAGCTAATGGTTGTGGAATCAAACTAAGGAACGTTTGGGCAGGTCCCTTAGTCATATTTTGGCACAGAAAAACTTGCTCGGCGCAGAACTTTAGTGATTCTGGCCGAAGCGGCCCAAAATTTGGATTAGTATTGGCTGATCCATGCCGTGTAGGGATTTCGTAGAGAATTGCATCTGCCGATGAACCGATTTTGCCAACCACTTTGCCTTACCGCACTTGTAGTTTTTGCTGCAGGCTGCAACCAACCTGCTCACCAAACCCTGTTGCCACCGCCAATCGACGATCAGCAGGCGCAGGATGGAATTCAGGAAAATGCTGAAGAAGAGAATCAGGAAAAGCGTCGGCAGTGGATGGAAGAAATGCACCGCGCCGCTCCTGGAGTGGATTGGCGGGCTATAGAGCGTGAAAACGCGGCTGAGGCGACTGATCGCAAGGATCAGGCGCGTTTGGGTCGGGCTGCGAGTACTGGGAATTGGACCGAGGTCGGAAGCCGGGATCAGGCGGGCAATGTGTTGACGATTACCCCAACCGACGACATGACAACACTTTACGCGGGGTCGGCTTTGGGTGGGGTTTTCCGGGCTGGGATTGACGGCAGTAACTGGATCGCAATTTCCGACCACATTTATGGTGGCGTTAGCCACCTGGTGGCCATCCCCAACGCCCCCGGCGACGAAATCCTGGTGCGCGTCAGCGGCGGCACGATTTTGCGGTCTACCGACCTCGGAAACACCTGGCACACCCCTACAGGCTTGTCCGGCATGACCGAGTCCAAGCGTCTACTGATGCTGGACGACGCCAATCACACCCTGTACCTGATCGCACGCAATAGCGGATGGAAGCTGTACCGCTCGGTTGACCAGGGCACCAGTTTTCAGCTGATGCGCGACATGACTGGCTACAAGCCTGATATTTGGACCCCGCGCGATGCCGTCGGCGCTTTGTATTTGATGGACGACAATCGCCTGTGGAAATCGACGAATAAAGGTCTGACTTTCACTGCGATGGGCAATACCGCGGCCATTAGCCCGACCGACATCCAATTGGGCGGCCATGAATCCAGCGGCGGCACCACATTTAGTCTCGCAGAGA
>JACNIZ010000369.1 GCA_014382805.1 Planctomycetota bacterium
ACAGGGAGCGTTTTCGGAACGCGATTTACTTTCATTGCGGTGGGCTGGATATGTACCCGAGACTAGGATCTACCCACACGAAATCCTGAAGCCCCGAAAGAATTAATGAGAGCGAGCTTTGCATGACGGGAACTGCTGAGGGGAAATGAGGAAAGAAGGCGAGATTCCAATATATGAGCAATTCCCAAACAGGGAAAAGGGAATTTAATCAACAAGCAAAATTAGTCATTCGCAATCTGTGCGCGCACAATGGCGTCCCGTTGCTCCACCCAATCTTTTAAGCCTTGGAATTTCGAAGCGATGCCGTTGGCGTCACCTAATTGGTTGTTGGCATCGAGCAGCAGCCAAGGTGTGAGTATGGGTTCCATTTGATCCAGGAAGGCGTGGATTTCGTAAACCTGCATGGGGCCATCCAGCAAATCAATGAGTATGGATTTGTATTGGTTTCGGAATAATGGTACGGCCAGAATTTCGTCGGCGTAATGGTCGCCAGGATTGAAAATGTTGTGATTGACCTGGCTCATGATTGAGTCCAAATCCCAGGGTAAATACAGGCGTTTATTGCCGTTTAAATAATCGGCAAAGTAAACATTTTTTCCCTTAGAAAATAAAGAATCACCATGACCCAAAAAAGCATTGACCGCGCCCATAGTCAACATTCCTTGCATATTAATGCGCGAAATGCAATCCATTTCTAAGGTTGCAAGGTCCGGTGTTTGGCAGCTCCCTCTAGGCCGTTGGAAAGGGTCGTAACAAAAAAACGCATGATCAGGGCTTTCGCCATTTCCCGCTTTTAATGAATCGGAATAAACATCAGAGAGTTTGTACAACCAAGTTTCCCCGGGACTCCAGATGCGACGATTTTTAAGAAAGCGCTTGTCCTTTTGTTCGGGATTTACATAAAGGCCGGTATAAGTCCCGTTGACGCTAACCGTGGCCCAATTGGCGTAGCCGGGTTGATATGGGTAGCCTTCTGCGGCATGGGCCATGCGGTGGATTGCCCATCCCAAGCCCTCTGTTACTACGTCTTCGTCGTCACCGTTTTCTAGACTCAATTTTTTTAAATTGTGCCAGGTTTGCCCTTGCACTAGATCGTTAATGTCGATCTTCAAACTGACCTTGGCGAACGAAGTTCCGTTTTGCAAGGAGTCGCAAGACTTGCGACGTACCGAAACCAATTTGCGCGGTTCACCAGCTAACCCGAACATTGCGGGAACTTCAATCGCATAAGAAGTATCAGTTTGCACGGTGTTCCAATCCCCTGGAGCCATGTCGAGCTCCAGATGAAGAATGCGATCCGCATCAAACAGTTTTGGCCACTGTAAATATTCTTGAGGGGTGGGGGCCAGCACCTGGGCCGGCACTTGGACGCAAAAAAGAAGCAGGTTTGCGGTGAGGATGAGGAGGAGGGATTTCATTTCGAGGGGAGAAAGCCACTATAGACCAAAATGAGATCCCGCGTAATTATCTGACTCAGCTCGTCCAATACATGCTGGAATTAATTAGAGCTTCCTTGGAGAAACTCTAATTTTGAAGTCCTGGCGTCGAAGCTTGTTTGACGAAATCGTCGCCGTTTTGATTGGTGTCGGTGCCGTTTGGGCTGCGGCTAAGGGAGTCGTCGTCTGATTCTTCACCAGCATGGTTGGCGCCCTCGGTGAGGCCGTTGACCAACGCTTCGTAACTCATCGAATCTAAAGTTGTGGTTCCGTCCCGTAGCAAAATTGCGTCGCCGTTGGAGCCGCCGTTTTGCACGTTGTTATCGGCCGCGCCAAAAGTGACGGATAAAACTCCCCCTGGCAAATTATTTACCACAGTCGCAGTGCCGACGACCAAATAGCCGCCAGGGGCGAGGCTAGATCCAGCCGCAGAAAGATGGATGGTGTCGTAAAGCGCAGTGCCGGAACCATTCCATAATTCAAGCATTACATTGCTCAGGTCGACGGTGCTGGATCCATTGTTATAGATCTCGATAAACTCCTCCGTATCCAGGCCCGGTTGATCGTAGTCCACTTCGTTGATCACCAACTGCCCGCTTCCACCACTGCTGCTCTCCAACAATACGTCGACGGGATTGCTAGCCGCAATCACCGAGTTGCCGGTCAAATCCAGAACCACATAAGCGTGACTCACGACCCATCCATCTAGCCAAGCCGGTAATCCGGTGGGCAAGGCAAAGCTGGCAGTTGCATTTCCGCTGGCGTCCAAAGTCCCGGAACCTCCCAGTAGATATGGAGTGCTTTGGTTGACGGTATCCCAAAAATAAACTCCGCCAGGATTGAGCGGGATATCCACCGAGGTATAAGTGAAGCCTGGCGTGGTGCCGTCGGTGGAGCCGAGTACTTGGAAAAGCTGATTGGCGTATAGCGAACCGGCAGAAATGTTCAGGTCGACGGAGCCGCCAGTGGTCAGATTCACGCTGGATCCACTTGCAGTCAGCAGCACTGAATCACACTGATTGCTGTACAAACAACGCACCCATTCGGGATGATCGACGAACGGATTGCGGTTGCCTTGGTAGCCGTAAACCGCGTCATTGCGCGCGATCTCCAACGCGTCGGGCGGATCTAGTTGGTGCCATTGCAGCAGCACACTCAGCATGCCCATGTACGCCACCGATTCGTTATTCCCGGTGGCCGAACCAGCAATGAGCGAAGTCACGTCGGTCAAAATCAAATCTGGCTCCGACGCCCCGGTACCGCCGTGAGTTCCGCCTTCGTAGCGCACATCCATATAAAACATCGCACGCGCCAAATCGCCCTTGCGATCATTCCAAACTTCCCAGCCACCAAAAGCGCCATTGCCTTCGGCCCAGTTTGAGTTGCCGGGATAAACTCCGCTGCCACCGCCGCCGCCGTTGTTGAAGTCGGTTGGGAATTCCACGCACGACGGACCGCCACCGCAATCACGAAATGCTTTACTGCCGCGTGAATCGTTGTAATCAACCGCGCAAATAAACAATTGATGGCAATCGGTATAAGGATAGTTGTCCCAGCCGTCATCGGGGAAGCCGTAGCTGTTCGGCCACGAATGCTCGCGGTTGTAGTTGGAATTGCCGCCACCCTGTTTGGTGTAGCTGCGGTTACGGTAAATATCCAAAACCTTGGACGCATTGTTCGGATCCTGGTCGGCGTCCTCCAAAATATCCCAAGTATCGGTGCCGCTGGCGGTGTATGGGAAGCGGCTGTGGTCGTCGATTAGTGCGTGCAGACTGCTGCGCAACGCGGCGCTATTGCTGTCGTCGACCGAGTTGTAATAATTGGCCTGAGCCGAGGCGTCGGCGCTGAAACTGGCCCCGAACAGGGCGACGCTACCGAAAAGGGCTATAGCAGAAAGGCCGAAAGTGCGAGGAGGGGAGTGCAGATCCATGACTAACGCGAATTCTACGCTCAGCCGGTATGCTGGTGGGAAGGAGAACCGATGAAGATGCCGCGCCCAAGGATTTTGCCAACGATTTCGGCTTGGCTCGTTTTCGCGCTGGCGACGGCGTCGCTGGCCGCTGCTGGCCCACAAGAGGAGACTGCAGCGGACGGTGCGCAGCAGGAGGCATCGGCGGAGCCTACGACGGAAGAGATCATTGGCGAATATTTGGAGCTGGTTAAGGACAAGAAAAAGAGCACCGAGGTACAAGTCGCGCTTGAAAAATTGGGGCGCATTTATGCCCAATCCATGGAGCAGCGCGAGCAAATTCAGCTTCAACTGGACCGCAAGCAGGGGGATACCGGGGAGCTCAAGCGTCAGCTGCGCGACGGCGATCGGCTGCGTACTGAGTTAGCCGCAGAAGTGTGGAAAGCGTTTCGATTTCGCACCCGCGACAACGCAGGGAACAAAAAGATTTGGGCCAAGGCGGTTTGGGTATTGGGCGGAATGCCCGAACATGGCAGTAAATATTTGTGGCAGGGGTTTGAGGACAAGCGTTTTAGCAAAGACAGTAAAGCGCAGGCGGATTGCATCCGGCAGATTGGGCGCACCAAAGACTACGAACAATTCGAGCAGCTTTTAAACCTGCTGAAGCATCACGACAATCAGGTCATTGCCGCTGCCGCACAGGCTTTTCAAAATTACAGCGCAGCGCCCGGAAAAATCCGTCAGGAATGCACCAAACGATTGGTCAAACAACTCGAGTCCTTTGACAACGAGGCGCGCGGTGGAGGTAGCAGCAGCGCCGGGCGACGTTTGGGCGCCACCAAAGGGCCGATGATTCGCGCCTTAAAAGTGCTCACCGGCGAAAGCTATGACGACAGCTTGGCGTGGACGCGGTTCTGGAATAAGAACAAAAGCAACCGCAAATTGTGGAAGGATTGAGATCGGCGTGAAAGCGGAAATTTGATTTTTTCAGAATTTTGTGAAAGGTTTGAGGCGCCCCCGGCATTGGAGTGGCGAAGATCATGAAAAACCTAGCTTCCACGCCTAGTCTTGAGGAATTGCTGGCTCACAGCGGTTGGGTGCGTGCTTTGGCGCGCAGCCTGGTTGCTGATTCCAGCGCTGCCGACGACGTGGAGCAGCAAGTTTGGCTGACTGCGATGGAGCGGCCGCCGCGGCATTCCAGCAATTTGAAAGCGTGGTTGTCGTCGGTAGTGCGCAGTGTGGTAGGCAGAAATTACCGCGATTCGGAGCGCCAGGAACGACGTCGCCGAAAATTGTCGGCTGGTCTGCACGGGGCGTCAGGCTCAGTAAGTGGCCACGGGCAATTCGAGGGCGATGATCATGGCGACCAAAATCGTCCGGAAGCTGTAGCCTCGCGCATGGAGACCTTTCAAGCGCTTGCAGCTTTGGTTTCCGAGTTAGAAGAGCCCTATGGTTCGGCCATTTACTTGCGCTATTTCGAGAACTTGTCGGTGGCCGAGGTTGCGCGTCAGCAGGGCGTGCCGACGGCGACGGCACAAACGCGTTTGCATCGAGGCGTTGAAAAATTGCGCGGCCGCATGAAAGCGCGGTTTGGTTTGGATTGGAAGCAACGTTGTGTGATCTTCCTGGCCCCGCTGCCGGCGGCGCCGATCCCAGTCACCACAATTGCCTTGATAACCATGTCTGCAAAAACTAAATGGATGATCGCTGCTGCGGTTCTGCTTGCGCTACCGCTGTATCAAATTTTTAGCGCTGAGACCGACGTCAACAATACGTCCGAGGTCGAGCTTGCAACGCCTGTTGCAGCAGAAAATGACCCAGTTCAGGGGCAGGTCAATGTTGAATTGCTTGCCAATGGCAGAGTGGAAACCTCCATTCCTGACTCTAGTGCTGCGGGATCTGGGGACGTCGGCGGCGGGCATCAACTGACGGTTTCGCACGCTGGCAGTTTGCAGCCAGCAGCTAATGTTGAAGTGTTTTATTTTGACCGCGGCAGCGACCTGGACAAAGAATTTTCGCGCACTATGTTTCGCGATAATTTGGATATGGAAAGCTTGTTAGAGAGGTTTGGCAGCAAATATTCCACCGACGCATCCGGTCGCGTGACCTTGCCGGCACGCACTAGCTATGCCTGGGTTGCGGCGCGTAGCGCAGATAAATTTGCGTCTCTGTATATGTTGGAAGACCTCAATGACAATCACTATGAAGAGATCGAATTGTTGCTTGAGGCGCGGGTCAACATTGCGGTGCGGGTTTTAGATCATCTGGGCCAGCCGGCAGCCGATGTTTCGATCGCCTATCAATCGCAGTACGCTCCCGGCCATGGGAACAATTTGGACCTAGTGAAAACCGATGAAAGCGGCCGTGCGATTTTCCGCAATATGCAAGTTCGATTTGCGAGCGCCAACCCCAATAATGGCCATTTTATTGTCGTTGACCTGCCGTTAGCAAACTCGCTGCAGCATAAGTTTCCGTTACAGGACCCGCCGCTGGATGAAATCGTTTTTCATCTACCCGAAACGACCTCAATGAACGTGCGCGCCAGCAACGCCGACGGCACTCCGTTGCGTGATGGTGCGCCAGTCAAAATGCACGCCGACTATGTGCATATTGCCGGGACTGAAAAAGGCGCCGTCGGAAGTTTTGATTTGAAAACTTCGCAACAGGCGTCGATCAGTTACGTGCGCCAAGGTGTGGCCCATTTCCCACGTGTAGGGTTGGATCTTGAAGTGGTAGTTGGGGCTCGTTTTCCCGGTACGAGCGAATTTCGAATTGCCCACGGACGGACCTCCGAGCGGCCTGATGTAATTTCGGAAATCGAGCTAATAGGCGCCAGCGCCGGGACTCGCTACCAAACCATGGTCCTTGGCCATGACAGCATGGGGTTAGCAAATACGGTGGTGGATATGGAGTTTTTCATACTCCGCGAAGAGGCGTTGCTTGATCCCGCAGTGACTCAAAAACAATACTCGCTCCGCACCACAACTAATGCAAATAGCGAACTCAATTTTATCGGCGAACCAGGCAATACTTACGCCATGCTGGTGAACGCTGACCAAGTAGCAGGATTTGTGGAATGGGGGCTGTTGCATATTCCAAACGACGTCGGCGGTAAGTTAAAAGACACCACCTTGGGCGAAAAACTTATCCTGCAAGGTGTAGTGAAAAATGCCGACGGCAGCCCTCTGCCAGGTGCTGCAATTAGTTTGGCTTTGCCTTGGGTGCCTTCCATACATGGCAACGAACTACAGCCGTGGGAATACCAATATTTGAGTACTTTGAGCGATGCCACTGGGGCATTCACAATCCGTGGTACGCTGCAAGATCCAACTGGATTTTTGGGTTGGGCCAAAGCCCAGGAAGACGTCGGGCTCATTCATTTGAGCATTGCGCCTAGCGCGGACGCCAATCCTCAGGAATACCAAAGCTTCGCTTTTCAGCTCGGCCAAAGCGGACAAGTATTTCAACTACAAAAAAAGGCCTCTGTCGCGGGCCGCATTCAATTGGACGACGCCATCAGCAGCGAAATGTTGAGGTTGGAGCTACACCACACTACTGCGGCTTCGAGTGCTGAAGCACACCGCTACGCCCCTTTGGAACGAAAGTCAGGCAAGTTTCATTACCCTGCGCTGGAAGCGGGTACGGCCACTTTGCAACTGCGGACCGCGATCACCAACGAATGGGTGGCGACCTCCCAGCCCTTCGATATCAAGCCTGGCAAAAACTGTGTGCCCGCCGACTGGCAGGTCGTGGATTTACGCGGCAAACTTTTTCTGCACCAAGTGTATGCCACCAACCAAAATGGTGAGGCTTTAGCGCAAGCGCGCATGAGCTTTCAACACAACACCTCGGTTAGGTTCGTGGAACGAACAATGCCAATTCAATTCGTAACCACGCAACCACAATCGATCATTCGCCTCAGTGCCGACGGCTATCAAACTAGCCCGATACTGGTGGTAGGGGAGCGGCACACCGAAGCGTTGGCGTCGGCGATTGCTTTGCAGGTCACACTGCCGCAAGGAGTGAAACCGCCCAGCGACGGCTCGTGGCAAATGCTGGCGCGTTTGAAAGGGAACCAAATCACTAGCATTGATACTTGGCTGCCACCGTCGTGGGGTAGGTGGTCCGACTCCCAGCAGAGTTTTGAAATGCAGTTGCCTGGGGCCGGCGAATGGGAATTTGCGATCTCGTTTCGCGGGTTGCCAAACGAGCCGATGAGCGCGCAAGGGCCCACCATGTTGGTGCAACTTTCCTCAGGCCTGGCCACCATCACGAAAACCATAACCAGCGGGCAAGGTGCTGCAGAATTCACCGTTCCGGTAACGCAGGAAGCATTCCAAACGGTGTTGAAAGCCGCGCAGGCCGATCGCCAGCTCGGCGGAAATTGACGGTGTCGGCGAGGTTCCGCCGGAACCCAAACAACAAAAAAGCCGCCTCGATTGGACGCCTTGTTCACCCCCCGCCAAGGAGGTTGGTTATAAACAAGGTGCCAACCGAGGACGGTTAAGCACATTCCTATGAAGCCGCTTTTTTTACGGCTTTTCCGAAAGCATACAACTGCTTTCGAGAATGTGTTGAGAATTCCGCAGGCTTATTCCGGGCCTGGAAAGCGCGGGCTAGTCTGCCATTCACCAAAATGGTCGGAACCTTCATCGGTCACAACGACGACATCCTCAATGCGAATCCCGAATTCCCCCAAAATGTATATCCCTGGCTCATTGGAAAAGGTCATTCCTGAGGCCATCTGCACCTTGGAGCCGCCGTCGAAATAGGGGTCTTCGTGACCTTCCGTGCCGATGCCGTGACCGAGGCGGTGACTGAAAAATTCGTGCCCCGGCCCAAATCCTTTGGCCACAATGAGTTCACGGGCCGCTCTGTCCACCACATGGCACTGGTCGCCAGGACGGATGGCGTCGAAGGCTGCTTTTTGGGCATCGCGCACGATGTTCCACACCAGATTCACCTTGTCCGGAATCGCCCCGTCGGGCACCCAACTGCGCGTATTGTCAGATTGATACCCATGTAGGGTACCTCCTGTATCCACCAGCAAAACCTCGCCACTGCGCAATTTGTGCCCCGCCGAACCGCCATGAGGATACGCCGACGCCTCTCCAATCAACGATAGATCCCAGATGCCAGTCAGCCCCAATTTGCTCTGAGCCTGCCGCATGAGCCGAGAAATATCAGCGCCGGTCATGCCCGGCTTAATGTGCTCAGCCGCCGCCGCAATGCCTTGCTGAGTGAGTTCATTGACTCGTCGCAAGAGCTGCAATTCATGCACATCCTTGCGACCACGCAGCTCGACCAGCAGATCAAGCCCGATGCCAACCCTATACGCGCCCATTTCCTCGGCAAAGCCATGCGCAAATCGATGCCGTAGGGAGGGCTCTACCGCAATCCGATCTACGTTTCGCTCCCCCATTGCCGCCGCCAAGGGTGCAAATGGGTACTCGTTTTCATGCCAGGTAACGATTTGTCCACCTGGGCCCACCAGATCGCCATTGCCATTGTTGGCTTCAATTTTTAAGCGCGCGCGGTCGGCTTCAAAATGCGGACAGAGCCAGAACTGCTCGCCGTCGGCGGTAATAATCAAGGCAAACAGACGCTCGCTGTGGCCCCAGGTCATACCGGTGAGGTAGCGCATGGTGGCTCCACCTTCGGCCACCATGGCATCGTAGGGACTTTCTTTTAGCAGGCCAGCAAGTCGGGCCACCCTTGCTTGATATTCGTGACGTTGAATGGGCTCAACGCTGGTCGATTGATTGCTTAGGTGGCTGAACAGTTCGTCGGCTGCGGCGTCTAAATCGGCTTCGCGCTTTGGATCGGGAGGTGTGGACATAGGATTGGGTGGGTTAGCCTCAGAACTTTCAGGAGCGCAAGAATCCAATCCAACAGTGGCCAAACCTAGTCCGGTGGCAAGGCTGGTTCCAGCGCTCATTCTCAAAAATTGGCGGCGTTCCATGGAACGTCACTCTAGCAACTTCGTGGCTTTTATTACCCTCGGGGACTGCCCTGATTGGATCAGAGTTTCCCCTGCATAGTTTTAAGTAAAGCATTCAGCTTATTTACGCCAAATGGCTTTTGCAGAAAACCATCAAGCTGATCCTTCGGGAAATGATTTGTGGCCTCAGATTCGCTATATCCGCTGCACAGAACTACAGGTAGGTCCGGGCGTAGGGCTTTCAATCCGGTAAAGGTTTGGAAGCCGTTCAACCCCGGCATCGTCAGATCGAGCAGCGCCAAATCCACCCTTGTTTGGCCATTTTGTAGTATTTCCAAGGCTTTGGCGCCACCATCGGCGGTGAGGGTGTGAAAGCCTAGATGGCGCAAAATTTCGCTGGCGATGCTTAGTATGTCGGCCTCGTCATCAATGACCAAAATGGTCTTTCCTTTAGCCCAATCAGTGTCGGATGAT
Source organism: Planctomycetota bacterium (assembly GCA_014382805.1). Lineage (GTDB taxonomy): Bacteria > Planctomycetota > UBA1135 > UBA1135 > UBA1135 > JACNIZ01. Next base: position 9,761 of record JACNIZ010000369.1, read on the forward strand.
TGCTGATCCTTGACTATGGAACGGGCCGCTATTCCCGAGTCGCCGTTTTGTACTTGAGCCGGCAAGAAAATTTTAAATTGCGTGCCTTTGCCCACTTTGCTCTCTATTTCAATAAAGCCTTTGTGGCCACGCAGGATGCCGAGTACTGCGGACATACCCAAGCCTCGACCGATGAATTTAGTGGAAAAGAAGGGGTCAAAAATGCGCGCTATGACATCGGGTTTCATGCCGCATCCGCTATCTTTAACTCCAAGATATACATAGTTTCCTGGTTTGGAATCATGCATCAATATTGTTATCTTCCCTGATGACTTGCTTTGTTTTGTTCATTCTTGCTTTCTTCCTTGTTGCTTGTTCTTTAGTTTAGTTGTTACTTGCCCTAGACTAGACCACACGGAACATATAAAAATGAAATGTTCACCTTCCGCGGGACGGTACAGCG